>JAFAID010000279.1 GCA_019236925.1 Mycobacterium sp. | reverse complement strand
AAGGTCGCCGAGGGACTCGGCACACTCAACGCGGCGCTTCGCTCGACCGGAACGCTTCCTCCACGGCTGATTGAGCTGGTCCGGTTGCGCATCGCATTCCACAACCAGTGCCGAAGCTGCATGTCGGTTCGCTATCAGAGCGCCATCGACGACGGGCTGACCGAAGACGCCGTCTGTTCTCTGGAACGGCCCGCCGATGCGCCTGACCTGTCCGACGCCGAACGTGCTGCGCTGAAGTTCGCCGACCTGTTCGCCACCGACCACCTTGCGATCGACGACACCGTCTACGACGAGCTGCGCGGCCATTTCACCGAAGACCAACTCGTCGAGCTTGGCGTGAACTGCGCCGTCGCCCTTGGCGTCGGAAGGCTCACCGCGACATGGGATGTCACCGATGACATCCCAGATGCATTCCGGTCCGAGACCGACGGCCGGGTGACGCCGTGGTCGTCTGCCGGTGTCATCGCAACGGGTTAGAGCCAGTTGGGCACGATCCACTCGCCGTGCGGGACGACGACAAGGATGTCGCTGATTCCGGACTCGTCGAAGGCGCTGACGAATTCGTTGATCCCCTCGCTGAAGTGCGCCCACCCGTCAACATGGGCAGGAATGACGAGCCTTGCGCCAAGCACTTCGGCGGCCGCCGCGGCCCGTTGAGCCGTCAACGTCAGCGGACGCCCACGCTCCTTCGTCTGCACCCGCGCCGCACCGGCGAAAAGCACCGCCACATCGACGGTGCCCACCCGCTCGGCCACCGTCCTGACCGCGCCGATCGACACGTTATCGCCGCTGAGGTAGACCGTCGGCAGGCCTGGCCCCGACAGCACAAAGCCGGTCACCTCGCAGTTGACGTGACCACTGGCGTCGCGTTGGCCATCAGCCGGCCCGTGTACGGCCGGAACTGCTTGCACCGTAAGAGTTTTGGCATCGGCCTCGCCGGGCAGCTCGAAAGACTCGAATGGCTGGAGCCCCACAGCCGGCGGCCCGAGCCGGCCCGCGGCGCCTGGATGCGTCAGGACGAGCGGAGCGGCAAGTGCCACCTGCCGTCCCTCCTGGTCGAAGTTGTCCGGATGCTGGTCATGGCTGACCAAGACGACATCGATGGATCCAAGCGCCGCGGCCGGCACAGCGGGCCCGACTGTCTTGGTCAAGTAGTCATGAGGACCTGGCTGGTCGAAGGTCGGGTCCATCACGATCCTTCGGCCACCGATGTCGACAACCGTCGTAGGGCCGCCCAGGACACTGAACGCGACATCACGGCGCTGCGCGTCTACTTGGTTGCTCATGAACCTTGGACTGTAGCGTCAGATGGTTAGGAGTCGATGACCGTGGAGATGTGGGAACTCGTCGCCCGTGAGCACATCCGTGACACGCTCGCGCGATACAACTGGGCCGGTGACGCCGGCCGGCTCGACGAACTCGCCGAGACCTTCTGCGCCGACGGTGTTCTCGAGATACGAGGCATGCAGCCACTGCGCGGTCGGTCCGAGATCGTCGCGTTTCTCCGCGGTGTCACGGGGAAGGTCGCCGTTAGCGCCGACGTCAAGCCGATCGTCCGGCACAACGTCGCCAACGTGCTGTTCACCGAGCTGACTCGCGACCAGGCGCACGTCTCGTGCTACTTCACGGTGGTCACCCATATCGGGCTCGACCACATCGGCCGCTACCGCGACACTTTCGTGCCGGACGGAGACACCTGGCTGATCAAGCATCGCAAGGTGTCGACCGACTGGGCATCGCCCGACTCGGCGATGGCTCGATGATCACAGGTCAAGTCCGCGCCTGCGCATCTCGCCGTCGATGCGCTGCAACTGGTCATCCCAGTACCACGCAAACGGCTGCTGAAGAAGCAGGATCGGGTCGTCGATAGCCTCGGCCGTCTTCTTGCGGATCTCGACCAGCCGGTCGTCGTCCACGTCGTCGATGTTCGGCCAGTGCCCCTCGAAATCGTCAACCCACACGCAGTCCCCCTCCAGGTCTTCTCCCTAGACCCGATAACTCAATAGCTCGCACCGTAACAGTTCGCGAGGGAACACGCTGGCCAGAAAGGCCAGAATGCGCGGCTGTTAGATTTACCGGTAACGGCATTACGCGCCGGTGGCGACCGCTTAACAAGGCAGTGGTCCGCTGAGCGGACCACTGCCGTTACTACAGCGGACAAGATCATCGACGCCGTTCACGCCTTCTTTCTACTCCCGCCGTTGCCGCCGGTACCGCGCGTGGAACCGAGCCCGCCACTCGGACAGTGGATTAGGGTCAGCCTCCCCGTTCCACCAGCAAGTCCTTAAACCGGGGACGGCGAACTGATCGACACGTACGGTTGGGTCTCAGATCCGGCCAAAGCAATGAAATTGGTAATTGGGACAATGTCGTAAGTGTAATGCGCGGCGTCGGGTCCGGCCTGCAAGAACAGGCCGCCATTGACAATGGCCTCGATGATTGGGATGAGTTCAAGCCCAGCCGTGCCGAGTACGCTAACGACCTCTATAATGATCTGGGTAATGTCGGGCCCGGTGACGTTCTGGACGATATTGAAGATGTTTGTCTCGACCACTCCGGTTGCAGTTTCAGCTGTCCACGGATTACTTCCTACAGGACAGTCGGCGTAAAGGTCATTTCCGTCGCCAATTGTGTTGACAAATTCTCCCCAATAGTGCGTGACCGTTTTGCTTACGGGCACATAGACCGCAGGCTTAAGGTCATCAGGGCCAGCGATACCGCCGGTTACCTGGCCGTCTACTTCTGCTGGATCTGGCCAGCCAGCGAAATCATTTCCAGAAGCATATCCGGGCGTTCTGCAGGGGTTTCCCCATGTTGCCACGGCTACAATGTCTGGCCAGCGGTCGTGGCATTCCCCGCTCGGGTTGACCACATGATCTCTCATGAAGTGCGATACGACAATGGCACCTTGACTATACCCCAAAAGAATTATGCCCTGCCCTACAGGATTTCCCGGCGGATAAGTGTCATTGACGAGTCGGATTAGTTCCTGTACACCGTCTTCGACCGACGGACCCATTGGGAAAGCGGCGGCGGGATAATTCCCTACGGGCTGCCAAAAGAATGGACCGCTGTTTCCTGTGGCTACACCGGGCAAAGCGTTTGCGACAGCAGCTGGCTGGGGCGGGGTCTGGTCCCACATATCGACGCCGGTTCCGCTGACGGTCATGACCACGTGCTGAGCCATTTCTCCTCCTTGACGGTTACAATTACGGCAATCTGGTTCCGAGCAGCATCGACGTTCCTCGATGTCACGCACGCTCGTCGCGTATGTCCGCGTGGCCCACCACCGCGAAGGATGACGGGACGCCACGGCCCGGCCTAACCGGGTCGGTGCGTATTCAGCGCCATCAACTCCTTGAAGATAGATTTCATTACAAGCCGATCTGTCTGGTTGGGCAAGAGTGCGGTCCGCTGAGCGGACCGCACTCTGATCGACGACCTGCGATTTCCCTGCCGATCCTGACCCGCAGACAGTCCGAGCTGCTCTCGGTTCTGACGCGGCCGGACTCGTACAGGATGATGTGCTGGTGTTTGGGCTCGTCGTAATCGTTGCACTCTTTGCCACGGTGATCGTGGGTACGGTCATCGGCCGCCGCTACCGCGTGGGCCCGCCGGTTCTGCTGATTTTGCTCGGCGCTTTGCTCGGTTTGATCCCGCAGTTCGGCGCCGTTCGGCTCGATGGGGAGATCGTGCTGCTGCTGTTCTTGCCCGCGATCCTCTATTGGGAGAGCCTGAACACCAGCTTTCGCGAGATACGGGCAAACCTGCGCGTCATCGTGTTCCTCAGCATCGGGCTGGTCATCGTCACGGCGGTGGCGGTGACATGGACGGCACGGGCGTTCGGAATGGAATCACACGCGGCGTCGGTGCTCGGTGCCGTGCTCTCCCCCACCGACGCCGCCGCGGTGGCCGGCCTGGCGAAACAGTTACCGCGCCGGACAGTGACCGTGTTGAAAGCGGAGAGCATCATCAACGACGGGACCGCGCTCGTCCTGTTCGCCGTGGCCGTCTCCGTTGCGGTCGGCGGCGCTCCGGTCAGCCCGGCCGCCTTGACGGCCCGTTTCGTCGGCTCCTACGTCGGTGGCATCTCCGCCGGGCTGCTGGTCGGGCTCGTGATGACGCAGGCGCGCCGCAGAACCGACGCGCCGCTAGAGGAGGGCGCGCTGAGCCTGCTGACGCCATTCGCCGCGTTTTTGCTCGCGCAAGCAATTCATTGCAGCGGCGTCGTCGCGGTGCTGGTATCGGCTCTCATGCTGGCCTATGCCACGCCGCACGTGACCCGGGCTCGTTCCCGACTGCAGACATTTGCGTTCTGGGATCTGGCGACGTTCCTGATCAACGGCTCGCTATGGGTGTTCGTCGGCACCCAAATGCCTCACGCGGTGCGCGGCATAGCCGGCGTCGACGGCGGACTTCGGCACGCCGCACTGCTGGCTCTTGCCGTCACCGGGGTGATCATCGTGAGTCGGTTTGCCTGCGCGGAAGCCGTCACCGTTTTGCTTCGCACGGTGGATCGCCGCGCGGTGCAGCGCACCCGCCGTGTCGCTTGGCGGCAACGCGTGGTATCCAACTGGGCGGGTTTTCGCGGCGCGGTGTCGCTCGCCGCGGCGTTGGCCGTCCCGCTGACCACGCGTAGCGGCGCCCCGTTTCCGGATCGCAGCCTGATCGTCTTCGTCGTCTGCGTCGTGATCCTGGTGACCGTTTTCGTCCAAGGCAGCACGCTGCCCGACGTTGTGCGTTGGGCCCGGATGCCCGAAGACGTAAGTCACGCTGACGAACTGCAACTGGCCCGCTGTCGTGGCTCCCAGGCCGCTCTCGAAGCCCTGCCGGTGGTCGCCGGTGAAATCGGCATCAGCGAGGAGCTATTGCGCCGCCTGAGAAAGGAATACGAAGAACACGCGGCGCTCATCGAAGACGGCGGCGACGCCGAGGGACCCAACAAGGTGGCCGAGCGGAACGATAAGCTTCGACGCGTGCGCCTTGGCGTGCTCGAACACAAGCGCCGGGCCATCATCGAGCTTCGAGACCAAAATCGCATTGACGACATCGTGCTGCGCGAGGTGCAGGCGGTGATGGACCTCGAGGAGGTGCGACTTCTCGAACCCGCCGACACCGAGTGACGACGCAAAGGCCTTAGCGCATCGGCACTTTGACGGCGATCAGGTTGGCGATGTCGACGGCTGAGTTCTTCGGGTCTGGGCTGCAGGTGTTGACATCGATGATGACGTTGTTCTTGAGCGCCAGCGCCCGACCGCAGGCCCAACCGCCGGCCCTCGCATTCTGTTGCGTTGCAATCACGCTCAGTGCGCCGTTGGTGTCCGATATCGGCCCGACCGTCCACTCGGTTCCCGACTGGATGTGGGTATAGCCGTGGCAGACAGGCCAACGTAGCGCCGACGCAATCAAGAAGACGCGGGCCAGTTTGACGGTGGGAAATAGCACCACTGCCTGCTCGGCATAGTGCGTGAAGTTATCGCCATCGTTGAGTGCGCGGTCGCGAACGGCGGTGAAGCCACTGTTGGCGTAGACCGGGGCTTGCGCCACGCCGTCGATGGCCAGGCATTCTATGGGTTTCATGGTGGCGCTGTCGTCGGACATCGCGTCGTGCCGTCTGGTGACCGCCATGTCCTTCGCGCCCATCACGGGGCTGATCTGTTCTGGGTTGAGCAGCAAGTCATCGAGCTCGCGCTCTACCACGGGTCGCGGGATGAGGGATGTGGTAGTCATCGTCGACTTACCACTTGCTTGGTTGCCGCCGCTGCCGCATCCCGCGACGAGAATGCAGATGCCGACAACGGTGAATGTGGCCGCGAAATGGCGCATCTAGTCATCCCCATTCCACGCCGTAACCCCAACCCCCACCGCGGTGCGATAGCCCTACGGCGTTGCCGGTCGGAACTCGCGTGCCTTCAGCCTACCGTTGTCTTCGGCGAGTATTTCCAAGGAATTAAGCCAATTTTAGACTCCGCTCAGTGATTCCAAATAAGGCCGGGATGGTTCGCGGAATACACACGCGCCGCAATGTGTAACGGCGCGATGTCGTCATCGACCACGAATCGTCAAACAGCTCATGGGCAAACCGCGCATTGGGTACCGTCAACGCGTGCCTCTAGGCGGGAAAGCCCGATTCGCGGGCGCCGGCTGCGACTCGATGAGGCGTTGATAGAGCGCGCAGCGATGAGTCCGGCCGGCTACCGGTTCCTGCTCCGTATGCCACCGGGTATCGACAAAGTGCTGATCCCCCGGACACACGGCCGGCTGAGTTCGGTCGGAATCGACAAGGTCGGGCTCGTCACCACGACCGGAGCGAAGTCGGGAAAGCTGCGCACGCATGCGCTGGTGTTGATTGCCGACCACGACGGGCTGCTGGCGATCGGGTCCAACTATGGTCGTCCGCCACACCCGGCCTGGACGGCCAACCTGTTGGCGCATCCGGAATACACGGTGGAGTTCATGGGTCCGCCCGCACAATATCGAGCTGAGTTGCTGACCTGAGAGGACCGCGCCTCGGCGTGGGACAAGGCGACCGACTTCTACGCCGGTTACGAGCGCTACCGCGCCAGTTGCGCACCACGCGAGATCAGGCTCTTCCGCCTCCGTCCCATCACCTGAGGGCTCTTATCGACCTCTCCGGTTCTTGGAGTTCATGCCTTGTTCAACTAACCGTCGATGTCAGATCGTTGACCGCACACAAGCGGCGGTTCTGCTGATCTGTATGCGTGTCGTTCAGGTCGCCAACTTCTACGGACCTCGCTCCGGCGGCCTTCGCACCGCCGTGGACCGGCTGGGCGCGGAGTACTGCGCCGCGGGCCACGAGGTGTTTCTGATCGTCCCGGGTCGACACGCTGAGCACAGCCAGCTGCCGACGGGCGTCGTTCGAATCACCGTGCCCGCCAGGTTGATTCCTTTCACCGGCGGCTACCGCGCGGTGCTGCCTGGACCAGTGCGGACCCTGCTGGAAACACTCGGACCGGACACCTTGGAGGTCTCTGACCGGCTCACGCTGAGATCACTGGGCCGCTGGGGCCGGGAACACGGCGCCACCACGGTGATGATCTCCCACGAGCGCCTTGATCGCCTTGCGGGCCAAATACTTCCGCGGCGAGCCGCACAGAAGTTCGCTGACTTCGCCAATCGGCGAACGGCCGCCAACTACGACACCGTGGTGTGCACGACCGGCTTCGCCCGCGAAGAGTTCGACCGCATCGGGGCGACGAATACCGTCACCGTTCCACTTGGCGTCGACCTGGAGACCTTCCATCCGTGCCGGCGGTCAGCCCTGGTGCGCCAGCGCTGGGCCGCGCCGTCGCAGATCCTGCTGGTGCACTGCGGCCGCCTTTCGGTCGAAAAGCGCGCCGACCGCAGCATCGAAGCTGTCGCGGAGCTGTGTGCAGCGGGCGTCGAAGCTCGACTGGTCGTCGTGGGCGACGGCCCGTTGCGGGCCCGGTTGCAACGCCAAGCCGCCCGACTGCCGGTCGACTTCACCGGCTTCATTTCCGATCGCTACACCGTTGCCGCGCTGCTGGCTTCGGCCGATGTCGCGCTTGCACCAGGTCCGCACGAAACGTTCGGGCTGGCTGCGCTGGAATCGCTGGCCTGTGGGACGCCGGCCGTGGTTTCCCGCACGTCGGCCCTGGGCGAAATCATCACCCCAGACAGCGGCGCGTTGGCCGACAACGACCCGGCGGCCATCGCACAAGCAGTCAGCGGGATCGTCAGCCGGCCCGAAGATCACCGGCGCGAATGTGCGAGGCGCCGCGCCGAGATGTTCACCTGGCAGCGCGCGGCCGTCGGAATGCTGACCACGCTCGGGGCGGCGTCAGTCACCGACGAGTTCGGCGATTCCGAAAACACCGCATAGCGCTGCGCGCTGCGCTGTCTAGGCCGGGTTGGCCGGTCCGACCTGGCCGGTGAGCGGATTGACTTGTACCGTCATCGGACCCCGCTGACCCGCCGCGTTCGCTTTTCCGCGCTGCTGCGCTTGGGCGATCGCGTTGACCACGGGGTTGTCCTTCAAGAGCTGTTTGCGGTCTTCCTCGGACAGCTCGTAAAACGCCCACAGGCCCCAAGCGGCGGGCCGGACATACAGCGTCACTTTCTGATGTCGACGTTTGTTCTGCGACAGCACCGCAGGAATGGGCACCACCCGGTCCAGCGTCGCGGAGCTAACCAGCTCTTGCGCGATCTTGTCCACATCCACCGCGTCCTGAAGCTCGTAGACCAGCGACTGATGGGGTGTGTGGGATGGGCCTTGGAGGGCCAGGAACCACGCCATTCGGCGTCTCCTTCGCTCGTCGTTGTCAGCGCAACTGTAAACGTTTTACGCCTAACCGGAATCCGGGAACGCGACCGGGCTGGCGGGCGCCCCCCGCGCTACCACGACCGGCATCGACGTCGTGGAGTTGGTGTGCAGGATCGTGTGCACCACTTCGATGAGGTCTTCGACCGGCATCAACTTGCCCGGCATGCAGCCACGCGAAGACCACAGCGGAACGGCCTTCATGGCGAGGTCCATATCCCAACCGACATTCATTCCCGTCGCGGCGTCGCCCTCGCCGCCCCCGCACTCCCCGACGATCAGGCACGTGAACCCGATGTCCGGGTGTTCTGCTCGCCAGGCATCGACGAGCTGCTCAAGCGCGGCCTTGCTGACGCCATACGCCCCGAGGCCCGGCCACGGCGGCCCGAAAGGGCCTGCGTCGGACGAGAGGTAGACCGCCTTGCCGGCCGAGGCCGTCAAGTGCGGCACCGCCGCCGCCGTCACCAGCGCCGCACCGATGACATTGGTATCGAAGACGCGCCGCCACGTTTCCGCATCGGTGTCGATCATCCGGACGAGTGGCCCTATCGCGGGCGTATAGATCAGGCTGTCGATGCCGCCGAGCGCGTCGGCGGCATCGTTGATGGCCGATCGACACGATCCCTCGTCTGTGACATCGCATTCGATGGCGACCGTGCCCGAGCCTGCCTCCTTCGCAGCAGCCTCGATGCGCGCGCGACGCCGCGCGAGCAACGCGACGTGATCGCCGCGCTGCGCGAGGCCGACGCCGATGCAACGCCCAAGGCCACTTGACGCGCCGACCACCACTGTCCTTGACATATTCGCCCTCTCTTGTAACGAGCCCGCTGCAAGGCACAGCGTATCGGCCGTCAACTACGCCGCTGACTCCCGGCCATCGGCGCAATGTACGTCCTTGCCAACCGGCGAGGGCTCGCGCGATTGGACGTCAATTCCAGGTCTTTAGATGTTGCTTCCGGATAGTCGGTGGCCTGCGGGTTTGTGAGTTTACACACATCAACGACGGGCTAATCCGGGCTGGCAATGGGCGGGGCACGCCCAGCGCGCGTATGAATTTCGGGAGTGTGAGCAGATGGGCATGACCTCTTTCGCCGTGGCTGAGATGGGCTCCGACGAGCGTGACTACGACAATTGGCTAGCCACCCTGACCCAGGCCTCTGCACGCCTGGACGTCTTGCAGACCGTCCTAACCGAGCTTTGCGAGCTATGCGACAAAGAGGACGTTGTCCGAAGCCAAGAAGTCCGGGAGGTACTTGAAAGGCACGGCGCGATCGCGCGCTCCCACGCCGCCTCTAGCCGAAGTAGGTTGCCGCTCACTACGGTGAGCAGTATGAAGTATCTGGACGTCGACGGAGTCGGCCGGGTCAGCCGGATCGGACTGGGCACCTGGCAATTCGGGTCGCGCGAGTGGGGCTACGGCGAGAGTTACGCCGCAGGACCCGCCCGAGACATCGTTCGCCGCGCCCGTGCCTTGGGCGTCACGCTGTTCGACACCGCCGAGATATACGGACTGGGTAGAAGCGAACGGATCCTCGGCGAGGCGCTCGGCGACGAGCGCGCCGAAGTCGCGGTGGCCACCAAGATCTTCCCGGTTGCCCCCTTCCCTGCCGTCGTGAAACAGCGCGCGCGGGCCAGTGCTCGACGGCTGCAGTTGGACCGCATTCCCCTGTACCAGATCCACCAGCCCAACCCGGTGGTCCCCGACTCGGTGATCATGCCGGGCATGCGCGACCTGCTCGACAGTGGCGCCATCGGCGCAGCCGGAGTCTCGAACTACTCGCTGTCTCGTTGGCACAGCGCCGATGCCGCGCTCGGACGACCGGTCATCAGTAACCAGGTGCATTTCTCCCTCGCCCATCCGGGCGCGCTCGACGACCTCGTTCCGTTCGCCGAGCGCGAGAACCGCGTCGTAATCGCCTACAGCCCATTGGCGCAAGGACTTTTGGGCGGCAAGTACGGCGTCAATAACAGGCCCGGTGGGGTTCGCCTAATCAACTCGCTTTTCGGCACCGAGAACCTGCGCCGGATCGAGCCGCTGCTGCAGAGGTTGCGCGACGTCGCCGCACAGGTCGACGCCAAGCCGGCTCAGGTGGCGCTGGCCTGGCTGATCAGCCTGCCCAACGTGGTCGCCATCCCCGGAGCATCGAGCGTCGAGCAGCTCGAGTTCAACGTCGCCGCCGCCGACATCGAGCTGAGCGCAGAATCCCGCGATGCGCTCACCGACGCGGCCCGCGATTTCCGGCCGGTGTCGACGCGACGCTTCCTGACCGACACGGTCCAAGAGAGGCTCGGCCGTCACTGACTTTCAGAGGATGTAAAGCATCTCCTGATAGGTGGGCAGCGGCCACAGGTCGTCGGCCACAACACCTTCGAGTGTGTCGGCGGCTGCCCGAATCGCCGCCATCGCCGGCAACAACTCTTCCTGTGCATGCTTGGCCTCATCGAGCACCGACTCCGCCGAATGGTCGGACAGCGCCACGGTCAGCTTCGCCAAACCTGCCTCCAGATCGGCGATCGGTGCCGAAACCGCTTCCAGCGCAGCGGTGCTCGCTGCCACGCCGGCGGCCTTCAACGCGGCGACGTTCTGTGCCAGCTCGGTCTGGTAACGAAGCGCGGCCGGCAAAATAACCGTCGCGCCGATCTCCTTTGCCAGCCTGGCCTCAACCCCGACGGTCAGCGCGTACTGCTCGAGGCGGACCTCGTAGCGGCTGTGCAGCTCACGCTCGCTGAATACTCCGTACTTCTCGAAGAGTTCAATCGACGCCGGTGTGATCAGCTCGGGAATAGCGTCCAAGGTGGTCTTGAGGTTCGGCAATCCCCGCTCGGCCGCCTCGATCTGCCATTTCTCCGAATACCCGTCGCCGTTGTACACCACGTCACCGTGTTCGGTGATGACCTCGGTGAGCAGCTTTTGCACCGCCTTGTCGAAGTCTTCGCCATCTGCTACGGCCTTCTCCAGGACCGTCGCCATGTAGTCGAACGAGTCCGCCATGATCGTGTTGAGGACGATCATCGGCACGGCAACCGTCTGCCCCGAGCCGGGGGCCCGGAACTCGAACCGGTTTCCGGTGAACGCGAACGGGCTGGTGCGGTTGCGGTCGCCCGCGTCGGTCGGCAGGTGGGGCAAGGTGTCGACGCCAATGATCATGGTGCCCTTGCCCTTTGACGACGTCGCCGCGCCCTTGGCGATCTGCTCGAACACGTCGGCCAGCTGCTCGCCGAGGAAGATCGAGATGATCGCCGGCGGTGCCTCGTTGGCGCCCAGCCGGTGGTCGTTGGTGGCCGAGGCGACCGACACGCGCAGTAGGCCGGCGAACTTGTGCACAGCGCGGATCACCGCGGCGCAGAACACCAGGAACTGCGCGTTCTCATGTGGAGTGTCGCCCGGAACCAGAAGAGAACCCAGGTCGGCGTTGCCCATCGAGAAGTTGACGTGCTTACCCGATCCGTTGACGCCCGCGAACGGCTTCTCGTGGAACAGGCATTCCATGCCGTGCTTCTTGGCGATCGTCTTGAAGATCGTCATCAGCAACTGCTGGTGGTCGGAGGCGATGTTGGCCCGCTCGAACATCGGCGCGATCTCAAATTGGCCGGGGGCCACTTCGTTGTGCCGAGTTTTGGCGGGGATACCGAGTTTGAACAGCTCGCGCTCGGTGTCCATCATGAAGCCCAGCACACGCTCGGGGATCGCACCGAAGTAATGGTCGTCGAACTCCTGACCCTTGGGCGGCTTGGCGCCGAACAGCGTGCGCCCGGCGTTGATCAGATCCGGCCGGGATAGGAAGAAGTGCCGGTCGACCAGGAAGTACTCCTGCTCCGGGCCGCAGAAGGAAACGACGTGGTTGAGGTCCCTGTGGCCGAACAACTTCAGGATGCGCTCGGCTTGCGTGCCCATGGCCTGCTGGCTGCGCAGCAAGGGCGTCTTGAAGTCAAGCGCCTCACCGGTCATCGAGACGAACACCGTAGGGATGCACAACGTCTTACCGTTCGGGTTATCCAAGATGTAGGCCGGGCTGGTGACATCCCAGCCGGTGTAACCGCGCGCCTCAAACGTGCTTCGCAACCCACCCGACGGGAAGCTGGAGGCGTCGGGCTCCCCCTGAATCAGGGTCTTGCCGGCGAACTCCGCCAACGTCTGCCCGTCGGAGACCGGCTCTAAGAAACTGTCGTGTTTCTCGGCGGTCAGCCCGGTCATGGGATAGAAGACGTGGGCGTAGTGGGTGGCGCCTTTTTCCAGTGCCCAGTCCTTCATGGCCACCGCGACCGTATCGGCGACAGCAGGGTCGAGCTTGGCGCCTCTGTCAATCGTTGCCACCACGGACTTATAGGTCGACTTCGGCAGCCGTGCCTGCATCTCCGCCTTAGTGAAGACACTCGATCCGAAGATCTCCCCCGGCTCCTCGCCCGGGTCGAAACTGATCGCGGGAGGCACGTACGCCTCGACGTTGGTAATTGCCTGCAGGCGCACTGTGTTGCCGCTCAATGGAGTCCCTATCGCCGCGATGCATTGCATCGGATTGTCGGATGTTTGCTGCGCCGACAATAAGGACCATCGATGGCGGAAATGTTACGCAGCCGTCAAACTATGATGGCGACGAGATTTGCCCGGTCAACATCATGTTTCAGCTAGGGTCGCGACTCCTCGGGAGTCCACGCCAGCGGCTGGCCGGGATGGTTCGGGAACAGATAGTCGATGAAAGCCGCAGCGGTGGGTTGTGGTTCGTGGTTGGCCAGGCCCGGTCGCTCGTTGGCTTCAATAAAGGCGTATTCGCTGCCGGTGATGTCGGGCACGAGCAGGTCGATGCCGGTCACGCGGATCCCGATCGCGTCGGCAGCGGCCACCGCAACCTCGCAGAGTTCCGGGTTCACCTCAGGGGTGACATCGTGAATCGTGCCGCCTTGGTGCAGGTTGGCGGTGTGGCGTACGCGCAGCCGAGTTCCCCGGGGCAAGACGTCGTCGAGCATCCAGCCTTCTTCCGCGACCGTCGCCTCGGTGACCTCGTCGAGAGGTATGCGTGACTCACCACCGGTGGCTGCAGAGCGCCGGCGGCTTTCGGCGGCGATCAAGTCGCGCACGGTGTGCTCACCGGTGCCGATGATCTCCGGCGGCCGCCGGAGCGCGGCGGCCACCACCCGACCGTCGATCACCACCAACCGGAGGTCGCTACCTGCGACCCGCTGCTCGATGAGTACTTCCGGGTGTTGTTCGCGCGCGCGTGCCACGGCGGCGGCGAGCTCCTCGGGACCGTGATCCGCGACGACGCCCACGGTGATGCCTTTGCCCTGCTCACCGCGCGTTGGTTTGACGACGACCTCCCCGACTTCTTTCAGGAACGCGTAGTCGCCGTCGTCGGAGGTCGCCAAGCGGGCGCGAGGCACGACGATGCCGGCCTCGGAGACCAGGCGGCGGGTCAAGCGCTTGTCGTCGCACCGGCACATGGCGATCGCGGAGGTGAACTCGGACAACGATTCACGGGTGATCACGGTGCGGCCGCCGTGGCTGAGTCGCATCTCACCGGCCCCGGCATCCAGAACCTCGACCCAAATACCGCGGCGCATCGCCTCGTCTGCGATGATCCGCGCGTATGGATTGAGGTCGTCGACCGTCTCCGGAGGCGGGGCGAACAGCGGCTCGTTGATCGCGTTCTTGCGTTTGATCGCCAGCACCGGCACGCGGCGAAAGCCCAGCTTCTCGTAGAGGCCGATAGCCGCGGCGTTGTCGTGCGCGACCGAAAGGTCAAGATAGGCCCGGCCCGCACTGCGGAAGTGCTCGGCCAGGGCCCGGGTCAGCGCTTCCCCGACTCCGGGAAGTGCGGCCGCGGGGTCGACCGCCAGGGTCCACAAGCTGGACCCGTGCTCCGGGTCGTTGAACAGCACTTCATGATCGACACCGGTCACGGTGCCCACTACGGCGTTGTCGTTGTCACGCACTGCGATCAGGTAGGTCACCGAGTCGGCGTGCAAGTGGTTGTCCCAGATCGTCTCGACCGGTGCCGGGACCATTCCACAGCGCACAAAGACGCGATTCATGGCGTCGGCATCGGCCGGGTCGTTCAGCGTCCGCACCGTTATACCGATCGGCGAGGGAGCCAGGCTGTCCTGGGTTGCGTCATCTGCGAAGCGCAATCGATAGGTGTGGCTGGGATCGATGAAAAGCTCAGTCGGGGCTCCGGCGACCACCACGTGAGATTCGCGTGCGTAGATGCAAATGTCGCGACGCCCGGCCACTTCTCGTCGCAGCGCCTCGGTCAGCGTGGCCGCATCGGCGAAGGTCTGGCCGAAAATCAATCGGCCCCAACCTAATTCGAGCTCGACATCTTTGGCCATCGCGTCCACAAGGTGCGGCGGCGACGCGTCGTGCAGGCCGAGAGTGATTGCCTCGGGATGGTCCTCTGAAGGATCGATGGCGGTCATGCGGCCGGCCCCGTCGCACCGTGGCGCCGCGGCCATTCCCACGTCATAGCCATGTTGTCTACCCAACTCAACAGTTCGTCTATCAGCATCCCTGTCGTATTCGAGCCCGTAGCACTGCCCCCTAGTCTGGCACCGACGCAATCCCGGCGCAGCACCCGGTGACCGCGCGGCGGTGGCCAGGTGTCGAGAGTTACCGCGCGAAACGCCCAGCGAAACCCCGCAACGGCAGGTCGGCGCTGGTGATGAGTCCTGGCCGCGCCGTCACCACCGATTTGATCGCGCTGAGCGCGGGCATGCCGGTCACGGTCATGCCGATGGAGGCAAAGTTCTCCGGATTGGAAAGATCCACGCCCGGCTTGGGGAAGATCATGTGTTTGTTGTAGACGCACGGGTCGCCGGTGATTTGGGTGATATAGCAGCCTTTGATGTTCCAGCTCGGGTCGGTGTGCGGGGTCATCTGCCACTCCAGATGTGTCTCGACCCGCGGGACCCCGTCCACCATGCCCTGATATTTGATGTAGTTACCGCCTAGCGAGCCCTTGGGCAGCGTGTACCAGCCCAGGTCCACGTCCTTGGTGCAGGCGCCCAGCTCATAGCTGAACTTCACCTCGTCGAGCGGCAGATCGAAGCAGTCGGCCATCATCAGCACGCTGTCAGCGAAGACACGGGTGTACTTCTCGAGCTTTGCCGGGATCTCCGGATCATCGACCGGCAGGCCATAGCCGACCTCGATCCAGGTGTCCTTGGAATGATGACATGACACATCGACGGACTCGATGGTGGTGACGTTCTCGATTTCGGCGACATCAGCCGAACACACCACGCCCAGTATCTGATTCAGCCCTGGGTTCATCCCAGTGCCGTAGAACGTGGCACCGCCCTTTTGGCACGCCTCGTCGAGAAGTTGGGTCACCGGCTTGCCCGACGGATGCGGGTGGTTCTTGTCGCGGTGCCACCCGGTGATCCAGTCCGCGGTGGTGACGATGTTGATTCCAGCCTCAAGGACCTTGACGTACAGGTCCTCGTCGGGAAACACGCCATGGAAGGTGAGGACGTCCGGCTTGGCCGCGATGATCTCCTCGATGCTGCCGGTGGCCTTGACTCCGTTGGGAGCCAGGCCAACCAGTTCACCAGTGTCTTTACCGATCTTCTCCGGCGAGTAGCAGTGCACGCCGATGAGTTCGAGATCGGGCCGGGCCGCGATCCGCTTGATCATCTCCGAACCGACGTTGCCGGTGGCAACCTGGAATACGCGTATCGGTGCACTCATTCGGTTCAGCCTTTCTGCGATGCGGCGTACACCTCGGCGGCGCTGCCACCGATGCCGTCGGGATAAAACTGCTTGGCCCACTTGCGAATTGCGGTGAACCCCTCGTACTCGGCGGTTGCCAGCGCGGGTGGGTCCGAATAGCGCTGGTGCTGCCAGATTTCGATGTCCTGCTCGAACTGGCGGATCACTTCTTCGCCGAATTCTCGCGCCTTGATTTCGGCCCGGGCCGGATCTTTACCGGGTGTGCGGCCGATGTAGACCATGAACCGGACGTCGGAGGTGGACTCGTCGACCGGGGTGATCGCCGAGATGGTGCGGTTGTCGATCATGCCGTGGCTTTTCGTCACCGCGATTCCCAGTCCGCCGTTGATGGCTTCCACCCGGCTGTCGATGTCTTCGATCTTCTGGTTGTCGTCGCCTTCGAAGGTGATGGTGAAGTCGACGAAGGACACCGGTTCGGCGAAGTCGTGGCGGGTGAAGATCGGCACGATGGGCGTGTTGTGCACGTACTTGAAATGCGCGAAGTCCACACCGTTTTCGAGCACGTACTGCGGATGCATTTCCAGGCGCTCGCGGTACAACCTCTGCTGCGGGTAGTAGTCGTCGGCGCTGCTGCCGTCGCTGAATCCGGCGAAGATGTCCGGGGGGTCGAAGTACGGTTCACGACCCTGCACGTCGTGCCAGACGTAGACCGACTCGTTGCGCTCAACCACCGGAAAAGTGCGGATCCGCCGGCCGCGATTGGGCCGATGCTGATAAGGGATACAGACGTTGCGGCCCTGCTGGCTCCACTGCCAACCGTGAAACGGGCACTGCAATACCTCGCCGACGACTTTGCCGCCGAAACCAAGGTGCGCGCCGAGGTGTTCGCAGTAGGCGTTCATCACGGTGAGCTGACCGGACTCGGCCCGCCAGGCGATCATCTCGTGGTCAAAGTACTTCATCGTGTGGACGTCGCCAGTGCCGATCTCGTCGGACCAGGCAACTTGGAACCATCCGGTCGGCTTCATCGACAACGGCGGTTTAGCCATGTCCCGGATGATAATGGGCGCGCGGAAAAATTCATAGTGGGTACTATGAATTTCTGGCGGAGCGGCTAACATCCATGCAATGGCGCAAGCGCACGTGCATCAACGGCGCAGCAATAAGCGCGGACTGGCTACTCGCCAGACGATGCTGGACGCCGCGGTGCGCTCGCTGGCCTCCGGCGACCCGGCCGCGGTGTCGGCAACCCGAATCGCCAAGGAGAGCGGCGCTACCTGGGGCGCGGTTCAGTATCAGTTCGGCGACGTGGACGGGTTCTGGGCAGCCGTGCTGCACCGCACCGCAGAGCGCCGTGATGCGACGTTGTCGGCATTGACCAGCGTCGAATCGGACGCACCTCTGCGTGAGCGTGTTGGTGCGATCATCGACACCCTCTACCACGGCTTGGCGTCCGCTGATTCCCGCGCGATTGAAAACCTGCGGGCCGCACTCCCCCGCGACCACCGCGAGCTGGAACGCCTGTATCCGTGCACCGCTGCCGAACTTTTCTCCTGGGGTAAGAGTTGGCAGGACACCTGCCAAAATGCGTTCGCCGGTCTGGGTGTCGATCCGCAGCGGGTGCGCGAAGTCGCCGCACTGATTCCGGGTGCGATGCGTGGGCTGGTCTCCGAGCGCCAACTCGGCTCGTATGCCGACCTCGACGAAGCCCGACGAGGGCTAACCAACGCTCTGGCAACCTATCTCGAGCAATCCCGTCCGTCTTGAGCGATGCATCACTGGACGGCAAGCTGCAGACGCTCTCGACGCCGGACCAGGATGCTGGGAAGCCAGTCCCCGACGTCGGCGGCGTCAATCCAGCCGGTGCGCCCGAGCAGCATGCCCAACACGATGCGTGCTTCCAGGCGGGCCAGCGCGGCTCCCACGCAGAAGTGGGCACCCTTGCCGAACGTCAGGTGATCTTTGGCGCTGGCGCGGTCGAGGCGAAATTCGTTTGGCGCCTCGAAATGTTCCGGATCGCGGTTGGCGGCTCCCCACATGAGGAGCAGGTGCGAGCTGGCCGGCACGTCGATCCCGGCAAGGGTGGTATCGCGCAGTACGTGGCGATAGTGGCCTCGAAACGGCGACTCGAATCGCATCGCCTCTTCGATGAAAACGCCGAGCAATTCGGGGTTCTCGCGGACCTGTCGTTGGATCTCGGGGCGGTCGGCCAGAATCCACGCCGCATTGCCCAGGAGCGAGGCCGTCGATTCGCCGGCGGCGCCGAAAAGCGTGAGCATTATCGCCAGCGCCGGTGTTTGCTCCAACTCACCCGACGCGCAGCGGGTGGCCAGATCAGCGATCAGACCGTATTCATCGCTGGCGCTGGACTTCTCGAAGTGTTTGACGACGTAGCTGGACAGTTCAAAGGCCGCCACTCCGGCCGCTTGGAGTTGGTCGGACGCGACAATTCCGTCCAGCAGCGTGGTGGCGGCGTAGCCGAGCCGGATGAGGTCGTCGACGTCGTCGTCGGGCAGGCCCAGCAACCGGGCGACCACCATCATGGGAAGCCGGTTAGCCATGGCGCTCATCCACTCGATCTGCCCGTCGCGCAGATTCTCATCCCACAACTGTTCCGCAGTGTCAGCCGCGAATTCTTCGATGATCCGAACTCGCTTAGCCGACAAATGCGGCAACAGAATTTTGCGGTGCATCGCATGGACGGGATCGTCGGCGATGGCCAACGCGTGCGACGGATCCCCCAGCGGGACCATGTCGAACGGGGTGACCGTGCCATCATCGTGATAGACCATGGTCGCGGTGAGGTTCGACGAAAAATCCTGCACCCGTTCGACGGCCTCCAGCACCGCATCCCAACCGCACACCGCGTAGAACACCGAGTCGCCGATGCGGTGCACGGGCGCCTCCGCATGCATGCGGTCATACAGCGGATACGGATCCTGTAACGTCGCGGCGCCGAAGAACCGGGTCGAATCATCCACGGCCGTCATGGCCCCAGGCTGAACGCCGCCGGGGTCGCGGTCAACGGGGCTCGACAAAGTTGAGGAACGGCTCCCGCCGGGGTCGACTGCGGACGGAATTGCTTGCCCGGTGCCACCTGGGCTTTACTGTGAGAAAAGTCAGCCAGAAATTCTCAGTGTGAGAAAACTATTTCAGCGGGCTGCGACCGAGGAGGCTCAGTGGAATGCCACGGCACGACTGGCTGGTGGGACGCGACCGCCGTAGCGAAGCCGCTGAACGCATCTACTCCGCGGCTGCCGACCTGATCGGCCGCCGCGGATACGACGCCTTCACCATCGAGGCCTTGGCGGCGCAGGTGCACTGCTCGCCCGCGACGATTTACCGTCACGCCGGCGGCAAAGCTGCTATCCGCGATGCCGTCGTCGCTATCCAAGGGGCACGGATCGTCGACACCACGCGCCAAGCCATCAAAGACCTCAAGGGACCCGACCGGGTGGTGACCGCCACCATCGTCGCCCTGCAGGGCCTGCAAACCGATCCGTTGGCCTATTTGATGCAGCCGATCCACGCGACTCCCGTCAGCGAATGGATTACCAGCTCGCCCGCCGTCACCGGATTCGCCGCCGAAATGCTCGGCCTACAGAACGATGACCCACTGGCCGCCCACTGGCTCATTCGGGTCTTCCTGGCGCTGTGGTGCTGGCCCGTGAAAGATCCCGCCGTCCAACGCGCGATGCTGCAACGCTTTCTCGGACCGCCCTATGGCAACGAAATCTGAAGGAGTGAACCAGCCCCGTCCGTTAATCGATATCGGTGCTGCCGTTCACACAACAGGGTGGTTGTTCACTTTTAACTACCCTGGCGCGGCGGCGGATTTGGCGATAAGTTGTCGTTTATGACTCAGACCAGCACCGTGAAGATGTTCATCGGCGGCGGCGGCGGCCGCATCGCCGGGGGCGGCGGAGGCCGCGCCGGCGGCGGCGGCGGCCGCTGCGGTGGCGGCGGCGGCCGCTAGAGCCGAAACCCGGCTCCCCACTTACGATTACGTACCTTAGTCCCGCCGAGGGACTGAGGTACGCAGTCTGGCGCTTATCCCGCGCGGATGCTGTACCTTGCTCAAGCTCGGCGGCGACGAGCTCGGTCAGCGGCATAGTGACTTCCGGATAAGGTCAACGGGAGCGTGCGCCAATCGAGTTGCGGTGACGTCGCTTTCGCCGTGGTTTGGTACGCCGATTGAAACCGTCGACGCCAGCAGTTGACGATGATCGCGTGAAGCCTGCGATGATCCCGGCCCGGGACCGCACGTGAAAATGCGCGACACCGCGTCGACGACCAGGGTGTTGGTAGTGGCGATCCTGGTATCAACGGTCGCATTCCTCGATAGCACCGTCGTGAACCTGGCGCTGCCGGCCATCAAACGCGACCTCGGCGGCGGCCTGGCGACCCAGCAATGGGTGGTCGATGGTTACTTGCTGGCGTTGTCGGCGACGATTCTGCCCGGCGGTTCCATCTCGGATCTGTTCGGGCGTGTACCGGTATTGCGTTTTGGGCTCGCCGCCTTCGGCACCGGCTTGATACTGGCGGCTACCGCGGCGTCTCCGGCGATGTTGATCACCGGGCGCGTCGTCCAGGGGCTGGGTGCCGCATTTTTGGTGCCTGGGTCGCTAGCGCTGATCGACGCCGCCTTCGACAATACGAACCGACCCGCAGCTATTGGTTCCTGGACTGCGTGGACGGGCAGCGCCTTTGCGGTGGGACCGCTGCTCGGCGGACTGACCGTGGACTATCTGAGCTGGCGATGGATCTTTGTCTTGGGGGCCATTCCGATGGTCATCGCCTTCGCTCTGACGTTTTGGTTGTGCCCGATGCCCGGGCCCTCCGAACACGCCCGCGTCGACGTTGTCGGCGCCGCGTTGTCGGCGCTCGGACTTAGCGCCACGGTGTTTGCACTCATCGAATCTCAGCGGCGCGGATGGAACGATCTCCTCGTCACCGCATCAACGGTCGTTGGGATCGCGGCGTTGCCGGCGTTCGTGGCATGGGAGCGCCGCGCGCCGCACCCCATGCTGCCATTGAACGTCTTCGCAAACCGAAACTTCGCCGGCGCCAATCTGATGACCGCATTCTTTTACGGCGGACTGCAGATGGGCTCACTCTCCATCGTGCTCTACATCCAAGAGGTTGCCGGCTACTCAGCCACCGCAGCAGGTTTGGCCACCTTGCCCAGCCCCATCATTTCGTTTCTGTTCGCCAAGCGCGTCGGAGGCAGCGCCGCGCGGCTTGGACCTCGGCTTTTCTTGATCACGGGCCCACTGCTAGCCGGGATCGGCTACCTACTCATCCGGCCCGACGCGCATGGATTTGACGTGATCACCGATCTGCTGCCCGGAGTGATCGTGTTCGCCACGGGCACGGTTCTCACCAGTACACCGCTGACCGCACTCAATTTGTCGTCCGTCGAGCCTGAACACGGCGGGATCGCCGCCGCGATCCAAAACGCCGTGGGCCGGCTTTCGGCACTGATCGCGACCGCCTGCGTGGGATTGATTGCCGCCAGCACGCTGACCGATGCCAGCTTCGGACGGCTGCTGCAGGTCGCCGCGATGTTGTTTTTCATCGCCGCAGCCGTCGGCGCCGTCATCATCACCAACCCAGCTGTTCCTGCCGAGCCCGTCCCCTGCCAAGTCGCCGGGCTATGCCGCGACCGTCACGACGCCCATCCCCAACTGATGATGCGTTCTGAACACCACGGCGGGCTCTTTGCCGCTGATGATCCGGGCCCGTGAAATGGCTGGAAGACTACTGGCATGCAAGCGATTAGCAGCGTTGTGCGTCCGGCTTCACCACAGGATGCGGCTGCGTGTGTGGCGATTTATCGGCCCTACGTCGAGAACACCGCAGTCAGTTGGGAAATCGACGTCCCGACCATCGACGAGATGGCGGCGCGTATCACCGGACTCCGCGCCACCCACGAATGGCTCGTCCTCGAACGCGCGGATCAGATCGTCGGCTTCGCCTATGGGCAGCCGCTGAAGCGCCTACCGACCTTCCAATGGACGACTGAGACGGGCATCTATCTGCACGTCGACCATCACCGCACAGGCGGCGGCCGTAAGCTCTACACGCCACTACTGCGCCGGCTTACCGAGCGTGGTTATCGACAAGCCTTCGCCGGCATCACCCAACCGAACGAGGCCAGCAACGGATTCCATCGATCCTTCGGATTTCAGGATGCCGGCCTATTCCGACGCGTCGAATGGAAACACGACAGCTGGCACGACGTCGCATGGATGCAACTCGATCTGCTCGGCGTTCCCGACCACGATGGACCGCCTGAGCCCATCGCTTGAGGACACTGAACGCACCCGTCAGCTGATTGCCTTCAGCCGCAGGCCGGGCGACCCGCCGGAGCCCTCGGTCTCGTAGCGGCGCGAGCCGTAAGTTTCTCGTTAAAGGCTTGGTCTGGACTGTCAAGAGATCGCTAGCGCTCGCGTGCGCATGGCTAAGTCGGCGCACGCTCAACTGATGTCCTTCGCCCATTTACTCGTTGCGGGCATGGGGCCGCGCCTTATAGCCCTGTCGCGGTGCAGCGAACCTCCGTTTATCCGGGTCGGTGCCAGCGTGCACGATGCGCGGACGACGTAGCGAGATCGGAGGTCGTTGTGCTGGCAGCGGAGATGGACGAGGAATTCCCGGTGGTGGACATCGACTCGCCGGCCCTGGAAGCCGCCCGGTTGATTGCCGAACGCAGACTGCCCGGAATCGTCGTGCTGACGGCGGACGGGCAACTGTATGCGGTGCTGCCTGCCTCTCAAGTCGTGCGCTTCATCGTGCCACGTTACGTGCAGGACGATCCCCTGCTGGCCCATGTACTCGCGGAATCGATGGCCGACCGGGCTGCGGAGAAGTTGGGCGGTAAGACGATTCGCCAGCTGCTGCCGGAACCTCAGCTAACAGTGCCGATCGTCGACGCCGACGACACGATCATCGAAGTCGCCACGATCATGGGAAGGCTGCGCAGTCCCGTGATAGCCGTGATGCAGCGAGGCCAACTGCACGGCGTGATCACCGCGTCGCGGCTCTTAGCGATGGCGCTGAAGGGCGGGCTGATCGATAACCCGCCTGTTCGGCTGTAGGCTCGCGCCGAAGTACCGCTGTCTGCGGTGCGCGACCTAGTTGACGATTTCGAAGATCGCCGCGGCGGATGTCACGGCCTTATCGCGATTGCCTTCGTCGTGCAGCAACATGCGCACACCGACTTTGCGGGACCCACCGGTATGCGCGGTTCCGTCCACTCTGAACGGCCCGACTTTGCCTCGTGACATGAACATCACGTGCCAGCTCACCACCTGAAGCTTCCTGGTGCCGACCGCATCGGCTGCCAGGTCGATCGCGGCGGTTTCGAGCACAACGTGCTGCGGCCCGATGTGCAGTGCAGCGTCGGGCGAGGCGAACTCGAGGCTGAGCTCAGGCAGCACCCAACGCCCGTCGGGACGTTTGGACGCGCCGAAAGCTTTCCACAGCGGCGGCAGATCCGGCGAGTCTTCGATGACTAGTTCGGCGCCCGAAACATCCATCTTTTCAAGGCCTTCCGGAGGGACGCCGATGATCGCGCCCTGCCCTTCGTTGAAAGCGATGACGCGATCCGGATTGTCGGCATCGACGATCTTGCAGCGGCCGTAACCCATCGTGCGACCCTGATGCACGTTGCCAGACTCGACGACTTCGACCTTCTTCACGTCGTAGCCAGGATCGACGATCTGCACCGAGGCGATTACCGGGTTGGGTACCGCGACCAGGTCAGTCTGGCAGCCCTCGGGAGAGGCTATAGCCAACGGCGCCACCATGATTCCGCCTGCGTCGTTGCGCATATCGCGGCGAATGGTGACGGTATTGTCGGTTTCACCGACGTTCATCGACGTATGGTTCCGACCGATGTATCGGTAGCTGAGCAAGCCCGTCCAGCGCCGAAAAAGCTCGTCTCGGTAGGCGTCCGCGTCATCGCCGAACTCTCTGATGTCCCGTAACCGCTCGGTCAATTGCGTCGTCCTTCCTACCCTATTGCGTCGCACCTGCTTGAACGCTACGCCAGGTTCCGCCGCGCGCGGAGGAGTCGCCCAATCACAAACTGCAGGCAAGACGCACTTACTCGAGCTTGACAGTGTGTTGAATCTTCTCACCGACGATCGAGGACGTGAGTACGCTTCAAGCGGTGGAGCTGGGGTTTGGGGCCTTTTCAGGTCCGGCGGGACCCTCGCCACGGCCGGAGGTACAGAGATGCTCGTGCGAAAGGTGGAACTCGACTTCAGCGATGCGAAAATCAGATGGGCCGAGGACCAACCGGAGTTCTGCCACCTGCTGAACGCAACGTCGAGTTTTCTGCATCACCTGGAGACCTTCTTGAACAAGGCTGTCCGGCAGTCTCGTAAGGATCTCGACGCAGCTGCTCACCCCGCATTGGACGCCGATGTCTCGATGTTCTGCGCGCAGGAGGGGTGGCACGCCAAGCTTCATGCTCAGTACAACGCCAAACTTGTCGAGTCCGGGTATCCGTGGATCGGTGCTGCAGCGGACAAAATGCGCGATGATTTCGCAAGGTTCTTGGCGACGAAGAGCCCGCGTTGGTGTCTGGCCTACTCGGAAGGGTTCGAAACCGTCGGGCCGATCGTGTCGCAGTTCTTTTTCGAAGCGGCCGGCGACGTCCTGTACGACTGGAATGAACCGACCGTCTACCTCTGGCTCTGGCACTTCGCCGAGGAGTACGAGCATCGAAGTGTGTGCAACCACCTCTTCAAGGAGGTGTACGACAACAACTATCCGGCGCGGATCTACGGCATGCTGTACGCGCTGTGTCACCAGTTCTCGTATACGTTGCGAACGGCAAACGCCATGATCAATGCGGACCTCGCCGCTGGGCGGATCACGGAGTCCAAGCTACGCAGCAAACTGCGCTTCGCCAAGATGATGAGACGCATGTGGGCGTACATGCTGCCGAAGATCCTGTTCCGGACCATGCGCCCGAGCTACGATCCGGAAGGCATTCCACCGCCGAAGAACTCAATGAAATTCCTGGCGCAGGCAGAACAACGCTACGCCATCCGCAGGCCATCCGAATTCGTCGACGACCCCGCCGGATGAGGGCATTTACGTACCATCGCCCGGTTGAATCGCGGGCGGTACCACGGGGATCCGTCCTGCACTAGCGCCACCATCGACCACGAAGTCTGCGCCCGTGACATACGAGGAGCCATCCGATGCGAGGAATGCGACCACGGTGGCGACTTCCTCCGGCACCCCCACCCGGTTCAACGGCGATCCGGGATGCCCGCCCGGTCCGCGGCGAACGTTGAGGTGCGCGACCATCGGCGTATCGATCATTCCGGGGTACACCGCGTTCACGCGAATCCCGAACTGACCGAGTTCAATTGACGCCACCTTCGTCAATCCGCGAAGCCCCCATTTGGACGACCCGTAGGCGCCATATCCGGCGAGCCCATGCAGCCCCGCCTGCGACGAGATGTTGATGATCGATCCCCCACCGGCTGCCTTCATCGGCTCGACAACTGCTTGGATCCCGAGGAACGGCCCGACGAGATTGACGCGCAGCATTTGCTCGAACTCGTCGACGGGCTGATCCAGAATCGGCACGACAACGCAAATCGCCGCATTGTTCACCAGCACATCGAGGCGACCAAATTCGTTGCAGGCAAACGTAACCACCGCTGTCCAACCATCCGCGCTGCTGACATCGTGATGGACGAACCGAGCCGCATCACCAATGGACGTCGCAACTTCTTGACCCTCGCGCTCGAGTACGTCGGTGATGACCACCCGGGCACCCAGCGAGGCAAATAATCGGGCCTCTGCCTCTCCCTGGCCGCGACCGCCCCCGGTGATGATCGCGACTTTTCCCGACAGTTCTACCAATCCGTTGCCCATCACGGCTCAATCTTTGTTCATATCGATACCGGTGGCCATAAATTCGCCTAGGCGACGCGATGGCAGAGCAAGATGTGAGGTGTGAGTTGGGCGAGGTATGAGGGAAGGGCGCCCGCCGAGGCAACTCTCAGCGGCGCCGCGCGGGACGCCGAACTCGAAGACTTTCTCCGCCTGCAGAACCCGCACTTGACCGATATTCGTTTGGAGCAGGCAACGCCGACCGAGGCCCCCGACACCGGCATCGGGCCCACTCGGCAGTGGTACAACGTCACCTACCTGGCTGACGATGGTCAGGGACATACGGCCGAGGGATGAGCGAAGGCCGCCGCAGGCGGCGGCAGAAATAGCTGGCCTGGGCGCTATGCGACACTGTTTCCAGAAAGCAACTGGAGGGATGTGTATGTCAGGCTGGACGAAGGGAACCCTGTTCGCCGCTGTGAAGGCAGCCGGAGTGGCTTCGATATTGGGCTGGCTGCTGGTGCTGAGCGCGGGTCCCGCGCTGGCGGATCCGGACCCGGCTCCCGGTGATCCAGGGGTTGTCGCGCCACCCCCGGGCCCGCCTGCGCCGCCGCCACCACCGCCGGCGGCACCTATTGCCGCGGGCCCCGCTGGGGGCCAGGACCCGACACCGTTCACCGGTGCGGCGCCATTCGGGCCGCCGAGGTTCGTCCCTGCCAACGGCGCGACGGTGGGCGTGGCCCAGCCGATCATCATCAACTTCCCCGGCCTGGTCGATGACGCCGGCGCAGCCGAGAGCGCCGTCCACGTCTCTTCGGTCCCGCCGGTGCCCGGCAAGTTCTACTGGATGACCCCCACCCAGCTGCGCTGGCGCCCACTGAACTTCTGGCCCGCCCACACCGCGGTGACCGTCGATGCGGGCGGCACAGTGTCCAGCTTCAATACCGGAGACACTCTGGTGGCCACGGCCGACGACGCCACCCACCAACTGACCGTCACCCGCAATGGGACCGTAGAGAAGACCATCCCGATGTCGATGGGGATGTCGGCCGGTAATCACCAAACCCCGAATGGCACCTACTACGTGCAAGACAAGAAGCCCTCGGTGGTGATGGATTCCTCCACCTACGGGGTCCCGGTCAACTCGACCTATGGCTACAAGGTGACGGTCGACCTGGCCGTTCGCTTCGACAACGTCGGCGACTTCGTGCACAGCGCCCCGTGGTCGGTGGATGACCAGGGCAAGCGCGACGTCAGCCACGGCTGCATCAACATCAGTCCCACCAACGCGAAGTGGTTCTTCGACAACTTCGGCCCGGGTGATCCCATCATCGTGGCGAACTCCAGCGGCGGCAATTACAAGAAGAACGACGGATCCAATGACTGGCAGACGTAGATCCCGGCCCTTCGAGAAGACGAACGTTGCGAAATATGTTCGTCGCGTAGACGGTCTGCAGCCGGCTTCGCCGATGGCCTGACAGCCAAAGCCTTCGCCCGGCCCCGTCCAAATCGATCAACGTGGTTGACCACGTGACTCAGGGATTATGGTCACTTGGTGAGGCGTCGAACAGTGCTAACGCTCCCAGTGCTGCTGGCGGCCGGCCCTGCGCTGACGCCGGTGGCCCGCGCGGCCGCAGAGCAAAGCCCGTGGTTGCCGGACCGAGCCAACCGCTGGTATCAGGCGCAAGGTTGGCTCGTCGGCGCCAACTACATCACCTCAAACGCCATCAACCAGCTCGAGATGTTTCAGGCCGACACCTTCGACCCGCGGCGCATCGATACCGAGCTCGGCTGGGCCCAGTTACACGGGTTCAACACCGTGCGGGTCTTCCTCCACGATCAGCTATGGGCCCAAGACCATCGAGGGTTCCAAAATCGTCTCGCGCAGTTCGTCAGCATTGCGGCCCGCCACCGAATCAAACCACTCTTTGTCTTATTCGACTCCTGTTGGGATCCGTTCCCCAAGCCGGGTCGGCAGCGCGCGCCGAGACCCGGGGTGCACAACTCCGGTTGGGTGCAAAGTCCTGGTGCTGAACACCTCGATGACCTCGACTACCGCCGCACTCTGCTCAACTATGTCACGGGAGTGCTGAACCAATTCCGCAGTGATGATCGCGTTTTAGGTTGGGACCTGTGGAATGAGCCCGACAATCCAGCGCGTGAATATCGCAAGGTCGAGCGGAAAGACAAGCTGGACCGCGTCGCCGACTTGCTCTCGCTGGCGTTCGGGTGGGCACGTTCGGTTGATCCGAGTCAACCGTTAACGAGTGGCGTGTGGGACGGCGAGTGGGGAGATCCCCTGCGGCGCAGCGAAATCGCTGACATCCAATTGGACAACTCCGACGTGGTCACCTTCCACTGCTATGACAAACCAGCGGCATTTGAGGCTCGGATCGCCGAACTTTCACCACTGGGGCGGCCGATCCTCTGCACCGAGTACCTGGCTCGGACGCTCGGTAGCACCGTTGACGGAGTGTTGCCAATTGCGAAGCGCTACAACGTAGGTGCAATCAATTGGGGTTTGGTGGCCGGGAAGACCCAGACCTACCTGCCCTGGGACTCATGGGATCATCCGTACAAGACAGTCCCGAAGCCCTGGTTCGCCGACCTGCTCCAACCCGATGGACAGCCCTACCGGGACACCGAAATTCAAACGATTAGCAAGCTGAGCAGGCCCTAGGACGCCGGATTGTGCTCACAGCGTCGGCACCAGCCCGCCGTCGCAGCGTAGCGCTACTCCGTTCACATAGGACGCTCGCGCGCTGCACAAGAAGGCGGCCACCGCGCCGAACTCGTCAGGCGCTCCATACCGGCCTGCGGGGATCTCACTGATTGAGGATTGCTCGACATCGGCGATGGGGATGCCTAGTTGTGCCGCGGCCGCTTCATTGATCTGGCGTGCACGGGGCGTTCCGATTCGCCCGGGAAGCAGAGAGTTGACCGTAATACCTTGCGATGCAACCTCACTCGCGAGAGTCTTCAAATAACCTGCCAGCGCGGCGCGGCCGAGGTTGGACAGCGCGAGGTTGGGAATCGGTGCCACTACACTGGTTGAGCTGATGCTCAAAATGCGGCCCCAGCGCTGCGCCTGCATAGCAGGCAGCACGGACCGCACCAACTGCACTTGAGGCTTGACCAACGCCGCCACCGCAGAATCAACACCTACATCATCAACCTCTCCGGCAGTTCCGGGCGCGGGGCCGGGCCCATTGAGCACGAGGATGTCAATCTTGCCGAACCGTTCGGTCGATTCGTCGAACAATCGCGCTGCACCATTGGCAGTCACGAGATCGCAACCGATGCCGATCGCGTTCGGGAGCGCGGCTGCCACTTCCTCAGCCCGTTCGCTCGAGCGGCTGGTCACCACGACTCTCGCGCCGTCCTCGCACAGTGCCCGGGCGGTCGCCAGGCCCAACCCTGACGTTGAGGCACAGACGAGAGCGGTGCGTTCTTCAAGTCCCAGATCCATATCACCACCATGCTCGGTAGGGCCGTTCGTGGGCGTTCGCAGGTGACCTGTCGTGCCAGCTTATTCGGCGGTGCCGTCGCTGGTGCCTAAGCGGGGTGGCTGCGGCTCTGCTCGTGCTGGCGCGGCCCAAAATGGCGTGTGTGAGCTACAAGATGACGTGGCTGCTCATGCTTGCAGAAGTTAGCTAGCCAGCCGACCCGTCCGCCGTCGCGCCGCCACACATCACCGTTTTGTCGACTCTGAACCGCGTCTGAACAGGCTTTTTCAGGCTCATCGGTGCACACGCACAGCGAGGTAGTACCCGTGCCGGCGGGTGTGGTCGACGGTATAACCGATCGCCTTCCTGACGCCGTCAGTATCGAGATCCAACCAACGCTCGGTGCGCTGGCGCTCAAATTCACTCCAGGACGTCACGGTGAACCTTTCGAGGAGCGTGTCGGGTTGTCCGACGCTGTGATACAGCCGCCAACTGTGGCCCCCGGTTCGCAGCCTTGATCGCCTGACCGCCCTCATCGCCTCGACAAAGCTTTCGAGGTTCTCGGCCGGCACCTTGTAGCGGACGGCCACAAGCACCGGTCCATCGTTAGGACATGGTTCAAACACCAGTCTCGGTGTTGGCCAGGCAGTGGAAACCTCGACGCTCAGCTTCCCGGTGGACGCCCGCAACGGCAATACAGGCACGCTCAGCGCAACGGCGCCCAGCACCAGCGCCGACCAGAGCAATGCGGTGTCAAGTCCCCACCGGGTAGCAACGGCACCCCAGATGTAGGAGCCAATTGCCTGAGATCCCGTGGAGACCAGCAGATACACCGACAACCCGCGGGCCATAACCCATCGCGGCAACGACAACTGCGCTGCCGCGTTCAACGTTGTCAACGTGACCAGCCAGGCGATCCCCGACAACACCAAAAAAGGCGTCGCCGCCGCGAACGGCAGCCAGATCACCGCCAGCGGCGCAATACCGTAGGCGGCGGCGGAGGCCGCCAGCAGCATGTTGTGTGAAAGTTTAAACCGTAAGCGTGCCGGAAACGCCACAGCGAGTACCGAGCCAAAACCGATGGCCCCCAGCGCCATACCGTAGCCGCTGGCTCCCAGGTGCCATCTGCTGGCGGCGGCCACTGGCAACAGCGCCATCAGGGCCGAGGCGGGAAATAGGAAAAGGGCTGTGCGCGACAGGATCCTGCGGAACACTGGAGCGTTAGCAACGAACATCAGTCCGCTAATA
>JAFAID010000086.1 GCA_019236925.1 Mycobacterium sp. | reverse complement strand
CCCTAACCCCCAACGGCAAACTCGACACCCGCGCCCTGCCGGCGCCGGAATATCAGGATGTCGACCGGTATCGCGCCCCGGCCAGCGCGGTCGAAGAGATCCTGGCCGGCATCTACGCCCAAGTCCTCGGCCTCGACCGAGTCGGAGCCGACGACTCCTTCTTCGAGCTCGGCGGAGATTCGCTGTCGGCCATGCGCCTGGTCGCCGCAGTCAATGCCGGCCTGGATGTCGGCCTTTCCGTGCGCGCTTTGTTCGAGTCACCCACTGTTGCCCAGTTGGCGCCCCGTCTCGGTGGAGATGAGGGTCGCCTTGAGCCGTTGGTGGCTGCCCAGCGGCCCGCGGTGGTTCCGTTGTCGTTTGCGCAGAGCCGGTTGTGGTTCATCAACCAGTTGCAGGGGCTCTCAGCGGTCTACAACATGGCGGTGGGGTTGTGGCTGAACGGGCGGCTTGATGTCGAGGCGTTGGGTACGGCGCTGGCCGATGTGGTAGGCCGCCATGAGAGCCTGCGCACGCTGTTCCCAGCACCCGAGGGAGCACCCCGGCAATTAGTGGTGCCGGCCGATCGGGCCGATTTCGGCTGGCAGATCATTGATGCCACCGACTGGCCGGCAAGCCGGGTGAATGAGGCAGTCGCAGCCGCAGCCCGCCACACGTTTGATTTGGCCGCCGAAATTCCTTTGCGGGCAAGGCTTTTCCGCGTAGCCGAGGACAGATACGTACTGGTGGCCGCCGCGCACCACATCGCCGCGGATGGCTGGTCGATCAACCCGCTGGTGCGTGATCTGGGGGTGGCCTATGCCAGCCGGCGCGCGGGGCGGGCCCCGGACTGGGCGCCGTTGGCGGTGCAGTATGTCGATTACACGCTGTGGCAGCGCGCGCAGCTGGGTGATCTGGCCGATAGCCACAGCCGCATCGCCGCGCAGCTGGCCTACTGGCAGGAGACCCTGGCCGGGATGCCCGAGCGGCTGGTGCTGCCCACCGATCGGCCCTATCCCCCGGTGGCTGATTACCGCGGCGCCAGGGTAATGATCAACTGGCCGGCCGAGCTGCAGCAGCAGGTTGCTCGGGTGGCGCGCGAGCACAACGCGACCAGCTTCATGGTGATCCAGGCCGCCCTGGCGGTCCTGCTTTCTCAGCTCAGCGCCAGCAGCGACGTGGCCGTCGGGTTCCCCATCGCTGGGCGCCGCGATCCCGCACTCGATGAGATGGTGGGTTTCTTCGTCAACACCTTGGTGCTGCGGGTTGATGTGACCGGCGATCCCACTGTCGCCGAGCTGCTGGCCCAGGTGCGACGGCGCAGCCTGGCCGCCTACGAGCACCAAGATGTGCCCTTCGAGGTACTTGTTGATCGACTCAACCCCACCCGATCCCTCACCTATCACCCGCTGGTCCAGGTGATGTTGGCCTGGCAGAACCTTCCCGGGCGGGGCACCGATCCCGCCGCCGAGCTGGGTTTGGGTGATCTGGAGGTCACGGCGCTGGCGCTCGATACCCGCACCGCCCGAATGGATTTGGTGTTTGGTTTAGGCGACCGCTGGAGCGCGACCGGTCAGCCCACCGGGATGTTCGGGTGGGCGGAGTTTCGCACGGACGTGTTCGACGCGGCCAGCATCGAGGCGTTGATCGAGCGGTGGCAGCGGGTGGTGGTGGCGATGACCGCCGACCCGACACGGCGGCTCTCCTCGATGGATCTGCTTGATGAGGCTGAGCACGCCTGCCTGGATGGATGGGGCAATCGGACGGTGTTGACCCAGCCCGCACCCACGCCGGGATCGATTCCGGCGGTGTTCGCCGCGCAGGCGGCCCGAACACCGGAGGCGGTGGCGGTGACCTTCGCAGGCCGCTCCCTGACTTACCCGGAGCTGGATGAGGCCTCGAACCGGTTGGCGCACCTGTTGGTCGGCCATGGGGCAGGCCCGGGTGAGTGTGTGTCGCTGCTGTTTTCCCGGTCGGCCGAGGCGATCGTGGCGATTTTGGCGGTGCTGAAAACCGGGGCGGCCTATCTGCCGATCGACCCGGCGGTGCCGGCGGCCCGGATGCAGTTCATGCTCGCCGACGCCACCCCGATCGCCGCGATCACCTCGGCAAGCCTGCGGTCGCGGCTGGACGGGTGCGACCTGCTGGTCCTCGATATCAACGACGCCCGTATCCACACCCAGCCCACCACGCCGCTGCCCTGCCCGGCCCCCGATGACATCGCACACATCATCTACACCTCGGGCACTACGGGTGTCCCTAAGGGGGTGGCCGTCACCCACCACAACGTGACTCGGCTATTCGACGCACTCGACGTCGGCTTGGAGCTGTCGCCGAGGCAGGTGTGGACGCAGTGTCATTCCTATGCCTTCGACTATTCGGTGTGGGAGATCTGGGGTGCGCTGTTGCACGGCGGGCGGCTGGTGGTGGTGCCCGAATCGGTAGCGGGCTCACCGGAAGACTTCCACGCCTTACTGGTCACCGAAAAGGTCAGCGTGTTAAGCCAAACCCCCTCGGCGGTGGGG
>JAFAID010000022.1 GCA_019236925.1 Mycobacterium sp. | reverse complement strand
AATCCGACGAGCCCAACCGGTACAGCATTCAGCTCTACCACCAGACCGCGACTCAAGCCGATATCAGCGGCAAGAAAGTCCTGGAATGCAGTTCTGGTCACGGGGGCGGCGCCTCGTACCTGATGCGCACGTTGAAGCCGGCCTCCTACACGGGGCTTGACTTCAACGCTGCCGGAGTCGAATTCTGCAGAGAAAGGCACAAACTGCCGGGCTTGGACTTCGTGCACGGCGACGCTGAGAACCTGCCGTTTCCGGACGAATCCTTCGACGCGGTGATCAACGTCGAGGCCTCACACATCTACCCGCACTTCGAACGCTTTCTCAGCGAGCTGAAGCGGGTGCTCCGTCCCGGCGGGCACTTCCTGTATGCCGATTTCCGAAACCGCGACAACTTCCCGGACTGGGAGAAGGCAATGGCGGAATCCGGCCTGCGGCAGGTCTCCAAGCGGGTCATCAACACGGAGGTCCTGCGCGGCCTCAAGAAGAACTCGCCGCGGTCCACCGAACTGATCAACAATCGCATGCCGGCCTTCATGCGCCGCTTTGGACGTGAGTTCGCCGTTGTGGATGGCTCGTGGTTCTACAACGACCTGGAACGCGGCGAAATCGACTACCGCGCATACCATTTCATCAAGGACTGACATTCGCCTGTGTCGCTGTGCGGGCTTCTGGTCTCCGCTACGGACATCTGAAACCGTAAGCCGGCGCGGGTTACGGTAGCGTGCGTTATCTGCGATCCGTCGGCGGATCTTCACGAGGGGGTCTATCCACATGACGCTGGCTCGCAGGCTGCGATTCCGTGCCAGCCTGATGAAGGTCGGCGTCGACGGCATGGTCGGGGTGGCACGGGACAAGGCCACCTCATACGGCTATACCTTGACCGGTCGGAAAACCGCACCCGCCACCGACTTCGACCCGTTCTCGGCACAGACCATGCGTGATCCGTACCCGGGCTACCGCACCTTGTTGACGGGGCCGAACGTGCCGAACGTCTGGTACAACCGCAAGCGCGGCATCTGGATCATCGCCGGCTACGACGATCTGCGGAAGGCGTTGCGCGACAACGAGGCATTGTCGTCGGCACAGAGCCAAAGCCGATTTCGCGTCCACCTGCCCTCAATGAACGCAGCCGACCCGCCGGAGCACACACGGCTGCGCAAATTCGTCTCCCGCGCATTCACCGCACGGGCGATGACGGCCTGGCAGACAAACATCAACGAGGTCGCCGACGAACTCGTCGACGCTGTGATCGCCCGCCGTAAAACCGAAGCGGTCTCTGAACTAGCCAAACCGCTGCCGACCCGGCTGATCGCACGGATGCTGGGCATACCAAGGAATGATCAGCCCCAATTCGTGGAATGGTCGGATGAGATGGTCGCGGGTGCCTTCGCGCCGTTGACCCCGCACGGCATGAGGCTCTCCGCGCGCTCAGGCCGCGCGACCGCGGCGATGCGCCGTAGCCTCGACCCACTCATTGCGCAGCGCCGCCGCAATCCCGGTGACGACCTGATCTCGATGATGACCCCTGCCGACGCTAACGACGTGCTCACCGACGACGAGATCTTCTGGAGCGCCGCCATGCTGATCGGCGCAGGCAGCGAGACAACGACGAACTTGTTGTCGGGGTTGTTGTTGACGCTGGCTCAGCAGCCCGACCTGTATGCCCGGCTGCGCGAGCACCCCGAGCTGATTCCCGCCGCGATCGAGGAGCAGCTGCGCATGGTCGCCCCGGTGCAAGGGTTCTATCGCACCGCAACCCGCGACTACACCGTCGGGGCAAACACGATTCCGGCCGGCGCGCGGGTGCTGCTGCTGTTCGCCGCGGCCAACCGCGATCCGCGCCACTACGACGATCCAGACACCTTCGACCTCGACCGGAATCCGACCGACCATCTCGCTTTCGGCGGCGGCGTCCACTACTGCCTGGGCGTACCGTTGACCCGGCTGGAAGGCGCCAGGGTGTTTTCCCAGCTGCTGCCCAGGGTCGAGGCGATCCGCCTCGCCGGGGACTACCGATACCTCGACAACCCGACGATGCGCGGGCTCGAGCATCTTCCGCTGGAATTGATACCCGCCACAGGGGCGTGACCCGCAAGGCTTAGAGCCCGCGCGCACTGAGCCAGCTGTCGATTCGCTCGGCGACGGCGGCCCACCCCGGCTCGAGCATCATGTTGTGGCCCATGTCGGGAAAGAACTCCGCTTCGGTGCCGTAAGCGCGTGCGGTGGCGAGTATTTCGTTGCGGGTGTGCGCGGTATCTTCCTCCGCGCCGAGTACCAGCACCGGCGCGGTCACGCGTTTAGGCCGGGGCAGGCGCAGCAGCAGGCAGTCGATGCCGATGCGCGTGCTGTCCTCTTGCAGCCGGGCGGCATACTTGCGGACGTCGGCCTCCGGTGTGTGCGAGGAGAAGAATCGCTCCCGGGCCAGTTCTGGCGGATTGATGTACGGCAACGCCTTACCCGTGATCGTCATCTTGGCAAAATGCGTGGGGCGATCCCTGATCCAGCGCAACGCGTTTCCGAGGTTTCCCTGCGGCGGAATGGACGACATCAAAACGCCGGCCGGAGCGTCGTGCTTCTCCAGATACTTCTGCACGATGAGACCGCCCATGGAGTGACCGATGACCACCGGTGCGCTGGGCAGGCGATCGGCAACCGAGCTGACATCGTCGACATAATCGGCGACCGAACAGGCCCACAGTCGCTTGTCGATCGAGCTCTCGCCATGACCGCGGAAGCTCAACGCCACAGCACGATAACCCTGGTCCGCAAAGAAGCTGAGGAAATTCTCATCCCAACACCATGCTGCATGCCAGGCCCCGTGGACGAAAAGCAGCGGGACGGGGTGCGCCTCGCTGACACACCCCTTTTCGATCACCTCGAGCACCGCGTCAGCCTATCTGCCCGCGCAACCGGTCCCCCGCGGTGTCCAATAATCCGTATGCCATCGCGCGCATAGCCCATGAGGCTAATTGGTTTTCTTCGGCACGGCACGTCGAGCGAGCAGTGGCAGCAACCGCTCTTGCGGCGCAACCCGACAAAACGCCGCGACGAGCCGATTGCCCCAACCCGGGACGACCCGGGCCTTGTTCGCCGCCAAACCGTCGATCCCTGCCCGTGCGACCTCGTCGGCGGACTTCCACATGAAGCTGGGTAACACGGCTGCACGTTCCCCCACGCTGAACCCGGCTACGTCGTCTAATCCGGTGGCGACCGGCCCCGGGCACAAGGCGGTTGCCACGACACCGGTGTCGCGCAACTCGCTACGCAGGCTCTCGGTGTACGACAACACAAATGCTTTGGCAGCGCCGTAAGCGGCTTGCCCGGGCAACGGGTAGAAGCCCGCCAACGATGACACGTTCAGCACGGCGCCGCGGCCACGCTCCACCATTCCCGGCAGGAACCTGCTGCACAAATCCACCACGGCGGCCACATCGACTTCGACGAGGTTGAGTTGTTGTTCTGGAACCGATTTCGCCACAAGAGCGCGGCCCGACAGGCCAGCGTTGTTGATCAGAATATCCGGCGCCAGGCCCAGCGCCGCGACGCGATCCGGCAGCGCGGCGCGGTCAGTTCGACTGGATAGGTCGGCGGGTAAGACGTGCGCTTTAGTCGGAACGCTGTCGGCGACCGCGTGCAGGCGATCGCTGCGGCGGGCGACCAACACCAGCTGATGGTCGCGCCGCGCAAGCTCCAGCGCGATGGCCTCGCCGATACCCGATGACGCACCCGTGATCAGTGCCGCTCGGTCGTCTGCCGGTGCCGGAAGGCCCACGTCATGACCTTACCCGGCTTGCTCATGGTGGAAACGCGAGACGGCTCACCGCGGCCCGTCTGGCTGGTCCGGCAGAGAAGGCCTTCGGGATCGAGCCAAACGTAGTAATTTGTAGGCGGAGCGGGGGCGACGCGTTGAATGAGGTCGGGGGGTTCGATGACACCGTGGAAAGCCCGTGGGCTGAGCATTGGTCTGTTGGCGGGCGCCTGCGCCGGTCTCCTGGATTTATCGTCGGCGCTCAGCGCAGCGCCCGCTTCGGCGGACGACACCGGCTCTGACGTTGCGTTGATTCTGGGCCACGCTTTCCTGCCCACGCCCGACGCGTCTTACATCCAGCAAGTCATGGACACCTACATTGATCCCACGCCGGCGTATTTTTCGGGGCAGCCGGTGTACTCCGGGTATAGCCCCGTCGGCGTGACCACGCCCGAGACCGATTACGACTCGGGCCTAACGCAAGGTGTCGCTGACCTGAACCAGGCGATCAACCAGCAGCTCGCCGACGGTAACAACGCCGTTGTTTTCGGTTACTCGATGAGCCCCTCGGTCGAGACCCAGGAAATGATCAATCTCGACGCGCTGGGCGCTGACGCACCTAGTCCCGATCATTTGAGCTTCATCCTGGCCGAAGACCTCAACAACCCCGACGGCGGAATTTTCACGCGTTTCCCGGGTATCGGCGGCGTGACCCTTCCCGCGACTCCGGCGGACACTCCGTACACCACCGACATCTACACCATCGAATACAGCGGGGCTTCCGACTTTCCGCAGTACTCCAGCGACATGCTGGCGGACGCCAACGCCGCAGACGGCTACCTCGACCTGCATCCCTACCTGCTGCCCGGCTGGCCCGCGTATTTCAGCCCCACAGAGCTCGCCGGCGCGGTGCCGGAACCCACGTCGGGAGCTGACGTCGCCACCGATTACTTCATGATCCCCACCCAGGAGCTGCCGTTGCTGGAGGGGCTCCACGTCGGTACCGGCGCGGGTTCGGCGTATGCCGACTTGATCCAACCCGACATGCGGGTGCTGGTCGACCTGGGTTACAACTGGACTGGGGACGCGGACGTTGACACGCCCGCAGTGTCGACATCCCCCGACATCGACACGACCGCAGTCGACGCCTATCTCGCAGCCGGGGCGGACCAGGGCATGATCGCCGCGTTGGTCGATCTCGGGATCTTGCCGCAAACCGATCTGTCGACTCTCTACCCGTACGTGCCGGATGTAGCGGGCCTGGAGGCGGGTGCCCTCACGTCGGACACCACGGCGACGGCAGACGCGTCCGCCTCGTCCGCTGCGCTCCTCAGTGATCTGGCCGCCTCGACGAATCCTCTGGCGGCGGAACTCAGCGGATATCTGCCCGGCGCGGCAACCGAACTCGCGGACATGTTCGCGAATTCGGTTAACTTCCTTTTCTTCTGACACCTGATTACTCCGTTGAAACCCAAGCCGATTGCCTTGATCACGGGCGCCACGAGCGGCATCGGCGAGGCCACCGCGTACCGACTCCAGGACAAGGGCTATGCGGTGTTCGCGGCAGGCCGCAATCCAGAAGCCCTGGATAACTTACGGTCTCGAGGCCTACAGGCCCGCGCGCTTGACGTCACCGATGAGGCCGCCGTCACCCGGCTCGTCGAGGAGATCAATACCGACCACGGCGGTGTGGACGTCTTGGTCAACAGCGCCGGGTACCCGCTGCCCTGCCCGCTCGAGCAGGTGGCACTGGGCGAACTGCGGCGCCTCTTCGAGACCAATGTGGTTGCCACACTTCATCTTTCGCAGGCCGTGTTGCCCGGCATGCGTGCGCGTGGAGCCGGCAGGATCATCACGATCGGCAGCACCGGCGGACGGTTTACCAGCCCGGGGGCCGGCGCTTATCACGTCGTCAAGTACGGCGTCGAGGCGCTGTCGCTGTCACTAGGCGCCGAGGTGGCGCGGTTCGGCGTCCGCGTTGTGTTGATCGACCCCACCGGGGTGCGGACACCTTTCGTCACATCCCAATTCGAAACGGTGCACTCCTACCCCGACGACGATCCGTATGGAGAGTTCAAACGCCGCTATGCGGAGACCACCCGCAAGTTGACTAAGACGCCGGGGACGATGGTCGATGCCGACACCGTGGCCCGCGCGGTAATCCGGGCGGTCCAGGCCAAAAATCCCAAGCCCCGCTACATCGTCGGGGCGTCCGGAAAAGCCTCGGTGCTGGCGCGGCTACTGCTGACCGACCGGATGTGGGAGCGCGTCATGACGAAGGGCTTCAAGGCCCGAATACCGTTGGTACGACGGGCCTGACCGACGGCTAGAGGCTGAGGGTCGCAAAGTTGAGGAAGGTTTCCAGGGGCAGGGCGGAATCCATCATCTGTAGCGAGCTGGCGATGTCGTCGGCCGCGCCGCTCACCAGTGACCCGACCTCGGGGTTGCTCAGCAGTGTGGTGAAACTGGGGCCCAGCATATCTTCGAGGTCGGGGACCACCAAGCTGGGAGCGATCCCGCCGTAGACCGGGTCAAAGGTGGTGGTGAGCCCGTCCCCGTAGGCCAGGTATCCGGGGTCGGTCAGTATCCCGATATTGGTGAGAAGCGCCGGCAGCTCAGGATTGATGCTGGCCAGCTCCGAGTCGACGTTTGCCAGTTCTGTCGGGGTCAGGTTGAAGAACCCGGTTTGCAACAGGCTGATGGACGCGTCGGTTTGCGGGGGCGTCGCGTTGTTATCCGTGGGAGGCGAGGCGGCCACGTCGGCCAGCCATTCATTGATCATCGGATTGCCCGGGTCCAAGTTTCCGATCGCTTGCACCAGCTGGGGGACGGTGTAAATGCCAAGGCCGTCGCACGCGCCCGGGCAGGCGGGGCTCCCCGGAACAAGTGGATCGAAGGCGACGACCAGCGCCGCGGCGTCGGCCTGCAGGGCTTGGGTGAACTCCGTCAAGCTGGGGATCTCGATGCCGCTGCCGAAGATGCCGTCGGTGGAGGGCGGAGCCAACAAGCTGTTGAAGAAATTCTCAAAGGGCTGCAACAAGTTGAGCTGGTACGTCACGCCGTCCCACGGCATGTCGTATTGGCCGGTAGTGGGGTCGTAAACCGTACCGCCGATGAAGGGGTTGCTGCCGCCGTTGTCGAAGCCGAACCCTTCATAGACCGGGCCGGCTGGGCTTACGACGCCGGGGTCGTTGGCCGCGTCAAAGGTATACCCGGTTGCAAGTGTTGAAAACTGGACGGTAAACCAGTTGTCGAACAGCCCAAAGTTGGTCAGCCCGCTGAGTGCCTCCAGGAACCCGATATCGCGGTCGAGCGTGGTGATGCCAGTGATGACATCCGGCGGCACGATCGGCGCGCACGCCGTTGCGTCACAGGACGCACTCACCGGGAGCTCGGCCGCCAAGAAGCCGTCCAGTTCGTACGCCAGGCCTCCGACGCCCTCGGTGAACGCCGGGAACAACGGCAACAGGCCGAGTACCGCCGCGACATGCGTGGTGTCGCCGGGGTCGATACCCCACAGGTTCGTCGAGCTCGGCACCCACCAGTCCCCGCTGAAAAACAGCGAATCCGCTAACGTGCCTAAACCTTGGACCTCGTTGTTCGGGATATTGACGAAGTCGTCGAATAGGTTCGCCGGGATATTGAGAATGGAGTCGCTGGCGTCGACCAGACGGGTGTCGATGCTGAGGATGGGGAGCTGGGATGGCCGCGGCGCGAGCGGTGTGACGGCGACGACGCTCGCCGCCGCGAGTACCGCACCAGCCATGACATACGGGCGCGAAACTGCCTGCATAGCCCTCCGACTCTGCGTCGGTGACTCAGTGGCGAAGAATCTACCTTAAAGGAAGTCAGCTCCGGAGTTCAGGAATCTAACTCCGGAATTTTGGGGGCAGACTGCCCGCCCGGTGATTGA
>JAFAID010000315.1 GCA_019236925.1 Mycobacterium sp. | reverse complement strand
ATCGAGTTGGTCCGCCTCCTTGTCGAAGCGGGTTTCCGCCGCGGCGACATGTGCCTGCCACTTGTCACGCATCTCCTGCCAGTGCGACGACGCCTTGTTGCGAGCACCATTTGCATTGTCCTGTAACCGATTGGCTGCTGCAGTTGCTTTCTGTCGTGCGATGGCGGCGTCGGCAGCAAGTTGATCTTTGGTGTGCTGACTGGCCGTACGAAGATGCTGTGTCGCCGCTTTTGCGTGATCGGAAATCTTCTCGAACTCTTTGCTCAGATCGGTGTTTTTCATCGAAAACTCCTTCATGACGTTGAGGCCGCCTCGAGGCCCGCTTTGAAGTGATCGTCGCCGTTGGGTGGCCAGCCGGCATTGTTCACCGGGACACGATGCTCGAGCGACGGTTAGTCGCTACCACAACCGGCAAAGGGGAGGGTGGTCCATTAGTGATGTTGGCTTGCTCAGCGAGACTTGTGACGGCCTCATGCAGGGTCGTTACGGTGATGGGTTCGATGACGCGGGTTTCACCGATGCGGCCGGACCCGTCGGTTTGATGGCGCGACCATACTCCGCTGTAGCGGCCTTCTGTGGCGCCGATGACGGCCAATGGTTTGTCATGTAGCGAACCGTCATTCCACCCTCGCGTCAGCCAGTCAATGGCGTTGTGAACGGTCGCGGGTATTTGACCGTAATAGTCGGTCAAAACAATCGCGGCGTGTGCGTCTCTCGCAGCGCTTCGCAATGCGGCCACAGCGCGCGGAAGTTGGCGACTTTCGAGTGTTTCGCTATAGGACGGCAGGCAGGCGAGACCGTCAAACACGTTGAGTGCTACTCCGTTTTGTAAGCACTGGGCCCCGGCATCGGTTAGTGCACGGTCGATCGATCTGGCGCTGATCCCGGCGATTACCAGCACCGTCGTTCTAGTCACGCGCCCACTCCATGTGCAAGAGCCATCATGAGACTCGCCCTTTACTTTGCTCTCGGCGTTGGTAACGCGGTGCCCGTTTGCATTCTGCATTACCCGATCGTCTGAGAAGTGATCGAGCGTGTCGATGTCGTCGGGCACAATCCGGCCGCCATGCCGCTGTTCTTGCGTACAAGCCAGCTCGGTCCGCTCATGGTGCTGTGGCGGCGTTGTCGACGGCAACACCGCAATGTGAGATGTGTTGTTTGAGAGAACATCGACGCCGAGGTTCGGTCAGGAAACGATCGATACGTCTGCGGGAACTGTCGATGACGAAGAGAAGCGGCATGACGAAATCCGAAATCACTCGCGAGTGTGCACTATTGAGCAGCTTGGTTCGAAAGCGGTCGGACGATGCTGAGATGAGTGCCCGGTTTGAACACGAGGCTGTACCGCTTCGCGACAGCCTTTACCGGCAGGCGCTTCGAATGACCCGGAACCACGCGGACGCGGAGGATCTGGTGCAAGAGGCCATGGTGAAGGCGTACGCGGGTTTTCATTCGTTCCGGCCGGACACCAACATGCGCGCGTGGCTGATGCGAATCTTGGTCAACTGCTATATCAGTGACTATCGCAGGAAGCGGCGCGAACCGGTGCAGTACTCCACCGAGGAGATCACCGAACAGCGATTGGTGAATAGTTACACGCGTTCCGCGGGTGCGGAGCTACGTTCAGCCGAAGACCAGGCACTCGATTCCATGCCGGACAACGACATCACGTCGGCCATGCACGCGCTGCCGCAGCAATTTCGCGACGTGGTGTATTACGCCGATGTCGAGGGGCTGCCGTACCAAGAGATCGCGGCGATCGTGGATGCCCCGATCGGAACCGTGGCTTCGCAGCTTTATCGTGGCCGACGACAACTGCGCCGGTTGCTCGGGCACGGTGGCGGCAGTCGCCGCTGGCAACAATTCCGCGGAATGACAAACTCCGGCACGATGTTTGACCAGCCGGCAAGGCGTTGACGGGAGATGACGTGCAAACCCAACACGACGCCAGCACAGCGTGCGCACCAGGATCACGCCTGGTGCCTCTTCACAGCTATCGGTGCCTGCGAGGGCGGCTCGGATGATCCCGTTATCGGATGGCATTCGGGCCCGCCGGTTCCCGATCGTTAACGTGGCTTTGATCGCGGCTAACTTCGCGGTCTTTCTGTTCTATGAGTTGCCGAACTCCGTCGCGACGGTCCAGCAGGCGGCGTTCTATCCGTGCAATGTCGACCACGCCTGCCACATCGGCCTGCCGTGGGGCGTCGGTTGGATCACGGCGATGTTCTTGCACGCCGGCTGGGATCACATCCTCGGCAATATGCTGTTCTTGGCGATCTTCGGCAAGAACGTCGAGGACGCGTTCGGGCGGCTCGGCTATCTGGCGTTGTACTTTGCTGGCGGATTCGTCGCGATGATGACGCAGACCGCGGTGACTCTGTTGTTCGACACGGCGTCCGACGCCCGCGTGCCGACGCTGGGCGCTAGCGGCGCGATCGCGGCTGTGCTGGGCGCCTATTTCGTGCTGTATCCCACCTCGCGTGTCCTGACGCTGGTGTTTTGGTTCCCGGTCAGGGTGCCGGCGTGGCTTTACCTCGGCGGCTGGTTCCTGTATCAGTTCTTCGAGAGCAACTACTCGCTGCGCCACGTACACGCCGGTGGCAGCGGCGTCGCGTTCTTTGCGCATGTCGGTGGATTCGTATTCGGGTTCCTCATGGCCAGACTTCTGCTTAGCAGCGGGCTACTCACGGTCGCGGGGACGCGACAGGAATTAAGCAGATAGTTAGGCGATGACACCCGACCCGCAGGCGACCTCGGCGCCGAAACCAGCGCGCCGTCGGGCTGGTACGCGCCGTTCAGCACTGAAAACCCATACCCCTTCCGCAAAATCGCGGGACCTGTGGAAACCGACGCTGCTGTCCGGCGCGCTGGCCGTTATCCTCGGCGGATGGATACTGCTGTGGCCCAACATCTCGATTGAGGCCGCGGCGATCTTGCTGGGCGTGTACCTGGTGGCCTCTGCTGCGATGCAGGTCATCATCGGCTCCAGCATGGGGGAGGCGACGCGGGGCCAGGCTCTACCGTTCGTCAACGGCGCGACGTCACTTGTCCTCGGGATATTGGCCTTCCGCCACATCTCAAACGCGGTACAGCTGCTCGCCATAGCGGTGGGAGTGCCCTTGCTTTTCCGCGGCATGGCCACAATGGTCTACGGAATCAGCGATTCTGACGCAAATGACGGTGGCTGGACCATTTCATTCGGCACCATCACAGCTGTCGCCGGTGTCGTGCTGATGGCATTGCCATTCACCTCCGTCGCCACGCTGGCCACCGTCGTGGGATTCTGTCTCATGGTCCTGGGCGTGCTCGAGATCATCTCTTCATACGAGATCCGCATGTCGGAGATAGCATTCCGCCGGCGCCACGCCTCGCCGTGATTCAGCTAATCAGGACGGCCGTGTAGTCGCCCGTGGCCGTCATCACGATCCGGACACTGGCGCGGGCGTACCGCAATCCACTACCGGGCAACGACCACCGGTATGTCGGCTGACCGTACCATGGCCGTGCTTACCGATCCCAGCATGCCGGGCCATCGACCGCGGCCGTGGCTGCCAACGACGAGTAGTTGTGCCGAGCAGGACTTTTCGAGCAAATGACGCGCGGGGTCGTTGTACACAACAATGCGCCGAACCGTGACGTCGGGATAGCAGTCCTGCCAGCCGGCCAGCCCCTCCGCGAGGACTTGGTGCGACCTGGATTGCACCGCAGACGATTCCATGGTGGGCATCGTTGACGTATCACCGTCACTCCAGGCGTGCAACGCCACCAGTTCGACATCTCGCAATGAGGCTTCAGCGAAAGCGATTTCAGTGGCTAACTGCGACCCTGCGGAGCCGTCGATGCCCACCAGCACTGGCAAATGCGGCGATGGCAGTGACCCCGAATCCTCATCGTGGATTACTGCGACGGGGCAGTGGGCGAGGTGCACCAAACCGTTGGCGATCGAACTGCGCAGGCCCCCACCCGAAACAGCGTGCGGGCTACGGCCGACCACCGCCATCCGAGCGTTTTTCGACAGGTCAATAATCGTCGGCCTGTGCGCCGAATACAGCAGCTTGCTATTGATAGCCGGGATGTCGCCACTGTCAGCGCCATCCTCGATGATCTTGATCGCATTCGAAAGCATCTGCTGAGCTTCATCAGCATGCCGTTGATGCAGTTCGTCCAGCGTCGGAGCCGTGGTCCAAACCAATGCAGAGGAGCCTGACGCAGGCATTGGTCCGACACGGACGAGCGTCAGCGGTACCTTGCGCAGTGCTGCTTCATGTGCCGCCCAACGCAGGGCACCGGGCGACTCGTCGACGCCCACGACGATTCCCAGATTGGTTTTACCACTTGCCATTTCATCACCTTTCCCGACCGACACCAGCTAGCGCTGTGTGGATGACACTAATCACGAGGGTGGTCATCAGGCACCACTATCACCGGGACGCGCGCGGACTCTGCTACCGCCGAACTCACCGACCCCAGCCGCATCCCGGGGTATCCACCGCGGCCGCGCCGGCCCAGCACTACCAGTTGCGCTTTGGTTGACTCCTGCACGAGCCAGCGGGCGGGCACGTCGCACACTAGTTGTCGTTGGACCTGCACCTCTGGGTACCGTTCGTGCCAGCCGGCCAACCGTTCGCCGAGCACCTCATTGCCCTGGTCACGGTAGAGGTGCCAATCCATGCCCAGAATCGGAAACACCCCAACATCGCTCCACGCGTGCAGCGCCACCAGTGGCGCCTGCAGGCGGGAAGCCTCGTCGAAGGCCAGCGCAATCGCGGCTTCCGACGCCGGTGTTCCGTCGATACCGAGGAGCACGGGTGACGTATCGCGCACATTTGGGTCGCCGGATTCGGAATCGTGAACAACCACAACTGGGCATCGCGCATCCCGGAGCAACGCCGCACTGACCGAGCCGAGCCTATACGCGCTGGAAGCGTCAACCCCGCGGCTTCCGGTCACGATCATGTCCGCATCCTTCGATGCTGCGATGAGTGTGGAGGCCACACTGGCATAGGCAATTTCCCCGTGCACGCAGATCAGTCGCCGGTCGGTAGGCTCGGCGGCTACCTCTCGTGCGTGGTCCACGACCTCGCGCGCCTGATCTAGCCGCGCCTGGGGAATTGTCCCGTTGGGCGCCATAGCCGAGTCGATCGGCGATGGCGCCACAACCTGAAGCAGGGTGACCGGCAGCTTCCGCACCGCCGATTCCCTCACTGCCCAACGCACGGCAGCATCCGATGCGGCGCTCCCATCGACGCCGACCACAATTCTCGATTGCGTTGGCTCACTGGGCATGTGTCCTCCTCTTACCGGAGTGCCTTGCGCGTAGTACCTCTTGGAATGTGCTCAGAGGGCCGCATACTCGGCTTCCTGACCACTGCCTGCGCGAAATCTATGACATCTAGGGCATAGGATTCGGCGTGGCGGCGTCCTTGGCGTCGTGCTGCGCCTTCTTGTCGGCCACCTTTGTCCGCACGTTGTCGACCTGGTCCTCCGATTTGTGGCGCATTCCATCCAACTGCGAGATCGCTTTATCGTGCGTATCGGCCGCCTTGTCCTTGACATTGGCCGCCGCCGCGGTCGCCTGCACCCGCGCATTGGCGACATCAGCTTTTAGCTGATCCTTGCCGTTTTTAGCGGCGGCCTTCAGCTCGACGGTCGCAGCCTGGGCCTTATCGCTGATCTGCTCAAAATGCTTGCCAAATTTGTTGCGATCCATCGGAACTCCTTTTTGCTTCTGAGGCAAGGTGATCCCTCGCCATTGCTTGTCAATCATCGATGCCGGGCCAACCGTCGGCATTGTTCCCGGCGACACGAACGGCGGCGGCAGATTAACCACCACGACAACCGCGGAATGCGCCAGCAGACGTCCGAGCGCCAACACTTTTTGGCTCGACTCCAGATAACGCAACAGATTCAAGCTGGTGCTGCGGGCTTTGTTGAGGGAGACAACGCGAACTGCGGCACGTTGTCCGTGACTACATCGACGCCGAGTGCCGGGTCATTTGACGATTAACGCGTCGGCGGTTGCCGGCTCCGAAACCCGTTTAACTGCAACGACGGCAGCAGATTCGGGTTACAAACTATTTCGATGATGGAAGGAGCAACGTCATGATTGGCAGTCTTGCTCAACGTGCGTGGAAAGGAAGGCTGGTAGCCGGTGTGCTGACCGCGATTTTGGGCGGCATGGTGCTGGCATGGCCTGGCCCATCAATCCTTGTCGCTTCGGTGTTGTTCGGCGTCTCCCTGCTGGTGATCGGTTTCACCGAAGTGTTTTTGGCGTTCACCTTGCCCCGGTCGGCAGCGGCGCGGATCCTGTGGTTCATCGCCGGCGCGTTGTCGGTGGTCATGGCGATTTTGTCGTTTAAGCACTTCGGCGAGGGTTACGCCGTCTTGCTGCTCTCGGTGTGGATCGGAGTTAGCTTTATTTTCCTGGGTGTTTCCGAGGTTGCGGTCGCAGGCAGCCTTCCGGCGTTGCCCGGCCGGGGCTGGTACATCGTCCTCGGGATTATCTCCGTGATCGCCGGCGGCGTGGTGCTTGCTTGGCCGTTCGATTCCATCGTCATGCTTACCTTTATTTCCGGTGTGTGGTTGGTATTGATTGGCGTGGCCCAAATAGTGCAAGCGTTTCAGATTCGCAAGGACGCCAAGACCACACGCCAAACACTCGATGCAGTCGCTGAACCAGCAACAGCGTGACGGCCTGACGCACGACCGGTCAGCACCTGCACAGGTTAACGAGCTGAGGGGACAACGGCGATGCTGGCCAACCTGATCGTTTCCGGACTGTGCCTGCTGCTACTGCTACGCATCCTGTGCAAGGCGTGGCAGGAGGCTTCTGGTATTTCTTCCGCAGGCCCGTCGGCTGCCCCAGAGCAGCCAGCCGGCGAGTTGCCATTTGGTCATTACGCTTTGGTGCTCAAAACGTCGCCCGCCGAAGGTCAGGGGAGTGTCTCATGACCGGGCTGGAGACCGCCATTGCCAGGATCCCGGTCGGCGATCGCGTCCACGACATCACCGTGAGCCCTGACGGCGATCACGTCTATGTTGGCCGATCCGACTCGGTTGTGGTCATCAACAGCCGGCATGGCATCGTGGCGAGGATTCCGGCTAGCGGGCCTACGAAAAGCCTGATGATCGACGCCAGCGGAAGGCAGCTGTTTGTCGTCGACTACAACGGTTCTGTGTCGGTCATCGATACTCGCGATTACAGCATACAAACCCTATGGAACGCAGGAGCTTTGGATGCGGTGATCAGCCCGGACGGACGCCTCCTGTATGTAGCCTCCGAGAGGGAAAGTGATGGTGGGGCAGACGGCGGTGTCATCTTTGTGATCGACATAGCTTGCGCGACAATTGCTACCACGCTGCCTGTCAATGATGTTGCCGCGCTGGCGATAAGCCCGGACGGTGACCGCCTGTACGCGGTGTCATGTGACCGGCGCAGCTACTACCAGTATCCCGCGGGCGGGCTCACGATCTTCGACGCCTCCAGCCATGCCGTCGTCGAAACCATCGCCCTTGGTGCCTGTCCGGAAACAGTGACGGTGAGTCCAGATGGCGCTTACCTGTACGTCACTCACTACGACACTTGCTCAGTGTCGGCGGTCAACCTGACGACCGGCAACACTACCAAGGTCGCGCTGCCGGATGCTCCGTTGGATGTGGTCTTCACTCCGGACAGCGGGCATGCGTACGTGCGCAATGTGCGTTCTCTGACGACGATCGACACGACCACCAATGAGACGGAAAATATTGACACCGGAGATCTGCCAAGGGGTTTGCAGTGCAGCCCGGACGGAAAGCGGGCTTACGTCACCAATTTCGGCGATGGGACGCTCTCGGTCGTGAACACGATCACTAGGTCTGTCGCGACGACCCTCGACATGCCCGGATTTGCTGAAGCGGTGGCGGTCAGCCCCGACGGGGAACGTATCTATGTGGGCGACTATTGGTCCGGTGCCGTCGCCGTGTTATCGGTGCCTACGATGTGCGACTGGCACGTAGACGCCGCCAGCTGAACACCCTGCCCAAGGAAGCATCGACGGCGGTACTGATGAACGTGTAGCGGCGCCCATGCACTGTGGCGAAAAGGTTTTCGGCATTTAGGGCAGCCAAATCATCAGGGCCGGAAGCTGGTTTCACTCACATCTGCTTCTTTAGCGAGCGGAGTCCGACCGCCGAGCGTGGTCCCACGGCCACTTGCCCCCCGAACGCGCCTTTGCACGCGGGTTCGAAAGTGTCGCATACGATGTCCCAGCGGCGTGCCACAATCGCCTCGGGCATCGTGAAGGTCAGCGGCTCCCACCAGGCGTTGACGAGGATGAGAAAGTCGTCATCGACCAGCGGCGTGCCGTCTGGCGCCACATCGGGATCGGTTGAGCCGTCGACCCATAAGGCGACGGCGCGGGCTTCGGGATCGGCCCAATCCTGGTCGGTCATCTCGGTGCCGGCCGGGGTGAACCAGCGTAGATCCGCGGCGGCGGGGCCGGTCAGGTAGCGGCGCCTGCGGAATACCGGGTGCCTACGGCGCAGCGCGACGAGATCCTTTGTAAATTTTAGGAGTTCGTGGTCGACCGTTGACCAGTCGAACCAGGTGATCTCGTTGTCTTGGCAGTAGGCGTTGTTGTTGCCCCGCTGGGTGCGACCGAGCTCGTCGCCGCCCAGCAGCAGCGGGACACCCGCCGACAGCAGCAGTGTCAGCAGCAGAGCGCGTTTCTGCCGGGCCCGCAGCACCAATATGTCGGGGTCAGTGGTTGGACCCTCAATCCCGCAGTTCCAGGAGCGGTTGTCGTCAGTGCCGTCGCGGTTACCTTCGCCGGTGGCTTCGTTGTGCTTTCCGTCGTAGGACACCAGATCGGTCAGCGTGAACCCGTCATGGACAGTAATGAAGTTGACCGATGCGCTGGGCCGACGCCC
>JAFAID010000313.1 GCA_019236925.1 Mycobacterium sp. | reverse complement strand
TTCGCGCATTACCGGGATCAGCATGGGCGACCTGACCCAGCATCAACATGGCGACAAGGTCAGCGCCGGCGACATCGAAATCGAGTTGCTGCACACTCCGGGCCACACGCCGGGCAGCCAATGCTTCCTGCTCGACGGCCGGCTGGTCGCCGGTGACACGCTGTTTTTAGAGGGCTGTGGCCGCACCGATTTTCCCGGCGGCGACTCCGACGAGATGTTTCGCAGCCTGCAAAAGCTTGCCCGGCTGGCTGGTGATCCGACGGTCTTTCCCGGACACTGGTATTCAGTCGAAGCGAGCGCATCGTTGTCGGAGGTTAAGCGATCCAACTACGTCTATCGCGTCGCCGATCTCGATCAGTGGCGAATGCTTATGGGGGGATAATTAAGCACTTACGGGCCCTCCAGCGAATTTTTACGCCCGTAAGCGCTGTGATATAAGCGGAGGGTGGATTCGATGGGATGGATCCAAGATCGTTGGCACCAGGTGGCGAGCGCGGCGTCCGGTACCTGGTTGGCGTTGGCCGTCTGGGCGCTGCTGGTGCTCGGCGTTGTCGCGCTTGTCTTTGCCAATCAACAGATCCGGCGCAATCGGCGGTTGGCAACCGAAGAGACCCGTCCGCACGTCGGGATGTTCATGGAGCCGCACGCCTCCGATTGGCATGTGATCGAGCTTGTGGTCCGGAACTTCGGTAAGACCTCGGCCTACGACATCTCGTTCACGTTTCCGCACCCACCGACCGTCGCCGAATACGAAAACGCCACCGACGGTTATGCCGATGTCGTCGAACTGCAACTCCCCCGCCAACTGCCGACCCTGGCGCCCGGCCAAGAGTGGCGCACGGTGTGGGATTCGGCGCTCGACCGCTCCGAGCTCGGTGAGGGTATCGAGTCGCGTTTCCCCGGCACCTTGACTTACTACGACCGTGTCGAGACTCCCCGCGGCTGGAAGTTCTGGCAGCGTCGCCGGCGTCCGTTCGAAACCAAGGTGGTGCTGGACTGGGCGGCGCTGCCGCCGGTTCAGCGCATCGAATTGATGACGAACCACAACCTGGCCAAGCGGGAGAAAGAGAAGCTGGAACTGCTGCGCAGCTTGCTGACCTATTTCCACTACGCCACCAAGGAAACTCGCGCAGACGTCTTCCGCAGCGAGATCGAACGCATGAACCGCGCGATCGAGGAAACCAAGGATCGGTGGCGCACCCGTCAGATCGACGCGCCGCCGACCGATGTGAGTCTGCGTTGGGGTAACGCCGAAGACGAGCTGGGCAAGCACCGCGAGCGGGTGGTATGACCGGCCCGGTCACCTATCGCCTCGACAAGTCCGTCGCATTCATCACCATGGACGACGGCAAGGTCAACGTCCTCGGCCCGACCATGCAGCAGGCCCTCAACGAAGCACTCGACAACGCCGACCGTGACGATGCCGGCGCCGTCGTGATCGCCGGAAACCACCGGGTGTTCAGCGGTGGGTTCGACCTGAAAGTCCTGACCTCCGGCGACATTCAGCCCGCGGTCGACATGCTCAAGGGCGGCTTCGAGCTGTCCCACCGGCTGCTGTCCTATCCCAAGCCGGTGGTGATGGCCTGCACCGGCCACGCCATCGCCATGGGTGCGTTCTTGCTGGCCAGCGGCGATCACCGGGTGGCGGCGCCCGCCTACAACATCCAGGCCAACGAAGTCGCGATCGGTATGACCATCCCCTACGCGGCGCTCGAGGTGATGAAGCTGCGGCTGACGCGATCTGCGTACCAGCAAGCCACGGGGCTGGCCAAAACATTCTTCGGCGAAACCGCAATAGCCGCCGGCTGGCTCGACGAAATCGTGCTGCCCGATATGGTGCTCAGCCGCGCCGAGGAAGCCGCGCGGGAGTTCGCCACCCTCAAACAGCCGGCGCACGCCGCGACGAAGTTACGGACCCGGGCCGACGCGCTGGCCGCCATCCGGGCCGGGATCGACGGCATGGCAGAAGAGTTCGCCCTTTAGGCGCCTGGCCGCCGGAAGCGCTCGAGGTATTGCGGCCAGTTCCAGGTCGACAAGAACGCTTCCGCTGCGTCGTAGCCGCTCCGGTAGAGCTCTTGCATCTGCTGTTTGGAGATGTTGAAGTCGAGAAATCCGACGCTCGACGAGTCGACGCGGATCGCCCGCGCACTGACCCAGGGCTGGTTGAGGTAGGCCTGGTCGCGGCCCACAATCATCGTGGTGATCAGCTCTTCCAGCAGCGGCGGACCTCCGAAGACCCAATTCACCGGGCCCAGGGCCGGAATCACCTTGTCGTTGCCCTCAGGAAGATTGGGCAACACCGTCACACCGAACGTCGGCCAACGTGGTGGTTTGCCATCACGACGGTCGAATGAGTCGATCGGGAAGTTCGACAACAGGCCGCCGTCAACCAGCGTCGACGTCAACCCGCTGGTACTGGTCACTTTCGCCACCCGGAAAAAGAACGGAATCGACATCGAAGCGCGAACAGCATCGGCGACTTCCTGCTCGTCGGGGTCCAGCCCGTAGAGCCGGTGGTAGTCCCACGGCAGCCGCACCAGTTGGCCGGTGGTCACGTCGGCCGCGGTGACCACCAACCGGTAGCGCTGCTCCGGCGGCAGGTCCCGGTCGTCCAACGCCAGATCGCCGAAGGTGCGCACGCCCAGATTCTTCAGCTCAGAACGGATCCACTCGTGCGCGAAATCGCCTTTGTAGATGCCGGTTTCGGTCAACACGCCCCAGGCGGGTCCGAGCAGCGGGATACCGGTGATCGGCGTGGGGTCGAGGAATTTGCGGTAAGGCAACGTCATGGTGAGTTGCTCGACCTGCTCGGGGGTCAGCTGGTCGGCACCGGCCGCCAGGATGGCCCCGACGATCGAGCCTGCCGACGTGCCGGAGACGCGCTCGATGCCGTACCCGGCTTCCATCAGCGCGACGACGGAGCCGGCCAGGCCGATACCCTTGACGCCGCCACCGGATAGGACGAGGTCCGCCTTCAGCGGGGTGGAGCTGGTCACGAGATGCGACTGTAGCCGCTGCCGATGACAACGGTTCGCGTGGCTTAGACCGCGGGCGCGGCCTTGTCGTAGCCGAATCCGTTGTTGCTCGGTTTGACCTCGGTCAGCCGTGGCGGCGCGTGGGGGTCGACCAGCGCCATGACCAGCTCGTAGCGCCTGGTGACATCGTCACGGTCGGTGGGCTCGGTTACCGTGGCCAGGTTCAATCGCTGGATCGCGTCGGCTTCGCGGATCAGTACCGTCCGGCGTTTGCGTTCAGGCGTTTGCTCGATGACCTTGGCCAACGCGTCGAGTTGCCGAATCATGATGGCGGGCATGCCGGCTCCAGCCTGGCGGATGGTGTCGAACGTGCGCTCGACGAGTCGATTGAAATCCGCGACGAAGGCGATGACACGGATGTTGCCCTCGGCGTCGCGCCGGATCCGTTGCGGACGCCAGGAGGTGGAGATCCGGCACAGACAGTCGGCGATCCAGTCGATGCAGGTCATTCCCGTGAACGTGTCGTTGACCGCCGGCGACAGCGCACGCAAAGCGATCTCGACCAACTGATCGAAGCCGAACGAAATATCTTGCGGCAACGTGCGATACGCACCCGTGACGTGGCCCAGCGCAAGACGCTCGGCGACAGCTGGGGCAGCCTCTGGCGGCCACACCCAGGCCATCACCTGACCGGCCACCAGGAAATGCCCTGGGCGGTAGGGCAACTGGACCACCGCATTGGCCTTCGTTGCGATCTTGACCAGCACGTCTTGGCGGATGACCTGGAGATAGCCACTGCGCGGTGTTCGGATCGGCGCACCGGACTCGGCCAACCGCGCCAATAACTCCTCGCTCGACGGGCCGCGCGCCGCGCCGACACCGTACGATTCGCCGCGATCGAGGGCGGCGATCTCCTCGGCCAGTCTTCCGGCGATGCGCGAAATCACCACCGGAAGCTGAATCATCGTGGCGATGTGGTTGAGGAAGTAGATCAGCACAGCGACATCAGCCAACGTCAGCATGAACGTCACGGTGATCGACAAATGCGGAACGAAATCACCGTGCGGGCCACCGCCCACCGAAACCAGGGTGATCATCGCGTAGCAGAACGACGCGACGAATGTTCCCAACGCAAACTGAGTTCCGGGGTCCCGCACGAAGTTACGCAGCATCCGCGGCCCGAACTGCGTCGAAGCCAGCGTCAGGGCCACGATGGTGATCGAGAAGACGATGCCGACCACGGTGATGATCGCGGCGGCGACCGTGGCTAACACAACTCGAGCCGAGTCCGCGCTACCGTTCAGCACAAACGACGGCAGCCGGATGATCCCGTCATAAGCCGCGCGATCGACCGTGTAGGTGACAGCGAACAGCAGGACAATCCCCATTGTTTGCACGATCGGGACGAGCCACAAATTGGTCCGCAGCGCCTCGCGCCGCCAATCAGCCTCGAAATAGACCTGACCACGCATCTAATGGATACCTTCAGCAAGCGGCCCCAGCGCTAAGGCCGGCAAAAATGTAAGTGCACACAGAATAACCGTCACCGCAGCAACCAGACCGACGAATTGCGGCCGATGGGTGGGCAGGGTGCCGATGGACGCCGGCGTATGACCCTGGCGGGCCAGCGATCCGGCGAGTGCGAGCACCAGGATCATCGGCAGGTATCTGCCGAGCAGCATCGCCAGGCCTAACGCGGTGTTGAAAAAAATGGTGTTCGCCGACAGGCCCGCGAACGCCGACCCGTTGGTGTTGCCCGCGGAAGTGAATGCGTAAAGCACTTCCGACAAGCCGTGTGGCCCGGTGTTGGCCATGCTGACGCGTGGGCCCGGAAACGCCATCGCGATCCCGGTGCCCACCAACACTGCCAGCTCAGTGGCCAGGATAAAGGTTGTCGACAAAGTCATTTCGCGGGCTCTGATTTTCTTGCCGAGGTATTCCGGTGTGCGCCCGACCATTAGCCCGGCGATGAACACGGATATCACCGCCAGCAGGAGCAGGCCGTAAAGACCCGAGCCGATCCCGCCCGGCGCCACCTCGCCGATCTGCATGTTGAACATGGTCATCAGCCCGCCCAGGCCGGTGTAAGAGTCGTGCATCGAGTCGATGGCGCCGTCGGAGGTGAGCGTGCCCGTGTCGGCAAAGATCGCCGAGTCGAAGACCCCGAAACGCTGCTCGATGCCCTCCATGGCGGCACCGGTCGCCGTCGGGACGGTGCCGTGATGTCCCGTCTGAAACAGCAGGATCAGGGCCATGCTCATCACGGCAAGGACGGCCATGATCGCGGCGATCGCGTAGCCCTGTTTCTTGCTGCCCACAACGCGCCCCATGGTGCGGGGCAGCGCGAAAGGGATCACGAACATCAGGAAGATTTCCACCCAGTTCGTCCACGAGCTCGGATTCTCGAACGGATGTGCTGACTGCGCGTTGTAGAACCCGCCGCCGTCGCCGGTGATCAACTTGACGGGTTCCTGGCTGGCGACCAATCCACCGGTGATGGTCTGCTGGCCGCCGCTCAACGTGGTGACGACCTGGTCGTGCAGGTGGAAATTCTGGATGATCCCGCCGGCGAGCAGCACAATCGCGCCGATGAAGGCGATCGGCAGCAGGATGCGCAACGTGCCGCGGACCAGATCCACCCAGAAATTGCCCAGCGCTTCGGTCTTTTCCCGGGCGAAGCCGCGCACCAGCACGAGCGCCACCGCCATGCCCACAGCACCGGAGAGGAAACTTGCCACGACGAGGCCGGCCATCTGCACCAGGTGGCCCTCCGTCGACTCACCCGCATACGACTGCCAACTGGTGTTGGTCACAAAGCTGACCGCGGTGTTCCACGCCAGCGACGGGGTCATCTTGGTCGCCGGATCGTGGAGGTGCAGCGGCAGCTTGTCCTGAAACAGTTCGAAAAAGAACAGGAACAAAATGCCGACGGCCGAGAACGCCAGAACGCTGCGGGCGTACCCGCGCCAAGGCTGTTCGACTTTGGGGTCGACGCCAATAACGCGGTAGATCGCCTTTTCGACTTTCAAGTCCCGCGGCGAGGTGTAGACGCGGTACATGTAGTCACCCAGCGGTACGTGCACAGCCGCCAGCGCGGCCACCAGCAGAACAAGGAACGCGATAACCGCGAACGTGCTACTCACTTACGGCTCTTCCCGAAAAAGCAGCGCGGCAATTGGGTAAGCGGCCAGGAGTGCCACGAGTGCCAAGCCGATCAGAATCATCGATAAGCACCGTCCTCTCCGTTTACCAGCGCCACGCGACTCGGCCCTCAACGGTGGGTATTGAAAGAAATTAAGCGCGGACGGCTCGCCGCGCTCGTTTGTTGACGGTTTCTTTACGGGCCGGCAGAACCGTTACGGGTTTTCGCCCGCGGCGGCGTTCGTCAGCCTTTCGCTGAAACCCAGTCGTAGGGAAGGAATTTGCCGTCGAATGTCACCACCACACGATCGCCTGAAGGGTGGGTTTTCTTTTGCAAGTCGACACTGAAGTTGATCGCGCTCATAATCCCGTCACCGAACTGCTCATGGATGAGCTCTTTGATCGCCCCGCCGTACACCTGCAGGGCCTCATAGAAGCGGTAGATGGTCGGGTCGGTGGGCACCGCGGTCGGCAGCCCGCCGCGCATGGGCGGCGCGGCCAGCACCGCGACCGCTGACTCGTCGAGACCCAGCATCTCGACGAGCACCTTGCCGAGTTCGGCGGGAATCGGGTGCTGGCCGAGCAGCGCCGAGGTGGTCCACACCACCGGCCGGCCGATCGCGTCGGCCAACTCCTGCCAGGTCAAGCCCTTAGCCAACCGGGCGACGACGATCTGCTCGGTGATCTCGTTTCGTGTCATGGCTACCAGCATGCACCCAGATCCGCGAATCCGTCTCGCCGTCAGTGCCTTTCGCAATCGCGGGATTAACGCATCGGCTGGATGTAGGCTGCGCTGCGTAGGTCTTCAACCACGAGGATCGAGGTCGCTATGCGGATCGTTGTCGACCTGAATCGCTGCCTGGGGTATGCACACTGCGTGCCGCTGGCGCCGGAGGTGCTCAAGCTCAGCGGCGAAGAGACCCTCACTTACGACCCCAACCCGGATGACAGTCAGCGTTTGCGGGTATTGCGGGCGGCGGCGGCATGCCCCGTGCAGGCGATCATTGTGGGCAAGTTCGACGCCGACTAGCGGGCCAACGTCGATGAACCGGGATGGCTTCAAGGACAACGGCCGAATCGTCATTGTCGGCGCCTCGCTAACCGGGCTTCGCGCCGCCGAAGCACTTCGGGAAGAGGGTTTCCGCGGGCAGCTCACCATCATCGGCGACGAGCCGAACGAGCCTTATGACCGTCCGCCGCTATCCAAACAGGTCCTCAAGGGGTGGGTGGCCGCCGATCACACGAAGTTGCCGCGCCTGCGCCAGGTAGACGCCGAGTGGCGACTCGGTGTGCCCGCGACCACCCTGGACCGCGCGAATCGGCTGGTGCGGCTGGCTGACGGCAGTGAGGTTCCGGGCGATCGGCTGCTGATCGCCACCGGTGTGCGGGCCCGGCGATGGCCTAACGCGCAGGAAGCCGCGCTGGAGGGCGTTCATACCCTGCGCACCAGCGCCGACGCTGCGCGCCTGCAGGCCGCA
>JAFAID010000246.1 GCA_019236925.1 Mycobacterium sp. | reverse complement strand
CACGTTCCGAGCGTGTTGGCCGGCCTCATTGTCTTTCCCTGGTCACAGGCCGCCGAGGTGTGGACACGGATCGACGAGGTTCTCGCCGACTGTCCCGACGAGCTCACCGTCCAAACCGGAGTGCTGCCCAGTCCTGACGGTCCGACGTTGTTCTTGTCGCCGGTCTGGAGCGGCCAGCTGTCACAGGGTGAACGCGCGATCGACGAGTTGTTCCGTCTGGGCGACCCGCTGTCCTCGCAGGTCGCTCCGATGAGCTACGCCGACATGCTGCGCTTGTTCGACGCGCACATCGTCACCGGCCGCCACTACGCGATGCGGACCCGGACCGTGGCGAACTACTCTCCCGACGTCATCGCGGGACTTATCGATGCCGGCGATTCAAAAACATCGCCGCTGTCCGGCGTTGTCGTTCACCATTTCCACGGTGCGGCCACTCGCATTCCCGTCGAGCAGACCGCCTTCGGTATTCGCCGGTCGCACTACATGATCGAGATTCTTGCGGCGTGGGAACCAGGTGACCAGGGCGCCCGACACCGCGACTGGACGCATCGCGTCGCCAATAACCTGGCTCGCCACGCGCTGCCCGGCGGCTACCCCAATATGCTCGGCCCTACCGACCACGAACAAATCGCGCACGCCTACGGGCCCAACGGCCCACGGCTACGTGCAGCGAAAAATCGATTCGACCCAGACGGGATCTTCTCGGCTATCCCGCTGCCACCGCAGGCGACCGGCTACACCCAAGGCCAGCAGGGGACAGGCGGCGGCCATCCCACCCGATCGAAGAACCGGACCCAGGTCCGCGATTCAGTAACTCGCTGACGAAGTTGGCGATCAGGCCAACGCCGCGGTGCGGTTGGCAGTCGGTTCGCCAGTCCGCACGCAGTCCGCAGGAGTCTCACCGACCTTCATCAATCTTCGGCACTATTCGGCGGTGTATTCCCTTGTGGCCGTGAGGATTACCAACCATTTACGCCACATGCCATTGAACGTCGTCAGATCCCATTTCCGCAAGTAGGACGCTCTCATAATCCGTTGGTCGCGGGTTCGAGCCCCGCCCGCCCCACTTCAGAGGAAGCCCCACTTCAGAGGGTATTTTTCGTGATCAGTGGCGCTGAGTCATCGCTTATTCATCGTTTATGCGGACTGTGCGGTCCAACATGTCCGCTACCTGGGTGTGGATGCGTCCCCGAGTCATGTAGCGGTCCTGGGTCATGCTGACGTGGGTGTGGCCAAGGTGATCGGCGCCGATCCGAGTAGCTAATCTGTCCGGACGCCGCAGCAGCGTGTAGGTCTCCTCGCTAAATGCGTCCAGCTCCGGCTCAAACGAGGCTAATGTACTACTAGTAGGGCAGACGCGGGTTTGTGGCGCGCCGTAACCAAGGTGAGTGCCGACGCGACCAAGTCAGATCGATGCCGAGCGGTTAGCCGTGTGGGAACAGCGCCGCCGCGCTGTGGGGCAGCGCATCCGGGCGCTGCGCATCGACCGCGGACTTACCCAAGAGGCGTTAGCGCTGCAGTCGGGTGTCACCCGCAACGTCCTCATCGACGTCGAGCATGGGCGGCGCGGCCTGCTTTATGAGCGACTCTTCGACATCGCCGCCGTTCTGGGTGTCCGCGCCGGCGACCTCCTTGACGCGGGCGACTAGTCCCGGGTTTGGAACAGGGAGTCCTGGGAGGGCACGCGGGTGCGACTGGTTCGACTCTCGTCGTCCTGCGCGGTCGGTTGACAACCCGATAGGCCGACTCTTCGGAAAAGCCACTCCCAGGACCAACCCCAAGGGTACTACTAGTAGGGCTAGAATTGGATCAATGCCTCCCAAACCGATGCCATCGTTGCGGGCCTTTCCGATCATTTATGCGGTCACCGACGTCAGCCGTAGCGCTGACTTCTGGCACCGACTGGGCTTTGAGCGTTTCGTCGCGCTGCGTTCCGGCAGCGAGGCCGTCTACATCAACCTTCGTCGCGGTGCCACTGAGCTTGCGCTCGTGGCCTGGGACGGGCCGGCGCAGCGCTATGGATTGAAGGCGCCTGCGGGTCCCCGGTTCGAGATGTATGTCTATGTCGAGGATCTGGACGCATTGCTGAGCGATCTACGCAATGACGGGATACCCATCCTGGCCAATGTGGCAGAGATGGGATCGGGTGAGCGTGTCGCCACCATCGCCGACCCCGACGGCAATCCAGTGACGCTCTGCCAAGCCCATGACCATCGCGATAACCCCGACGCATCAGACACGCGCACGACTACCACCTGAGCGACGACAACCAACCACCGTCGCGTTATTCTCCGTCGGAATATGTTGTAGTACAACCGCTTTGAGTAATATGCAGTAGTTGGGCATGGGGATAACCGCAGTTATGTCACGACGTTCTATCTAACGACTGAAACTGACTTGCGTCAATAATGAGGAGCCTGATGGTTGCTTTGCTGCCTGGGGTACTTGCCCCGATGTTGGTCTCTGCACCGCACTAGACCAATATATTAGGGCCCTGGGGCGGTATGCGTCCGATACAATGTCGGGCCGGTCACCTGCTTGATTTTATTGAGCTAAGTCATTGACTTGACGGCCGCGATGAAGTTAGGAAGGTACAAGCGGTCGCGTCGTGTCGCATCGGAGGGAAAGACCATGCTCGAAGACCGAAAGATCCTGGTAACCGGTGCCACCGGTCAGATCGCTGGTCCGATCGCCGAGGATTTCGCGAAGAACAACGAGGTGTGGTGTGCCGCCAGGTTCACCAACCCGGGCCGCAAGGCAGAACTTGAGGCATTGGGCATCAAGACGTGTCCGTGGGACTTGGGCACCGGTGATAACTCGTCGTTGCCCGACGACTTCACCCACGTGGTCCATTCCGCGATCAACCTCAGTCCCGACTACGACCAAGCGATCACTACCAACGCAGAGGGATCGGCGCTGTTGATGCAGCACTGCTGCGACGCGGAAGCCTTCCTTCATGTCTCGAGCACGTGTGTCTACAAGCCGCACCCCGACCACCCCAAGCACGCGTACGCCGAAACCGACCCGCTCGGCGGCTTGGCCACCTATGCCGAGGTATACCCCGTGGCCAAGTTGACGTCCGAAGGCAGCGTGCGCGCGGCCGCCCGCATGCTCAACCTGCCCACCACCATCGCGCGCATGAACGTCGGATACAGCTGGACCGGACACGGAGGACTGCCCGTCATGCAGTACAACACGTTTAAGAACGGTCAGACCTGGCTGATCCCGGTCGGCTATAACAATATCGGTTCACCGATCGGCGGCGTGGACATCGCAGCGCAGGCCCACAAGCTTCTCGAGATCGCCACGGTGCCGGCGACGATCATCAACTGGGGCGGTGACGACCCGGTCACAGACCGGGAGATGGGCGAGTTCGTCGCTGAAATCACTGGAGTAACAGCACGTTTCGTCGAGAGCCCGATAAGTTTCGACAGCTTCTGGTCCGACAACACTCGACGTGAGCAGCTGATCGGCAAGTGCTCGGTGCACTGGAAGGACGGAGTTCGGGATAGCTTCGAGCGGCTCGGAATTATTGGCAGGTAGCCGTCACTCGAAGGTGAGCACCGTGGGCGAAGCTGGCCGTCGCACCCGGTTATCCGGCCATTCGCGTGGCAGCGAGATACAGTCGCAACCGCCGGACCCTCTCGGCGTGCACGGAAGATTTCAGAAGGAACAGACTTGGCTATGGCGGACGGCTTGACGGCGCGTGAGACCAAGCGCTTGCAAACGAGGGAGCGGTTGATGGGTGCGGCGATCGCTGAGTTCAAACGGTCGGGAATCGCAGAAGCTGACGTCGGGGCGATCGTCGCCGCTGCCGGTGTCGCGCATGGGACTTTTTTCTTTCACTTCCCCACCAAGGAACACGTGCTGCTGGAGTTGGAGCGCCGCGAAGAGGATCGCATGGCGAAACAGATGAGCCGGTTCCTCGAATCGCGGCCCGATCTTGCGTCGATACTGAAAGAAGGAGTGCGATTGGTGGTGGGCCTGGAGCATCGCCTCGGCGAAGTGCTTTTCAAAGATTTTCTGGCACTTCACTTTTCGCAAACGCGTCCGTCGGATGAAAGTGAAAGAGACCACCCGCTGGTCGTCGCGGTGGCCCAGGGGATCGAACGCGGCCAAGAAAGCGCCGAGATCGATCCCGAAGTCATCCCGATGAACAGCGCGGTGTTCTTTCTGCTCGGACTCTACGCGTTGTTGATCACCACGAACGAGTGGCCGACGCGTGACGCGATGCTCGAGGATTACGTAAAAGGGACGTTGCGGGGAATGCGGGTTCCCCGCCCGAAATGACCGCAGGAAGCCATCCCGTGACTGCGGGTCCTCTCAACCAGCAGGCTCCGCAGCGCGATTGCAAATTGACTATAGTCAGTCTTACTATCTGATCAGCCCGGTTCTGAGACGGGCCCGCTGACAGGTCCTGGGCAGGCCAATCAATAGGAGACACGGTGAACTTGTCAACGTTGAACGGGCGCCGCGCTCGCAGCGACACCAGTACCTCGAGGCCCACAGCCAGTCAGTACGAAGGGCTCGGCCTCGACGAGCACACGGAGCAGTCACGACTCGCCCAGCGCCACGCCGACAAGTGGCTGATCTCCGGGAGCATGCTCATCGGCACGGCGGCACTGGGAATCTTCGGCCTTCCGCTGTTCCTGCGAGGAGTGTGGTTGCAGCGCCGGGCTCTTCGGGAGGGTCTATCGGTTCGGCCGATGATTGTCACCCTGCTGGGCTATCTGGTCATCATCGACGCCGCCATCAACAGCGTGGCATGGGCACTGGACATGGTCGCGAACCACACCCTCCTTGCCCGCGTGTTGCTCACCGGGTGGGGCAACATGTTCGACGCCGGCTACTTCTGGCATTACAACGAATTGTGGATCGGCGGCGCGGCCGGCCCGGGCGAGAAAGGCTGGGAGATTGGGCTCATTCTCACCGTGTTCACAATGAGAATCGCCGCGGCCATCGGCTTCTTGCAGATGAAGCGGTGGGGTCACCAGTGGATGATCATCACTTGCTGGATGGGTGTCGTGATCTGGGTCGGCTACGTGTTCAACATGACCATGTTCGCCGACGTCCGCTTCGCCGGTGTCGTACTGCCGGTCGTGGGCTGGTGGCTCTACGACATCTTCTACATCAGTCCGTTCCTCGCGATCCCATATTTGCACACGGTCAACCGAGAAATCTTCTCCGACTGAACGATCAGAACTGAGCCATTCCGGAGTCGACCGGTAGTGCCACCGCGGTTACGAACCGAGACTCGTCGCAGGCCAGCCAGCACACCGCCTCCGCGACATCTTCGGGGTAGACGACCCACTGTGGCAGAAACGGTGTGCCCATTCCGTTGAGCGTTGGGTTTGTCTCAATGGCGGCGGCGATGGCGTTGATCATGCTCCCGCCACCCATTTCGGTCAGCACCGGTCCTGGATGCACGCTGTTCACCCGGATGTTGTGGGGCCCCAATTCGGCGGCGAAAGCACGCGCCATACCAGTCACAGCATGCTTGCTGGCGGTGTAGTGAACCATGAACGGCTGCATCTTCAGGCCAGCGGTTGAACCCGTCAAGATGATCGAGCCGCCATGTCGGCCGTCGATGATATGCGGCACACCGGCCATCACGGTGTTCCACGTGCCGACGACATTGGTGTCGATGACGTCACGAAACGACTGCTCGCTGATGGTGTTCCACGGTTCGGGAATGCAGATACCCGCGTTGGCGACGATGACGTCTAACCGACCGAGCTCGCCGACCGCGGCGGCAACCGCGCGGGATAACTGATCGAGATCGCGAATGTCGGCCACCGAGCACACCGCGCGACGATTGAGTGCCTGGACCAGACGCTGCGTCTCGGCTAGGTCTTCTGGCGTGGCGGGTTCGTACGGCACGCGTTCGGGAAGTGGTCCGGCCAGATCGACGGCGATGATGTCAGCGCCCTCGCGAGCAAGCCGGATCGCGTGAGCGCGGCCTTGACCGCGCGCTGCGCCAGTGACCAGCGCCACCCTTCCCGACAACCGATCAGCCAACGCGTCACTCTCGATTCTTCTGCCGCAGTGCCCACTGGTGCGATGGCGCTCCGATTTAGCCCGCCGGACGTGTTGCAAACGGAGCTGGGGCCCTCAGCAGCTCCGTTGTGCGCTGGTCATCGCCCATTATCGATGGCACTTCCGGAGCGCAGCGAGAGGCACAATGTCGGCGAAACACTTGCATCTTTCTAGCCGCCGACGAGGCGGTTGTCAATGACTACAATCATTGACTGAAATCATGACGAATAGACGTCTCTGCAAATACTCCACTGTAATCACGACGATTACAAGACCAATTGGCACGATCGAGGTGAGATGAGGAGAATATTATTGACTATAGTCAGGCAATAGACTACAAAGAGCACTACCATGTCGCCACAGGTCAAACCCTCCGCTCGGGAAGCGCGCCGGCTCCAGACACGGGAGCGCATCCTGGGTGCGGCGACCGTCGAGTTCAAACGCTCGGGTATGGCGGCAGCTAACGTCGGCGCCATCGTCGCCGCGGCGGGTGTCGCCCATGGGACATTTTTCTTTCATTTCCCCACCAAGGAACACGTACTGCTGGAGTTGGAGCGGCGCGAGGAA
>JAFAID010000201.1 GCA_019236925.1 Mycobacterium sp. | reverse complement strand
CGACAATGACGGCAAGTCAGTCGAGCTGACCTGGAGCCAGTTGGGAGCCAGGATCCGCACGATCGGAGCTCGATTGCAGCAGGTCACCGCGCGCGGCGACCGGGTAGCCATTCTTGCCCCGCACGGCGTCGACTACGTTGCCGGTTTCTTCGCGGCCATCGTGGCGGGCAACGTCGCCGTCCCGCAGTTCGCTCCGGAGTTGCCCGGCCAAGCCGAGCGCCTCGAGCTCGTGCTGGCCGACGCCGCACCGTCGGCGGTGTTGACCACGACCGCCGCAGCTAAATCCGTCAACGCCGTCGTGCGCAAGCTCCCGCGCGACCGTCGCCCGCGGGTGATCGCCATCGACGCGGTCCCAGATTCGGTCGGTTCAGAGTTCAGCTGGGTTGCGCCGGGCAACGATGATATCGCCTACCTGCAGTACACCTCGGGCGCCACCCGCACACCTGTCGGTGTCGAGATCAGCCACCGCGCGGTCGGCACCAGCGTGCTGCAAATGATCCTGTCGGTCGGCGTGGACTGGAACAACCGCATGGTCAGCTGGCTGCCGCTGTATCACGACATGGGACTGCTGATGATCATGTATCCGGCGATCTTCGGAGGGCATATCACGCTGATGTCGCCGGTCGCGTTCATCCGTCGGCCCTATCGATGGATTAAGGAGCTTGCCAGCGAGTCGACTTATGGTCGCACGTTTGCGGCCGCGCCGAACTTCGCCTTCGAACTGGCCGCCCAACGGGGCCTGCCACCCGATGGTGAAGACCTCGACCTGAGCAATGTCGCCGGTCTGATCAACGGATCCGAGCCGGTCAGCATGGCCTCGATCGAGAGGTTCACCCGCGCGTTCGCGCCCTACGGGCTGTCGCCGACGGTGATCAAACCGTCCTACGGCATGGCTGAGGCCACCCTGCTGGTGTCGACGATCGCTCCGGACGCCCGCCCCACCGCGATCCACGTCGACCGCGAGGAGCTCGGCGCCGGACGCATTGCGCAGGTCTCACGCCAGGCCGCCGAGGCCGTTCCACTTGTCTCGTGTGGGCAGGTGTCACCTAGCCAGTGGGCGGTGATCGTCGACCCCGACACCGGATCCGAGCTGCCTGACCTGCGGATCGGCGAGATCTGGCTGCACGGGAACAATGTCGGGTCGGGCTACTGGGGTCGCAAAGACGAGACCGAGCACGCGTTCCGCAACAAACTGCGGGCCAGGCTCGAAGCCGGCAGCCACGCCAAGGGGTCTCCGGCCGACGGGTTATGGTTCCGCACCGGTGATCTGGGCGTGTACGTCGACGGCGAACTGTATGTTACCGGCCGGATCAAGGATCTGGTGATCATCGACGGACGCAACCACTACCCACAGGATCTGGAGGCGACGACTGCGGAGGCGTCTGCTGCGGTCCGCGCCGGTTTCGTCGCCGCGTTCTCGATACCTGGTGAGCCAGGCGAGCGGCTGGTGATCGTCGCCGAGCGTTCCGTGGGTGCGGGCCGCGCCGACCCGGGCCCGGTGGTCCAGGCGATTCGCGCGGCGATCGCGCGACGACATGCGGTGGCCGTCGCCGACGTCAAACTCGTGCCCGCCGGCGCCATTCCGCGGACCAGCAGCGGAAAGCTGGCGCGCCGCGCCTGCCAGGCGGAATATCTGGCTGGACGGCTGTAGAGCGCGGCGCCATCACCCGCCGGCGCGTGTGCTGAGGCCAGGAACGATGTCGCCAAGGCGAAAGGTGACCGGGCTTTCCAGTTGGGCGTAGGTGCATGACTGTGGATCGCGGTCGGGGCGCCAGCAGTTGAACTGCGCGGTGTGACGGAACCTCTCACCCTCCATGTGGTCGTAACGGACTTCCACCACCCGTTCGGGTCGCAGTGGCACGAACGAGAGGTCTTTGCCGGCGTTCCAGCGGGAGAATTCGTTCTTGCGTGGCGTACGTTCGCCGGCTTCGTAGGCAGCCCAATTCCACGGGTGGCCATCGAAGCCGGTGACAAGCGGCTGCAGCTCGTCGAATAGTCGCCGCCGCTCGGCCATCGGGAAAGCGCCGATGACCCCGACCGAGGCGAGTGTGCCGTCGTCCTTGTACAGCCCGAGCAACAGCGAGCCGATCGCCTCGCCGCCCGACTTGTGCACTCGATAACCGGCGACCACGCAGTCGGCCGTGCGCTCGTGCTTGATCTTGAACATGACGCGCTTGTCCGGCTGATAGGTGATCGTCAACGGCTTGGCGACGACGCCATCGAGGCCGGCTCCCTCGAACTCGTCGAACCAGCGCTGCGCGGTTGCCATGTCGGTCGTTGCGGGCGTGACGTGAATCAAGCGGCCCGGCTCGGCCGCCGAAGACACAGCGTCGACCAGCGCGGCCCGGCGCTCGGAAAATGGCCGCCCGGTGTAGTCGTCATCGCCGAGGGCGAGCAAGTCGAACGCGACGAAGGACGCCGGCGTCTTCTCGGCCAGCATCCGCACGCGCGAATCGGCCGGGTGGATGCGTTGTTGCAGCGCTTCGAAGTCCAAGCCGCGGTCGGTGGCGATGATGATCTCGCCGTCGATCACGCAGCGAACGGGCAACTCGGCCTTGGCCGCGGCGACCAGTTCGGGAAAATAGCGGGTCATCGGTCGCTCGTTGCGGCTGCCCAGCTCGACCTGATCGGCGTCTCGGAAGCAGATGGACCGGAACCCGTCCCACTTCGGCTCGTAGGACGAATCGGGCGGGATCGTCTTGACCGACTTGGCCAGCATCGGCGACACCGGCGGTATTACGGGTAAGTCCATGGGTTCATTGTGGCGTCCGGCATGCTGGAATCCAGATATGGCTGCGGCAGCAGAAGAACTCGACGTCGACGGCATCGCGGTTCGGCTCACGAATCCCGACAAGGTGTATTTCCCTGAGCTGGGAGCCAACGGAACGAAACGCACACTCGTCGAGTACTACCTCGCGGTCGCGCGCGGGCCGATGCTCGCCGCGCTGCGGGACCGCCCGACCCATCTGCAGCGCTTTCCCGACGGCATCGACGGCGAGGAGATCTACCAAAAGCGGATCCCACAGCACCATCCGGATTACCTGGAAACGTGCCGGGTGACGTTCCCGTCCGGGCGGACCGCCGACGCGCTGAAGGTCACCCATCCGGCGTCCATCGTGTGGGCGGCGCAGATGGGCACCGTCACCCTGCATCCCTGGCAGGTCCGCTGCCCGGACACCGAGCACCCCGACGAGCTGCGCATCGACCTGGATCCGCAGCCCGGCACCGGCTTTGTGCAGGCCCGATCAGTGGCTGTCGACGTGCTTCGGCCGCTGCTCGACGAACTCGGACTGGTCGGTTACCCGAAGACGTCGGGGGGCCGCGGTATCCACGTGTTCGTCCGGATCAAAACCGACTGGGATTTCATCGCCGTGCGCCGCGCCGGCATCGCGCTGGCGCGTGAAGTGGAACGCCGCGCGCCGGACGCGGTGACGACGTCGTGGTGGAAAGAGGAACGTGGCAAGCGCATCTTCATCGACTTCAATCAGAACGCGCGCGACCGGACGTTCGCCTCGGCGTACTCGGTGCGGCGCACCGCGATCGCGACGGTGTCGACGCCGTTGACGTGGGACGCGCTGGCAAGCGCGGACCCCGACGACTACACCATGGCGACCGTGCCCGATCTGGTGGCCGGCCGCGAAGACCCCTGGGCCGATATGGATTCGGTGGATCAGTCGATTGCACCGCTGCTCGAGATGGTCGAGGCCGACGAAGAGCGCGGACTCGGCGATATGCCGTATCCGCCTAACTACCCGAAGATGCCGGGAGAGCCCAAACGAGTACAGCCGAGCCGCGATACCGACCGGAAGCAGGGCCGTTAGCCCCGCCGCACCACGGAAATCGAGTACGAAAAGAAGTCGCGAGTTGTAGCGCGCGCAGATTCGAGTAGTGGACTACGCGTTCCGACCGGCCTGTGACCGTTCCACACTTAGCTCAGCGCCTTGAGGACACCGACGTCCGAAGACCACAGCCCGACGTGTCCCCAAGGACTGAGGTGCAAGATGTCCGGCCTGCAGAGAACTGATCCAGGTGTCGGCCGACACGGCCGGCAACGGTTCGGTGCGCCTATCTCGCCGCCAGACCCGGGCTTCGGACCGCCACGTGTGGGCAAGGGACCCAACCCGGATAACTCTTGTGTTCAGCCACCGTTGGTCACCGCGGATCGGCAACTATGAGGTCGTCATGGGTAGCAGGACGCGGGTGAATCAAAGCGACGTGGACCTTGGCGGGCTTCTGCCCACGGGGACCGTGACGCTGCTCGCGGCCGAAGCCGAGGGCTCATCGCTGCTGCGGGAGGCTGACCCCGACCAGGTGATGAGCGCCGTTGCGCAACTTGACAACGCGGTGTGCGACATCGTCACCGCCCATGACGGTGTGCGCCCAGTGGACCGGAGCGAGCGCGACAGCTTCGTGGCGGTCTTCACGCGTGCCAGCGACGCGCTTGGATGCGCTGTGCAGTTGCAGCGGATGCCGCTACTGGCGGCGATCCGGCTGCGCATCGGGTTGCACACCGGCGAGGTGCAACTGCGCGACGACGGCAACTACTTGGGTCCAACGATGAACCGCACGGCACGCCTGCGCGATTTGGCGTACGGGGGCCAGATCGTGCTCTCGGGAACGACTCACGATGTGGCCGCCGATCGGCTCCCAGCCGACGTGTGGTTAAAAGATCTGGGCAGCTACCGTCTCGCGGATCTGCCACACCCGGAACGGGTGGTGCAGGTTTGCCACCCCGACCTTCGCAACGAGTTTCCACCGCTTCAAGCCCTGAATACTTGTGCTAAGGAGCTCTCCTCAGCGGAGCTGACAAGCTTCGTGGGTCGCGATGCCGAGATCCGTGAGGTGGGTCGAATCCTGGCCAACAATCGACTCGTCACCCTGACCGGAACAGGCGGCGCAGGCAAGACACGCTTAGCGGTTCAGGTCGCGGTCCGGCTGGCCGGCGAGTTTTGCGACGGCATATCGTGGGTGGACCTGGCGCCTGTCACCGATCCTCGCCTGGTGCCGGTGACTGTTGCCCGTGCACTGGGTGCACCCGATCAACCCGGCCGCTCCCTACTCGACACACTGACCGGTTTCATCGGCGACCGCCGGATGGTGCTGGTACTCGACAACCTTGAGCACCTGCTTGACAGTTGCGCGCCTCGCATCGCTGCCTTGCTCGGCGCATGCCCGGGGTTGACCATGCTGGCGACCAGTCGCGAACCGGTCGGGGTGCCCGGCGAGGTCACCTGGCGAGTGCCCTCACTGTCGCTGGACGACGAAGCCATCGAACTGTTCACCGACCGCGCCCGCCGGGTTCGCCCCGATTTCGCCCTCAGCGACGACAACGCCGCCGTCGTGCGGGAGATCTGCCGGCGTCTTGATGGGATACCCCTGGCCATCGAATTGGCCGCCGCGCGGGTGCGCGCATTATCGCTGTTCGACATCCTCGACGGTCTTCAAGACCGCTTCCGGCTGCTGACCGGCGGTGGGCGCACGGCAGTGCATCGTCACCAGACGCTACGCGCCTCAGAGGATTGGTCGCATGAGTTGCTGAGCGAGTCCGAGCGGATCTTGTTCCGTCGGCTGGCCGTGTTCCCGGGTGGATTTGATCTCGAGGCCGCCCAGGCGGTCGGGGCCACCGGTGCGCTTGACCGCGAACAGGTGCTCGAGCACCTGACCATGCTCGTCGACAAGTCGCTCGCGATGGCCGAAACCCACGGCCCCCGGATGCGCTACCGGTTCCTGGAAACGGTGCGCGCGTACGCACTGGAAAAGCTCGGCGAGTCCGGTGAGGAGAACGACGTGCGCGCGCGTCATCGCGATCACTACACGTCACTTGCGGCCGAGCTGGACAGCCCGGCGCCCGCCGGTCACGAGCGGCTGCTCGAGCTGGCCGAAATCGAAATCGACAACCTCCGCGCCGCATTCGCCTTCAGCCGCGACAATGCCGATCACGACCTCGCGTTGCAGCTCGCGTCGTCACTGCAGGCACTGTGGCTCATCCGAGGCCGGGTCAGCGAGGGATTGGCCTGGTTCGACGGCGTTCTTGACCACCCGGGCGTCCAGCACGGCGAATTGGCGCCCGCGGTGCGGGCGCGGGCGCTGGCCGACAGGGTCGTGCTCCATGCGTCGCGTGCCATTCGCGAGAAGGCCGATCAGGTCCAACAAGCGCTGGCGATCGCACGCGAAGTCGGCGACCCGGCTTTGCTGGTCCGCGCGCTGATAGCGCGTGGGAGCATCGCCTCCTATGACGTCGATGGGGCTCGACCCTACTTCGCCGAGGCGATGGAGATCGCGCGGGCACTGGGAGACGGGTTCCTGCTGTGCCAGATCCTGTCCTGGCAGGCGTTCGCGGCCCACGTGGCAGGCGATGCCGGCGCGACACGAACGGCTGGCGTGGAAGGGCGTGACCTGGCCGACGCCATCGGCGCCCGTTTGCATTCGCGTAAATGCCGCTGGTGTCTCGGCTCGGCGCACATGATGAGTGGGGACGTGAGAACGGCGATCGCCGAGTTACGCGAGGTGACGGACGAGGCCGACGCAGCTCACGATCTCCTCTTCAGGTGGTGCGGTCGGGTCAATCTGAGCCACGCGCTGGCCTACCACGGCGAGGCGGGCCAGGCGCGGTCGACCGCCGAAGCGGCCGTCGAGGCAGCCGCACAATTCGGGGGCTACAGCGAGGGCTACGGCTATGCCGCGCTGGCCACGGCGGCCCTGGCCGCAGGTGATGTCGCGGCCGCGGCGGAAGCGAGCGCGGCGGCCCGCAAGCGGCTGGGTGCTCGGCAGGAACTCGC
>JAFAID010000227.1 GCA_019236925.1 Mycobacterium sp. | reverse complement strand
CCGCAGTTGCTTTTTGATTACCAATCGGCTACTTGCCCGTTACTACTTTTGCCGGCTTGGCTCGGCGTCGACAATCAGCGCGTCGGCCGCTGCGGAGAACGCGTGACTGACGGCGGTGCGGTCATGCCACGACCGCTACAGGTCGCTGCCGCGGGCGACGTCCTGCGGCCATCAGGCAACCGATCCATTTCGCCGGAACCGGCATCACCCCCGGACGATGTGCTGACTGTTCAAGAAACCGCCGACCTACTGCGGGTCGACGTCGAGGACGTCCAGACCCTGATCACCTCAGGCGAGCTACCGGCGCGCCGATTAGGAGACCAGTGGCGGCTCTCCCGCACCGCCGTGCTGGCCTGGCTAGGCACTTCGAACAGCTGATATCGGCGCGCGCAATGGTCGTCGCGCGGTCCGACACGTGCGGCGCAAAGTTGGCCGTGGGCGTGTCGCCTCCTGCGCACCACAGCCTGACCACTCGAGGTCGCCAAAACACCCAAAATCGTTCCACTGCTAAGCCGACCCCCCATACGCATGAGGCCAGAACAGCTGTCCCAAAATCGAAAGGTTTTCGGGACGGACGCTAAGCCACTCTCCGCGACCGCGTGTCGAGTCGGCGTGTGTGGCTAACAGCGCCGATCGCCGACAGCGCATGGGTGTCTACTCGTGAGATTGTCGGTGATGTGGCGGCGCGTCTGTTGATGCGGTTAGCGAGCTCTAGGCCGGCGTCAGCCGACTCGGCGAGGTGCTGCCATCGCCATACGGGCCGGTCGACTTGGGCGATCTGCTGGAGTCGGCGGACACGCTGGACGATCGTGTGGACTCGCGCATCGGCGAGGAGATCTTGGCCTCCGGCGGAGCAGCAGTCGCGTTCTGGACAGACCAAGGTCATCCAGATATCGCGGTGTTCCCGCAGGGCCTGCAGGGATCGCTTGGGAATGCTACGGCCAAGCGTGGGGATGTACACCGGGCGTGGTCTGGGCCCGGGTTGCTGCGGGCGGCGGTGGGAGTTGGCCGCGGTGCCCAGATCGGGCCCCTCACGCCATCCGATCCCGCACTCGTAGCCGATGGCGCCGGCGGCAATGCCTACCTCACCTAGACGTCCCTGCTCCCAGATGATGACGCGGTGCTCCTGGCGCAGACGCTCGACGATGAGGACCAAATCCATGAGTCGATCCTGTGGGCGGACACCTTGGTCGACCTTCGATGCGGCCAGAGCGACCTCATGCGGGCCCAGCTGCGCGAGGGCGGCGAATACCGGCGCAAGCGAAGCCGCCCCTTGGAGGGGATCAAGGGCCCGCCATCCCAACGCAAGCACCGCAGTCACGGGCAGTGAAATGCCCTCTCGATCAATCAGTCTGCGAGTGTGCTGCCACATTTGTGCCTGCACGGCGATCCACGGACTGGTCGGGCGGTCGATGTGAACGTAGGGCGGGATGATCGCGGTGGCGTCGTGGGTGACCTGATGCTCGACCGTCTGGGCGATGAGCTCGTCGAGAGCAAAAAGGTCGGCCGCCTGTTCCGGGGTCCACATTTCGGCTCGGCCATAGGGCAGACGGGCCCAACGATCATCAGGATGCTGAATACCTTGCAGGTAGAAGGTCTGCGGATCAATCAGCAGCGGAATGCCGGCGCGGCGGGCCGTCGCGGCAATTCCGGTGCCACGACTGCCGAGGGGGACATGGGCGTCGACGACAATGCGGTCCGGCCGCGCTGGGGCCGGCGGTTGTCCATCGAATCCGTAGATCCGACGAAGCAGTGCGCCGTCTTGAGATGACGCCCTGATCAGCAGCTCCGCCATGATTAACTCCTTGATGGTCGATGGTACCGTCTCGGAAGTTCGACACGCAATTCGGAACGCAACTTGCTACGCACCTAGAATGCAACATAATAAGCAGATGACTACGAAAAAGGACGCATGAGCGACACCCCAACGAGGCAGAAGAAGAAAAGTAAGCGCCCGCCCCGGCCGTCAAGCGGAGCCGGGTCGGTGACCTACATGCGGGTCGTGAACGAGGTAACCAACGCCGGAATCAGCCAATCCGAGCTCGCTCAGGCAGTGGGATCGGGCACTCGTACCGTCCAGAACTGGGCGACGGGGCACAATACGCCGCGCGGTGAGGCGGTCAAGCGGCTGCTGGACGTCCGCATGGTGGTCCAACTGCTCAGCGACTCCTACACCGACGAGGGAATCGACATCTGGCTGCATTCACGTAACCGCAACCTCGAGATGCGCAGGCCCATCGATCTGCTCACCGAAGGACAGATCGACCGGGTGCTTGACGAGGCCAAGTGGGTAGCAGGCGGGATGTAGTTAGTAGTGGAGTCACTCCCGGAACGTCTCGCAAAGGCAAAGCCGACCGAAGTGGAAGGGACGTGGCAGCGACACGTTGCGGCGAAATACGCCGATACAGGACTGGACGGACGGTCGGCGCAGGGCCGATGGGGCGTTGAGGACAGCTATCCCGTGCTGTACCTGGGAAAGCCAACAGACTCGGTGATTGTCGAGGCCTATCGGCATTTGATCGACCCCGTGGATGGTCCGCCTCCGCCGATCAGGCCGCGGGTGTTGGTCACGTGTGAGGTGTCGGTATCGGAAATTCTGGATCTACGCTCGGCCGCTAATCGCGTTCTGGCCGGCCTCACGATGCAGCAGCTGCAGTCGGAGACCTACGATCGCGACGCGTATACGGCTTGTCAGAATGTGTCCGCTGCGGCTCACCAGCTTGGATATCGCGGTCTTGTCGCCCCGGCTGCCACACGGCTGGGTGAGACGCTTGTACTGTTTACGGATCGGCTGCCGCAGCAGGAAAAGCCGGTTCGGACACATGACGAGATGTGGGTCGAGCTGCCGTCAGATCCCCGTAAGCCGCGGCGAGGCAACCATCTACAGGTGGTGCGTTAGCGACGTTAGCGCTAGCCGACACCCGTCGGCGAGGTAGGCGAACCGGCAGAGCGTTCGGCTGTTAACCGAAGGGTTGCTGGTTTGAGCTATGCGTGCAGTGAGCCCGTATCGGTGGGTGTGCGATAGTCGGCGCCAAAGCCAAGCTGTCTCGACCGAATGAGGTCACCGCAAGGGAGCGGCTACCTTGTGGCCATGTGGATTGACCTCACGGATCACGAAGGCCCGACGGTGGTGGTGAACGTCGACAACGTCACCCATATCTCTGGGAGTGGGGGTGGCAGCGGCTCGCTGGTCCACTTGATCGGCGGCGATACCCTCAGAGTCAAAGAGGATCGCGAGAAGATCAAAGCGATGGTGCGCAAGCCCTAGTCGCCGGGTGCGGGCGCTGCGGTAGCCGCAGCCGGGACCGCCGTGCTGCGGTCTTGCCCTTGTTGCCCCGGACGACACGATCTTCGCCGGTACCATCATCGACCCGGTGACCGGCAAGGTCGGCAGCGGCCGGTCCGGCCTGGGAGGCCGCTGGAGAAGGGCTCTACAACAAGATCAAATGAACATCGCAAAGGTGGCCCGGGCCTTCGCGGTCCGGGCCCACCTGCGTCCCGAAATCGAAGGTTTTCGGGACAACCCTCAACCACCGTCATCCGAACGGACCACTATTCTGCAGTCCGGGGGCGCCTCCACGTCGTGCGCCCAAACACTGCGACAATCAGGTAATCCGGTCAAGCAGGGCGCGCAACCGCGGCTCATCCCCAGTGCCGCGGTGACTGTCGAGCCATTCTTGCAGCCTTGCTACCAATTCGGGCGGCACAGACACCCGGTCCTGCACCGAGGTTTCCAACAGTTTCACGATCACTCGGTAGGACTCGCCCGCGCCCAGCTCGGCGAAAATCGCGGTGCGCGTGACATCGCTCAACCGCCCGGCGACGAGGTCGGCCAACTGCCACGCCAGATCGGCCTCCGCCCACTCCTGCACCCGACAATGGTGACCGAATACAACCCACCCGCGCACCCGGCGAAAGACTCCCGCGCCGTGAACTTATCGAGCCGGTGCGTTACTCCGAAGCCAGATAGCGGTAGACCGCGGCTCGGCCGATCCCGAACGCTTCGGCCAACGCGCGCACGGTTCGCCGGTCGCGGCCAAGCGCCGCAACTGTTCTTGCCTTCCCGGGCTGAGCTTGGGCGACTTGGTGGCCGGCAGGCGCCGGGCTTGGCAGGATTGGCGGTACTCGGTGCGGCGCTCGCGTCCGAACTCGAGTTCGAGTTCGGACAGGGTGGCCATGATCGCCGCCACGGTACGCCCTGCCGGGGTGGCGGTGTCGACGCCTTCTCGTAAGGCACACAA
>JAFAID010000193.1 GCA_019236925.1 Mycobacterium sp. | reverse complement strand
ACAGCTGCCTGCCAACGGCCGTCGCCGATGCTGGTCTGATACTGTTCGCGCGCATCGGTCACGCCGCCGGTCCGAGCCTGCGGCGGTGCTCTTATACCAGGCGTCGGTGAGACTGACTCTCGGGGGATTCCCCGAACGGCGGAACTGAGATTCGATCTTCTGGTGCGGCGATTCGCCGCGTTTGGGGGATCTGATGAGCGCTGCGGTTCGGATAACACGCGAGGGTCATTCACCGACCGATCTGCGCAGGCTTGCTGCGGCAAGCCGAGACGCGGAGCAGAGCCGACGGTTGTTGGCGATCGCGATGATCCTGGACGGCGCCTCACGGCACCAGGCTGCGCAACAAACCGGAATGGACCGCCAAACCCTGCGTGACTGGGTGCATCGCTATAACGACCTCGGGGTGGATGGACTGATCTCCCGCTCAGCTCCCGGCCGCGCGCCGAAACTGAGCCCGGCGCAGATGCTGGAACTGCGGGACTTGGTCATCGACGGTCCTGATCCTGCGACAGACCGGGTCGTGCGTTGGCGCTGCGTCGATCTGCGCGACGAGGTCGCCCGGCGGTTCGCGGTGACGGTGACCGAGAGCACGATCGGCAAATGGCTGCACAAGCTCAAGCTGACCCGCTTGCAGCCGCGTCCTTTCCATCCCAAGCGGGATCAGGCGGCGCAGGAGGCTTTTAAAAAAACTTCAGCATTCTACTGAAGCGGTCCCTGCGCGGAGCGGCCCCCGGCACGCCGGTCGAAGTCTGGTTCCAGGATGAGGCCAGAGTGGGACAGAAAGGGACGCACGCCTATGTTTGGGCGCCGGTCGGCTCGCGGCCGCCGATGGTGCACGACAACCGTCACGACACCGCCTATCTGTTCGGCGCGATCTGCCCGACACGTGGCGTTGGTGCCGCAATGATCATGCCCACCGTCAACACTGAGTGCATGAACCTGCATCTCGCGGAAATCAGCGCCCAGGTCACCCTGGGCGCTCGTGCGGCGTTGGTCTGCGACGGCGCCGGTTGGCATCAGACCGGTGGCAAGCTCGCGGTGCCGGACAACATCGTCCTGCTTCATTTGCCGCCCTACTCGCCCGAACTGAACCCGATGGAGAACGTCTGGCAGTATCTGCGAGCCAACAAACTCTGCGCCCGCGTCTGGGACAGCTACGAAGACATCGTCCAAGCCTGCACGGCGGCTTGGCTCTTCCTCATCGAAGACCCAGAACGCATCAGGTCAATCGGAAACCGGCACTGGGCAACGGTCAGCCCTTAAGCGGGCTGGTATAACGGCACTCGGGAGGGTTGCCGAGGCAATGAGCGTGATCGACGAAACAATTTGCCGGGTCGAGGCAAATGGAGACGCAGTCCATCTCCCAGAGCTGCTGCGTGTGAAGGGTTCGATCCTCATTGCGATGTCGCAGTCCGAGGTGGGCGATGCCGAAATGTGCTTCATGCAGTCGCTCGAATTGAGCTGTCGTCAGGGCGCGCGGGCGTGGGAGCTGCGCGCCGCCCTCGATCTCGCGGTGTTGCTCATCTCGCACGGACGACAGGAGCAAGCCGGAGCGCTTCTGCAGCCGATCTTCGATGGGTTTAGGGATGGCGCGGTGACCTCGGACCTGCTGGCTGCCGAACGTCTTTTAAATGACCTTGGCCTTTCGAAGCCAGGCCCGATCGATTCCCGAGGCGGCAAGAAGTCCGACCGGTCGCGCGGGCCGAACCGTATGCACACGCCCTCGAAGTGCTAGTCTAAAGCGTCCGTACACCATCCGTTCAGATGTCGTGCCGACTGTGGGGTACGATGAGCGGGACGATCTGGGTCGACATGAATCGCTAAGTAGAAGGCAAGATAGGCCGCTCGCCTTGTGACCGGCCTGGTCCGGTTGAGGTCGAACCCTCCTTCAAGGTGAGTGTCTGATTTGCAGCGTTGCGAGCCCAAACGCAGACGCCGGCAGCGTCCTGGACAGACAGGATTCCGCCCAGCGAGAACTGCTCAACCAAACCATGTGTCGCCGAGCCGGTGGCCATGCCAAAATCGGCATCGGTGCGTGCGGGCGGGGTGTTCGGGTTGACGCATGCCAGCACGCCGCCTCGCGGATCGGAGAGCAGCATGCCACGCAGTCAGTCGCTTTCGCGCTTCAGGGTCTGCATCCGTTCGAACATTGTGGCGCCACGCGGCGGCAGCACGCCCCCGTGATGACGCGTCCGCCTTCGCCCTCGGCATGGGCGCCGACGACCGTGATCAGCCGATCAAGCTGCATGTTGACCTCACCACGTGGTCATACCGCCGTCGATGGTCA
>JAFAID010000149.1 GCA_019236925.1 Mycobacterium sp. | reverse complement strand
CGACTTCGCCCGCCGCGCCCAGCGCTGCAACGCGTCACGCTCGTCGTCGGTCAACACCAACTCCGCCACCGGCCTGCCCATACGCGCCATCCATCGAGCCTACACTAATACAGCTCATTTCCGGCGCAGGACACTAGGTGGCTGGTGTTTTTCGCGTGGCGGTGCCCGGCTGATCGGCGCGGTTCGAGTTGGATGAGTGGGTGACGTTGGGACGGACGCCTGTTCAGGCGGATCTGTGGCGGTCGACGGCGAATTTCTGTGAGGACCGGGTGGCGCCGGACTCGATTTATGGTGTGCTGCAACGGGAGTGCTTCAACTTGTTTCCCGATGAGATGTTCGCGGATTTGTTCACCGATGTGGGACGGCGCAGCGTGCCGCCGATGATCGTGGCGGTGGTGATGGTGCTGCAGCGCATCGAGGGCCTGTCGGATCGCGAGGCGGTGGAGCGGTTCGCGTTTGATGCGCGCTGGAAGTACGCCGCCGGTGGGCTGGATTTCGACTATCCGGGGTTTGTGCACACGGTGTTGGTGGACATGCGCGCCCGGCTGGCCCGCTCGGATCGGCCGAACCGGATCTTCGAGGTCACCTTGGAGGCGGCCAAGGCCGCGGGGTTGGTGGGCCGGCGCCGGGTGCTGGATTCGACCCCGCTGTATGACGCGGTGGCCACGATGGACACGGTCACCTTGATCCGCTCGGCGATCCGCGGCTTGTTGAGGGCGGCCGATCCGGTGCTGGCGGGTGAGTTGCGGGGGCTGTTGTGCCGCGATGACGACTACGCGGCCGCCGGTAAGCCGGTGTGCGACTACGACGACCCGGACGCCCGCGCGGCGCTGGTGGATGCGCTGGCCCGCGACGCGATGGCGCTGGTGGCGGCGCTGGACGGGCGGGAGCTGACCCCCGGGGTGGACCAGGCCGCGAAGCTGGTGGCCACGGTGGTCGGCCAGGACCTCGACCAGGATCCCGGCGACGGGGTGTTCCGCATCGCACGCCGGGTCGCTGCTGACCGGGTGATCTCCACGGTGGACCCCGACGCGCGGCACGGGCACAAGACCTCGGCGCGCGGGTTCGACGGCTTCAAGGGCCACATCGCAATCGACCCGGATGCCGAGATCGTGACCGCCACCGAGGTCACCGCGGCCAACGCCGGCGATGCCGAACCCGCTGCCGATCTGCTCGCCGACGACCTGCCCGAGGCCACCGACGCCGACGCGGGCGGCGACGATGACCCGGACCTCGGCGCCGGCGGTGCGGAGGCATCCGAGGGCGCCGAGCGCGGCGAGGATGGCCCGGCGGTCTACGGCGATGCGGCCTACGGCGCGGGCAAGCTGCTGGCCGGGCTGGAAACCGCGGGCGCGCAGATCTTTACGAAGGTGCAGCCGCCGACCGCCCCGGGTGGGCGGTTCGCCAAGGACCGCTTCGCCATCGACCTGGACTCGGGCACGGTCACCTGCCCGAACGCGGTGACCGTGACGATCCGCCCGGCCACCACCGGCGGCGGTGTCGCCGTGTTCGGCGCGGCGTGTGCGGCCTGCCCGCTGGCCACCCAGTGCACCGGCTCGGCCGCCGGCCGCACCATCAAGATCAGTCGTTATGAGGCCGAACTGGCCCGCGCCCGCACCGCCCAGGCCGACCCCGCCTGGGTCGCCGAGTACAACGCCACCCGCCCGAAAGTGGAACGCAAGATCGCCCACCTGATGCGCCGCCGACACGGCGGGCGCCGCGCCCGAGTACGCGGCATCACCAAGGTCGCCGCCGACTTCTCCCTGCTGGCCGCAGCGGTCAACCTGGCCCGCCTCGGTGCGCTCAGACTGCGCCGAGCCACCGGCCAGGGGTGGGAGATCATGCCGGCAATGACCTGAAAAGCCTTGCCGGAAGACAAGATTCCGGCTGATTCTGCCCGGTCTGGACCAGACAGTAGGCACGTCAACCGACCGAACCCCTCATAACCGAACCAGCCGCCACAACAAGCACAACTGCAGCGCGGTTACCACCTACCCCACGAAGCCCATTCGACACCAGCCACCTAGGTCCGGGCCCCCGGTCTCGACACTTCCGCCCACGGCGGTCAATGCGCTACGCGGGCGCCCACTGGCCCCACGGCACGCCCCAGTCGCCGTTCTGCCAGAGCTGTAACGGTCCGCCGCCGGTGTTGCGCACCTCGACGACATCGCCGGGA
>JAFAID010000113.1 GCA_019236925.1 Mycobacterium sp. | reverse complement strand
AGGGACGCTGCTGAACGGCCGCCTGAGCGCGGGCCGCATCGAAGGCGAGTGCGGCGGCGTGAAGGTCGCCAACCGCCCACGCTCGCTCGGCCTCTAGGAGCCGCAGCAGGTGCAGGAAATTCATCGGTGCGTCGGCGGCGCACGCGGCCAACCACCGGGTCACGTCCTCCAGTTCAGACAGCTGAGCAACCCGCTCCTCGCCGTGACTGCTTCTGGCGCCCGCGGCGAGCGCGAGCCCCCACAGCAGCCGAGCCACCGCGGTCCCATAAAGACCCACCACTGCATGCAGAAACTGCATCGCCGCGGCGGTGTGCTCCGCCAGATCGGTGGAATGGTCAAATATAGCGGCGGCAATGGCACAGCCGAGATGCCTGAAGAAAAGCGCCACCGGACTGTCGGCCGTTCCGTCCAAAGGTATCCGTATTGCGTCGCCGCCCCGAGCGGAGCTCTCGCCGAGCAGCACGCCGGCCAACCACCGGTAGGCCGCTATCCACTGCCCCGTGTGTTCGCTGCCGGCGCGCTGCACGAACGCCAGCGCAGCGTCCGCTTCGGCGACGTAGCCGTCGAGGGTCGGTATGCAATCCAGTTGGCCGTCGTTGACGTGAAAGGCGTAGCCGGCCGTAGCTAGGTCGCCACCGGCCACTAACCCCTCACGGGCCCGCTCTCCCTGCTGAACACCGAATTCGATCGGTTCGAACCAGTAGCTCAGGTGGGAGAACAAATACCGCACCTGGGAGGTCTCGGGCTCATAGCCGCGGGCTTCGCCCAACGCCAGCAACCGCCGCAAAGTTTGGTAGGCCGCAGCGTAGTCGTCGCGCAGCCCGATCGTGACGAAGGCGCTGTAGCTTGCCGGCCCCAGCACGCTGCGGGCGGTTCCATGCTCAACCCATATCCGTACCGCTTCCAGGCTCACCCATCCCTGCAAGACATCGCCGACCAAGAACACCGTCGGAAAGACAGTGTTGAGCAGACGCGTCACGGCGAGCAGCCTCGGATCGGTGATCTCCCGCCGGGCCAAGTCATCGGCCACATCACTGCGACTCAGCCACCGGTACAAGTAGTCGAACTGGCGATTGAGCACCGCCAGCAGATGGTCGGCGGACGGTACTTCGACGTCCAGCTCACGCAGCGCGTCCAAGCCGAGCTCAATCGCCTCGGCGAACAGCTTGCGATTGGTCAGACTGAGCACCTGCACACATGTTGCGTCGACCCGCTGCAGCGCGGTGGTGCACAGCCGCTCGATCGTGCGGTAGTCCTCGTCCGCCTCCTCCATGCGGCTCAGGGTGTAGAGCGCCGCATGGCGCCCGGTGTGCAGCTCGACGAGCGTGGCGGTGTCCGACGGGTCGACGATGCGTAGCGCGGCCGTAAGCAACTTCTCGGCCAGGGGGTAGTTGGCCACCAGCGCGGCCTGCTCGGCGGCGCGCCGCAGCAGCGGCATCACATGGCGTCGCTCTTGTGCATCGTCGACTGCGTCAATTACCGCGATGTACTGCTCGGCGGCGACCGCGAACAAATCCGGGACTGCGGCCAGCCGCCGCGCCAGCTGCAGCTGCAGGCTGCCTCGCCGTTGGCCATTCAGCCTGGCGAGAAAGGCTTCGCGGATCCGGTCGTGGCGAAACCGCACCGCTTCTCCGACGCCGGATTCCATTACCAGAAGACCCTCATCCAGTGGCGGGGCGAGCCGCTGCTCCATCACGCCGGCTGACAGGCCACTCGCTGTCTGAAGCACGCCGAGCCGGGTTCGGCCGCCGAGGCACGCCATCACCTCCACTAATTCCCGCGAGGCCGGTGGCATGGCGTGAAAACGCGCCACGGGCAGCGCGGTCAGCTCGAACTGGTCCAAGTAGGAGCGCAGGGCCTTTTCGTCCCAGTGCCACCCGGTCGAGGTCAGCGTCAGTCGGTTCTCTCGGCGCAGCGTATTGAGCAACTCCACCGTCTCGTAGGGATTGCCGTGGGTATGCGGCGCGATCGCGTCGGCCAATCCGGCGACGTCGCCTTGGTCCGCATGCAGCATCTCAGCTAACAGAGTGGCCAGGCTGGGGCTGGGCAAGTTGGCTAGCTGCACATGCTGCAAGCCCGGCTGTTCACGCCACCTGGCCAGCGCTGCGGCAAGTGGATGCGCCATGTCTACGTCGTCATCGCGGTATGCCGCCACCACCAACAGGCCCTCGATCTGCTCCTCGCTGACAACCGTGTCGATGACACTGATGGGTACGCGTCCCGCCCACTGCAGGTCGTCGACAAAGAGGATCACCGGCCGTTTCCGTGACGCGACCGCGCGCAGAACGTCCACTGCGGTGCGCCGCGCCCGCACTTGCGCCGTCAGCGGGTCCCCCGGCTCCGGTGGCACGCCGAGCAGCGCTGCAAACTCCGGCTGCACCGCAGTCGCTAAACCCGCGTTGGGGCCGAGAGCCGCTAACAGCCGTTGGCGAAGCTCGGCCAGCTCATCGGGGGGCTCAGCCAGCAACAGCCGACCCAAGGCGCGAAACGCCTGATAGATCGCGTCGAACTCCAGATCGCGTCGAAACTGGTCAAACTTGCCGGTCACGAACCAGCCATCGCTGCCTGTCACCGTCGGCCGCAGCTCATCAACCAGCGCTGTCTTACCCACCCCTGGCGCCCCGCTGACCAAGACACCGCGGCATTCGCCGGCCAGGCTGTTGTCGAAAGCCGCTTTCAGCGTCGCCACCTCGGTGTCTCGTTCGACTAGGCGCGACGGCGGCAATAGCCGCGCGGGAACATCACGCTCTCCTACCCGCAGAACCGTCCCTGCATTTGCACCGGCGTCGCGCCACTGCTGTAAGTCGTGGATCAGGCCGTCAGCTGACTGATAGCGGTCGTCGGGTTCCTTTTCCAGCAGATGCAGGATGATCTTCGACACCGGCCCGGGCACTGCTGGATTCACGTCTGCCGGCGCGGCGGGCACCCTCGCCAGATGATCATGCGTGAGCCGCAAAGGATCGCCGGAACCGAACGGCGGCGCACCGGTCGCCAGTTCATACAGTGTCGCGCCTAAGGCGTACAGGTCGGCGCGCTGATCCACCGGCCGCCCGGTGCGCCCGGTCTGTTCTGGTGCCAAATAGCCCAACGTTCCCAAGACCTGGCTGTGGTGGGTGAACTCCGGACGGATCTCAGCGAGCGAGGTCGCCAACGCGAAATCAACCAGGAGCGGCGAGTTGTCAGCTCCTAGCACGACGTTGGCCGGTGCGATATCGCGATGCATCACGCCGTGGCCATGCATCGCCGAGACGGCCTGGGCCAACTTCAGCGCGACCCCAATCAGCGTCTCAACAGCCAACGGCTTCGTCGACTCGGCCAAACTCGTGCCACCGGCGTCTTCCAAGATGATGGACCCGGGGTACCGCGGTGCATCGAGCAACTGGATGACTCCCGTGACACCACGCAACCGCTGCAACATCCATACCTCGCGCTGCAGTCGGCGCCGCGCATCGTGTCCCAGCGGCTCCTTACGGATGACCGTGCACCCAGGCAAGAACAGCCGAGACACGCGCGTGCGCGCACTCTCATGTAGCACCTCTACGCGAGCGGCTGTATGAGGTCCCGACATCACTTCAGGCGTCTCTGGACACCTCCCTTGGTCCGAGGCCATAGCCATCATCTACCTATTCAAACCGCGAATGTAGCTGTTCTCGCGGGTAACTGCCGCGAATGGTTACTGCCTACGGCTCTCGTCGACCGCGGTGTGCTCAGTGAGGGCGAGTTGCGAAGTCTTGCCCTTTTGACCTGGACGCCTTCCTGAACATGTCGGCTTCGTCGCCGACACGATCGTTGCCGCGCGCCGAGCACGGGGCGCCTATCGGGTCGGTCAGCGGTCTTCATCGTCGACGTGATAGTCGGCATAGAACCCCCGGCCGGTCTTCACTCCCAAATGTCCGCGAGCAATGTATTCCCCCAAGAGCGTGCGCGGGCCCTCCGGGATCCCGTCGCGAATGTGCGCGTAGTGCTCCTCAATGTCGCGCACCACGTCAAGGCCAATCTGATCCATCATGCGGAATGGGCCGGCGGGCGAGCGGAACACCTGCTGCCAAATCCGGTCGACGTCCTCGGGGGTCGCGACGCCTTCTTGCAGCACCATCAGCGCTTCGCGCTTGATCGCGGCCCAAATGCGGTTGAAGACGAACCCG
>JAFAID010000679.1 GCA_019236925.1 Mycobacterium sp. | reverse complement strand
ATGGATGCCCGGCACGGCGGCTCGATCATCGACGCCCAGATCGCGCGGGCGGTCGCCGACGCGCCCTGGCCGGCGGAGCTGCTGGCCGATGTCGCCGCGGTGACCACCGCTGACTTCGATGTTGTCGAGGCAGAAGCGCGGAACATTGACGAGAGCCTCGATCTGGTCGCAATCGCGGTGCGCCGATGAATCAGCCGACCGGTAGCCAGGTGCCCGGCCTGTTCACCCTGGTGCTGCACACCCATCTGCCGTGGCTGGCCCACCACGGCCGCTGGCCCGTGGGTGAGGAATGGCTCTACCAGTCGTGGTCGGCCGCCTATCTGCCGCTGCTGCGGGTGCTGCGCAAACTGGCCGGCGAGGACCGCCGTCGACTGATCACCTTGGGCATGACGCCGGTGGTGACCGCGCAGCTTGACGACCCGTACTGCCTGGACGGGATGTACCACTGGTTGGCCAACTGGCAACTGCGCGCCGCCGAGGCGGCCAGCGTCCGCCCCGGAGACCTCTCGGATGCCGCTTCATCCTGCACACCAGAAGCATTGCGGACCTTTGGGATTCGTGAATTCGCCGAGACCGAGCAAGCGCTAGACGATTTCGCCACCGGGTGGCACCATGGCGCGAGCCCGCTGCTACGCGGGCTGATCGACGCCGGCACGGTCGAGTTGTTGGGCGGTCCGCTGGCGCATCCTTTTCAGCCGTTGCTGACACCGCGGCTGCGCGAATTCGCGCTGCGCGAGGGCCTGGCCGATGCCCGGCAGCGGTTGTCGCACACGCCGATTGGAATATGGGCACCCGAATGCGCCTACGCCCCGGGGATGGAACACGACTATGCGACCGCCGGAGTCGGCCATTTCATGGTCGACGGGCCGTCGCTGCATGGTGACACCGCGCTGGGCCGGCCGGTCGGCGATTCCGACGTCGTCGCGTTTGGGCGCGACCTGCAGGTCAGCTACCGGGTGTGGTCGCCGAAATCCGGCTATCCCGGCCACGCCGCCTACCGCGACTTCCACACCTACGATCACCGCACCGGCCTCAAGCCGGCCCGGGTCACCGGCCGCAATGTGCCATCGGACGCCAAGGCGCCCTACGATCCCGAGCGTGCCGATCACGCAATCGACGGCCACGTCGCTGATTTCGTCAACGTGGTCCGCGGCCGGCTGCAGTCCGAATCCGAGCGCATCGGACGGCCCGCGCACGTCGTGGCCGCGTTCGACACCGAGTTGTTCGGCCACTGGTGGTACGAGGGACCGGTGTGGCTGGAACGGGTGCTGCGGGCATTGCCGGCAGCCGGGGTGCGCATCGGCACGCTGAGCGACGCCATCGCCGAGGGTTTCGTCGGCGATGCTGTCGAATTACCGCCCAGCTCTTGGGGTTCCGGCAAGGACTGGCAGGTCTGGGCCGGTGACAAGGTGGCCGACCTGGTGCACCTCAACACCGAGGTCGTCGACACGGCGCTGAGCACCGTCGATAAGGCGCTGGCACAGCCGGCGTCCCTGGACGGGCCGATCCCCCGCGACCAGATCGCCGATCAGATCCTGCGCGAGACATTGCTTACCGTGTCCAGCGATTGGCCGTTCATGGTGAGTAAGGACTCGGCCGCCGACTACGCCCGCTACCGGGCTCATCTGCACGCACACGCCACCCGCGAGATCGCCGGCGCGCTGGCGTCCGGCCGCCGGGAGGTCGCGCAGCGCCTGGCCGATGGCTGGAACCGGGCCGACGGGCTGTTCGGCGCACTGGACGCACGCAGGCTGCCGCGATGAAAGTTCTAATGGTGTCGTGGGAGTACCCGCCGGTGGTCATCGGTGGGCTCGGTCGCCACGTCCATCACCTGTCGACGGCGTTGGTGGCCGCGGGGCACGAAGTTGTCGTGCTGTCCCGCCGCCCGTCAGGAACCGATCCGAGCACTCACCCGTCGTCGGATGAAATCAGCGAGGACGTCCGAGTCGTCGCGGCCGCACACGATCCACACGAGTTCACCTTCGGCGAGGACATGATGGCCTGGACGCTGGCCATGGGCCACGCCATGATACGCGCCGGATTGTCGCTGAAGGACCGGTCGAGCGACCACCCGTGGCGCCCCGATGTCGTACACGCCCATGACTGGCTGGTCGCTCATCCCACCGTCGCGCTGTCTGAGTTTTTTGACGTGCCAATGGTTTCCACGATTCACGCGACCGAAGCCGGTCGGCATTCCGGATGGGTCTCTGGATCGCTGAGCAGGCAGGTACATGCCGTGGAATCGTGGTTGGTGCGCGAATCTGATTCTCTTATCACGTGTTCGGCGTCGATGTGTGACGAGATCACCGAACTGTTCGGGCCCGGGCTGGCCGAGGTCACCGTGATCCGCAATGGCATCGACGCAGCCCGCTGGCCGTTCGCGAGTCGTCGGCGCCACCGTGGGCCCAGTGAGCCGCCGGAACTGCTGTTCGTGGGCCGGCTGGAATACGAGAAGGGCGTGCACGACGCCATCGCGGCGCTGCCGCGGATCCGGCGCACCCACCCGGGCACCACGCTGACGATCGCCGGTGAGGGCACCCAGCAGGACTGGCTCGTCGAGCAGGCTCGTAAACATCGAGTGCTCAAGGCAACGCGGTTCGTCGGGCGTCTCGACCACGACGAGCTCTTGGCGGCGCTGCACCGTGCCGACGCGGCGGTGCTACCCAGCCACTACGAGCCATTCGGCCTGGTGGCGCTGGAGGCCGCGGCGGCGGGAACGCCGTTGGTGACGTCGAACATCGGCGGCCTGGGCGAGGCGGTGATCAACGGCGAGACCGGGATGTCTTGTCCGCCCAGCGATGTGACGCGGCTGGCCAAAGCCGTCGCCGCCGTGCTTGACGATCCGGCCGCCGCTGCGCGCCGGGCCCGGGCCGCGCGTGAACGCCTGACCTCGGATTTCGATTGGCACACGGTGGCCGAGGAGACCGCTCAGGTATACCTGGCGGCCAAACGCCGCGAACGTCAGCCGCTGCCGCGGCTGCCCATCGTCGAGCACGCGCTGCCGGATCGCTAGTCCACCGCCCGGCGACGATGCGTTGATTCACCTGGCGGGCGCCTCGATCGCCGGCCGCTTCACTGAGTCGTACCGAGCCGCGATCCGCGACAGTCGGATCGGTCCCACCCGCCGGCTGGCCGAGCTGATCGCGAAATCAGCCCGCGGACCGAAAGTGCTGATCAGCGCCTCGGCGATCGGATACTACGGCTACGACCGTGGCGACCAGACACTCGACCCGGCTGCAACAGGCCGGTCACCGGTTTCGCCGTCCGGGCCTCGACCAGACGCTGCGGCATCTGCTCGGCCGCTGATCACAGGCCGCGCTTCGACGCTCGGACGGCGGCGACGGCCGCTGCGTCGCCGTCGAATTCGACGCGCGCGGCGTCGCGGCCTGCGACGAATAACACCAACTCCTGCGGCTCACCGCTCACTGTGACGGTATCGCCCCGGCCGACGCGGGCAATCCGCTGCCCGTCGGTCGTCTGCAGGCTGACCTGAGCAGGCAGCCTCGCCAGCGTCATGCGACTCAGCAGCGCGAGCTGACGGCGCAGCGTGGCGACGGTCGATGCGTCGAGCACCCTGGGCTGCCAGCCGTCGACCGCGCGGCGCACGTCCTCGTGATGGATGAACATCTCGCCGAGGTTGGCTACCGAGTCGAGCAGCTTGAACGGCGAGTAGATCGGCGGCCCCGACGCGACCATCTCGACAAGGTCGTCCCAGCTGTTCGACCCCGCCGTCTGGTTCTGCACCTTGGCGGTGTAACCGGCCAGGAAGGGAATCGTGATTCCCGGCGTCGCGTCCAGTCGCCGTTCCCGGACGACGAGGTGGGCTGCCAGGTCCCGGGTCGTCCAGCCGGCGCACAGCGTCGGCGCGTCGGGCCCGACTCTGCGCAGGGTCTCCACGAGGGCGCTTCGCTCGCGCCGGGCGGCAGTCATGAGCCACACGATAAGCCATGGTGGCTTTGCTCTGGCGAGTGCGCTATAAGTTCAGTAAGTTAAACTTTAATCTTGTGAAGCGAATATGGGTACCGCCAGTCGGCGCGTGTTTGCCTTCGTTGTCAGGGGGTATGACCGCGTGAGTCTGAGCCGTTCGAACTGGTGGCAACCCGATCTTTCGAGGGGGCTTCGGTGGCCAAGCCGGTCGCACTGGGCGCATTGTCGTTGGCGCCTTCCACGGAGCCGGTATCGCTGCATCAGGAATCCTGGTCAGATCCCGGGCAGTTCGACGTATGGCGAATCGGGCTGCGGCGCACTGTGCTGACCCACGTCGCGGAATTTGTCGCCAACCGCTGCGCCGCCGACTTGGATGAGGCCGGTGTCGAGGTTGCCGGCGACATCCTGCTGAACTTCCTCACCGGCGGCAAGTGCCTGCGCTCCACCTTCATGTATCTGGGGTGGCGGGCCGGCGCCGCGGACAGTGACGAGGCCCGCTACGCGTCCGCCAGCTTGGAGCTGCTGCACGCCTTCGCGTTGCTGCAAGACGATGTCATGGACGATTCACCGTCGCGGAGGGGGCGCGCGGCGGCGCATATTCAGTTCGGCGACTGGCATCGAAAGCGGGCGCTATCCGGATCACCACGCCGCTTCGGCGAGTCAGCCGCGATCCTGCTCGGCGATCTGTGCCTGATCTGGGCTGAGCAGATGCTCCGCGAGAGCGGCATCGAGCATCGCCGGTTGCAACAGGCGTTGCCACGCTACGACGCCATGCGCACCGAGTTGGCGCTGGGCCAATTCGCCGATCTCGCAAGCGATGTCCGCGACCTGCCCTCGATGGCGGTTGTGCTGGAAGTCGCCCGCCGCAAGTCGGGCAATTACACGGTGCGCCGGCCTTTGGAGATCGGTGCGGCGATGAGCGGCTGCAACGATCGCACGCTATCGGGCCTGGGCCGCTACGGCACCGCCATCGGAGAAGCGTTCCAGCTCCGTGATGATTTGCTCGGCGTCTTCGGCTCCGAGGCGGTAACCGGTAAACCCAGTGGCCGAGATCTCGTCGAGCGCAAAGCGACCAGTGTGGTGATTGCCGCACACCGACTGGCCGACGCGCCCACCCGCAGACAGCTCACGGACTTGATGAACAACGCTGAACTTGACGACACCGCGATCGACCGTTGGCGTACGCTGATCGTCACGACCGGCGCCGTGCAGTGGATCGAAGACTTGATCAGCGACCGCGTGGCATCGGCGCGCGATGGGCTCGACGAGCTTCGGCTCGATGAATCGATATGCGCCGCGCTGGCGAATATGGCCGCGATATGCACGGAGCGCACCGAATGACACTTGTGACTGCGGGAGGTATCCGCTGATGCGGACCGTGCAGGGTCCGAGTGATCGGGTGGTCGTGGTCGGCGCAGGTTTCGCGGGCCTGTCCGCGGCCCTGCACCTGGCCGGCCGTGGCCGCGAAGTCACGGTCGTCGAACGTGAAAGCTGGCCAGGTGGACGCGCGGGGCGCCTCGATGTCGACGGCTACCGGATCGACACCGGACCGACGGTGCTGACGATGCCAGATGTTATCGATGAGACGTTCGCCGCGGTCGGTGAAAGCAGTTCTGGGCGAATGGATTTACTTGCAGTGGATCCCGCCTACCGCGCGCAGTTCGCCGACGGCAGCAGCATCGATGTGCACAGCGATGCTGATCAAATGGCTACCACGATCGAGGAATTCGCCGACGCCAAGCAGGCCGCCGGTTACCGGCAGCTACGCGACTGGCTGACCCAGTTGTACCGCACCGAATTCGAGGGGTTCATCGCAAGGAACTTCGATTCCCCACTGTCGCTGCTTAATCCGCAGCTGGCGAAGCTGGCGGCGATCGGCGGATTCCGCAAATGGGATGTCATGGTCAAGCGCCACATCACCGACCCGCGACTGCGACGAGTGTTCACCTTCCAGTCGCTGTATGCCGGGGTGGCACCCCGGCAGGCTCTGGCGGTCTACGCGGTCATCGCCTACATGGATACCGTTTCGGGAGTTCTCTTCCCGCGCGGCGGCGTGCGAGTACTGCCCGATGCTTTGGCCGCCGCCGCGACAGATGCCGGAGTGCGATTCCACTACGGTGCCACGGTCACCGGGCTGGAACGCGCGGGCGGCCGCGTCGCGGCGGTTCATACCGACCAGGATCAGCGCATCACCTGCGACGCAGTCGTGCTGACCAGCGAACTGCCGCAAACCTACACGATGCTGGGCCGCGAACCCCGCCGCATCGGCACCCGGCGGCCGGCGCCGTCGGCGGTTGTCGCTCACATCGGCTGCCCCCGGCGGCCATCGGCGAATCGCGCACTGGCACACCACAATATCGTGTTCGGCGCAGCATGGGACCAGACATTCACCGACATCATCCGCTATGGCCGGCTGATGCGGGATCCGTCGTTGCTCGTCACCAGGCCGACGGCCAGCGACCCGAGCTTGGCCCCGCCCGGCCACGATCTGTTCTATGTGCTGGCCCCGGCACCGAACCTCACCCGCGGTGTCGTCGACTGGTCCCGGATCGGCGACGCCTATGCCGATCAGCTGGTCGACGTCGTCGCCGCGCGACTGGTTCCGGGCCTGCGCAACGGCGCGAAGGTGCTGCACGTCGTCAATCCCGCTGACTGGGCCCGCCAGGGCATGGTCGCCGGCACTCCGTTTGCGCTGGCCCACACGTTCGCGCAGACCGGGCCATTCCGTCCGGCTAACACCGTGCGCGGCATTGACAACGCGGTGTTGGCCGGATCGTCGACGGTGCCCGGCGTCGGCGTGCCGACCACCTTGATCTCCGGGCGATTAGCCGCCGACCGCATCACCGGCATCGTCGAGAAGTCAACACGAAGTGTCGTCACGAGAGCCGGGCTGTCATGATCCGCGGCGAATTGGACGCGGCCGGTGTCGCGGATCCGGAACTGCGCAGCGCGTATCGACGCTGTCGGGAAATCAACGCCGCCCACGGCCGCACCTTCTTTTTGGCTACCAGATTGCTTGCGCCCGAACAGCGTCCGCCGGTGCATGCGCTGTACGGCTTCGCTCGCTACGCCGACGACATCCTCGACGACCTCAACCCGAACCTGGACACCGCGACCCGCGCGATGCGGCTGCAGCAGCTGTCCGACCAGTTCTTCGCGCGCGCCGACCACTCGACCAATCCCGTCCTCGCGGCAGTCGGCGACGCCGCACGCCGCTACGGCATCAGTGACGAACTGTTCGACGACTTTCTCGCCTCGATGCGGATGGATCTGACGATCACCGATTATCCCAACCGCGCAGCGCTGAACCTGTACATGAAGGGATCTGCGGAAGCGATTGGCCTACAACTGCTTCCGATACTGGGCACCACCGGCCCGACCGAGCAAGCCGCACCGCACGCCGCGGCGCTGGGCAGGGCCTTCCAGCTCACGAATTTTTTGCGGGACATCGACGAAGACCTGACCCGCCAACGGGTTTACTTACCCGCCGATGAACTGGCCGCCTATGATGTCGACCGCGATCTGCTGATGTGGTGCCACAGCCATCGCCAAACCGACCGCCGGGTGCGCGACGCCCTGGCCGATCAGCATGACATCACGCGAGGAGTCTACCGGTACGCCGCGGGCGGAATTTCGCTGTTAGCGCCGCGTTCACGCGCCTGCGTGGCCACGGCCCTGACGCTGTACTCGGAAATTCTCGACCGCATCGAAGACTGCGAGTTCGCCGTGTTCAGTCGCCGGGCCACCGTGGGGACCGCCCGACGACTAGGCGTCGCCGGCGCCGGGCTACTGCGGTCATGGCGGGCGCGGTTGATGCACCCGGCCCCATCAATTGATCGCCGATCCGGTGTGGCGTGATGGATCGCTGGCAATACCTCATCGTTCTTGCCGCGTGCCTGGCGATCACCTTGCCGTTGGAGATCTTCGGCGACGGCGTCTATCGCCGAGCGTGGCGGGCCGTGCGCGCTATTTTGCCGGTCGCCGCGGTATTCCTGCTCTGGGATGAAGCGGCGACCGGTAAGCACGTGTGGACCTACAACTGTGCCTACATCACCGGTGCCCACATCCCGTTTCAGATGCCGATCGAGGAGGTCTTGTTCTTCGTCGTCATTCCGCTCTGTGCGCTGCTGACCTACAACGCGGTAAGCGCAATTCTCAAACGGTTCCAACGGCGATGACCGGCCTCGGGTACACCGTGCCGGCCGTCCTGGCCGTGCTGGCCGTGTGCGCGCTCGAGTTGGCGGCGTTGCGCACCGGGCTTTTTCGACGTCCGGCTTACTGGTTGTCGATGCTGATCGTGGTTGGATTTCAAATCCTGGCGGACGGGTGGCTGACCAAGCTCAGCGCCCCGATCGTGATCTATGACGATCGGCAGATCACCGGTATCCGCTTTCCGTTCGACATCCCGGTCGAAGATTTCCTGTTCGGCTTCGCGTTGGTCACCGCGGTACTTCTGCTGTGGGAACGGCAACGTGAGCGTCGGTAACACCGGCCTGCCCCGCCGCGACGTGCCGGCCGCTTTCGACGTCGGCGCTCCCGCCTACGACCGGCTCGTCGGCGCCAACCCCGGATACCATGCCCACCTACGACTCTCGGCACGCCGCATGCGCCTGCCGGGCGGCGGGCAGGGCCTGCGGTTGCTCGACGCCGGCTGCGGCACTGGCGCGTCGACGGCTGCTCTGCTGAGAGTCGCACCGCAAGCCGACATCATCGCCGTCGACGCGTCGCGAGGAATGCTCGACGAGGCACAGGCCAAACCATGGCCTCCGTCGGTTCGGTTTGTGCACTCCCCCATCGAGGCGCTCGCTGAAAACGGCGTCGCCGGACCGTTCGACGGGATCTTGTCCGCCTATTTGATCCGCAATCTGGCGGACCCCGACACTCAACTACGCGCCTTCCGCGCAATGCTGCGGCCCGGCGCCACGCTGGCCGTCCACGACTACTCGGTGCGCGACTCCCTCGCCGCCACTTGGGTTTGGCACGCGGTGTGTTGGGGCATCATTATTCCGTCCGGCTGGCGACAAACCCACGACACGACGCTGTACCGGCATCTGTGGCGCAGCGTGCTGACATTTGATGGCGTACGGCAATTCCGGCATCGGTTGCGCGACGCGGGGTTTGCAGCGGTGCACAGCGAAACCATGCCCGGATGGCAGGCCAACATCGTCCACACCTTCCTCGGAGATGCCCCGCGATGACCGATCGTCGTCGCCGGACGGTTCCGGCACCACGGGGGCTGGGCAGCGCCGAGGCGCTGTCGTCTCGGCCGCGAGTAGTCGTCGTCGGCGCCGGCATCGCGGGGCTGGCCGCTGCGACGGGGTTGGCCGAACGCGGGATCGACGTCGACGTCATCGAACGCGAGGGTTACCTCGGTGGTCGGGTCGGCGCCTGGACCGAGCAATACCGCGGCATCGAGGTCGCGATGAACCGCGGCTTCCACGCCTTCTTCCGGCAGTACTACAACTTGCGCGACCTGCTGCGCCGCGTCGACCCGCGGCTGTCCATGCTGACACCGGTCGACGATTACCCGCTGATCGACGGTGCCGGCCGGCGGGACAGCTTCCGTGGTCTGCCCCGCAGACCGCCGTTCAACGCGCTGGCATTCGCGTTGCGCAGTCCCACCTTTCGGCTTCGCGACCTGGCCAGGATCGATGCGCGCGCTGCCGCGCCGCTGGCCGCGGTGTCACTGCCCGACGTCTACCGCCGCCTCGATCACATGGACGCCGAGACCTTTTTGAAGAGCATCAATTTCCCCGAGGCCGCGCGCCATCTCGCTTTCGAGGTGTTCTCCCGCAGTTTCTTTGCCAGCCCGACGCAACTGTCGGCCGCGGAGCTGGCCACTATGTTCCACATTTACTTCCTCGGCTCCAACGAGGGCCTCATTTTCGACGTGGCGAACGCTAATTACGACACCGCGCTGTGGCAGCCGCTGCAGCGGTATTTGACCGAGCTCGGGGTGCGGTTTCACCAAGGCACCGTCGTGGCACGCGTCGACGGCGGCTACGTCCGCAGGTTCCGCGTCCGCACCGATACAAGTGATGAGCTGGACGCCGACGCCGTCGTGCTGGCCACCGACGTGGCCGGGCTGCAGCGGATTATCGCGGCGTCGCCGGATCTCGGCGACGACCTGTGGCGAGCACGGATAGCGCGGTTGCGCACCGCGCCGCCGTTCGTGGTGCACCGGCTGTGGCTCGATCGTGCTGTCGCCGCCGACCGGCCCGGGTTTCTGGGCACCGCCGGCCACGAGCCGCTTGACAACATCAGCGTCCTTGACCGCTACGAACGCGAAGCCGCCGCCTGGGCACGCCAACACGGCGGCTCTGTCGTCGAATTGCATTCGTATGCTGTGGAGTCCGCGCAGGCTGAGAACGCCATGATAAGACGCCTGCATGAGCTCTACCCGGAAACCACCGGCGCGCAAGTAGTTTACGAACGGATGCTGCATCGGCGCGACTGCCCGCTGTTCGCGCCCGGGACCCACATGCAACGTCCCGGCGTGGCCACACCGCTGCCCGGGCTGCTGCTGGCCGGTGACGGTATCCGCATCGACTTACCGGTGGCGCTGATGGAAAGAGCGGCCACCACTGGTTGGTTTGCAGCCAATCAGATCTTGGCGCAATGGGGAGTTGCCGGCCATGCCCTGTGTACGGTTCCCACCCAAGGCCGCTCGGCTTTGTTGCGCTTTCTTGCCGGACGAGAAAGGCTTTCTCAGCGATGACTATCGGCGACTACATGCGGCGACGCTGGCCGAAGGATTGGCCGCTGCAGGCCATCCCTCCCGTGGCGTGGGCCGGCCAGCGACCCACGTATCGCGACGCGCAGCCCACGATCATCAACTCCGCGCTGGAGCGATCACAGCGCAGGCCGACCGGCAACTGGTATGCGTTCGCGCCCAGCCGCGACGTGCGGGCCGGCCGGCCCTTCGGGACCCGCGTCGCGGGTGTCGAGTTGGTCGCCTGGCGCGATCAGCACGGCCTGCTACGCGTTGGCCCGGGCAGTTGCCCGCATTTGGGCGCGAACCTCGCTACCGCAGTGGTGCACCGCGGCGCGCTGATCTGCCGATGGCACGGTCTCTGCCTCGGCGGCGACGCAGATGAATTCGGCTGGCGGCCGCTGCCCAGCCACGACGACGGGGTGCTGGCGTGGGTGCGGCTGGATAGCGTTGGTGGCGAACCGCCCCTGGATCAACCGGTGATTGCGGCCAGGCCGGCCGGCGACACCCTGCATGGCGTCACCCGCCTGGTCGGTGTGTGCGAACCCGTCGACATCATCGCCAACCGCTTAGATCCGTGGCACGGCGCGTGGTATCACCCCCACTCGTTTACCCGGCTCGAGGTGCTGACCACTCCGACCGAGGAGGCGGACCGATTCCTGGTCGCGGTGACGTTTCGCGTCGGCCGTATCGGCGTACCCACCGTCGCGGAGTTCACCAGCCCCGAGGCACGGACCATCGTGATGCGCATCGTGGACGGCGAGGGAATGGGCAGTGTCGTCGAAACCCATGCCACCCCAACCGGTTTGGATTCGGATAATCGTCCACGCACAGCGGTGATCGAAGCCGTTATCGCCCATTCCGAGCGGACGGGATTCAAGCGGGCTCGCCGTGCCGCCCCGCTGATCTCCGCACTGATGCGCTTTGCTGCGTCCCGGTTGTGGCGAGACGACCTTGCTTACGCCGAGCGCCGCTACCAACTGCGCGCCGACAAGTTGTCTAGATAAAGTCCGAGCCTCCGTCGACGTTGACCGTTGCGCCGGTGATGTAGCCGTTGCGACGGGACACCAGGTAGGCGGTGATGGAGGCGATCTCCTCGGGCAGCCCTGCGCGGCCAAGATCGCATGGCTGGTGGAAGTTGTTGTCGATCCACGTCATCACATCGTGCGGGTTGGTGGCGTCGAGGCCATCGGCGGCCAGGACATCTTTGAGCTGCTCGGTGAAGCTGGCGGTCACGATTGTTCCCGGGCAAACGCAATTGACCAGAATGCCGTCCTTGGCAAGACTTTTCGACAGGTTCTTGGTGATGCTGGACAGCGCTGCCTTGGCTGCCGTATACGCGACGATGCGCGGATTTTGCCGCTGAATCGAGTGCGCGGACAGTGTCACGATGCGGGCCCAGTCAGCGGCGCGCAGCATCGGCAACGCGGCGCGAATCGAACGGACGCCCGACATCGCGCCAAGGGTGAACGCGGCGTCCCATTCGCTGTCGTCCATCTGCTCGAAATACCCGTCACCCGGGCCGATAGTGTGAACGAGGCTGTTCAGCTGGCCCCAACGGTCTACGACGGCGGAGAAGCCGGCTGAGATGGACGCGGCATCAGCCATATCGACGCTGATTCCGACGGCGTCGGGAGCCCCCGCCTCTTTCAGCGATTCGACCGCAGCGTCCAGCGCCGCCCTGTTTCGGGCCATCACCGCCACGCTCGCACCCTCGGCGGCCAGGGTTTGGGCGATGGCCAGCCCCATGCCCTTGCTGCCGCCGGTGACCACCGCTGTCGATCCGGCCAGGCCCAAATCCATAATTGCTCCTTGTCGTCAGTCGCGCCCAGCGATTTCAGCGATCGTTCCGGGCGACACGCCCAGTCCGCGTAGGCAGAACCGGAGAGCACGTTCGCGAACCTCGGCACGTTGGCATACGCCGGAAGTCCACTGCTGTTCGGTGCTCGTCCACACCACACCCTGTATGGACTGCGCGTCGGTCACCGGATCGATGTTGTGGAACACGCCGTCGGACAGGCCGCGGCGAAGTTGCTCGATGAGCGGCTCGAGCATCTCGGTGTACGCAGGCCCAATCAGGTCCGGGGAGGCGAACATCTGTGATTGGGCCTCCAACGACAGGTGGCGCAAATCGGACTTGATCTTCTCGTCGAACGCCAGATCAAGGCGTCCGTCGATCCACGCGCCCACCGCCTCGACCGGGTTATTGGTTTTTGCCATTTTCCTTCTCAGCCTACGCTTCTCGACGAGCGCCATCTCGAGAAAGACCGCGGCGACCAGCTGGTCCTTGGATTCGAAATGCCGATAAAACGCACGGGTGCTCAGCCCGGCGCGATCCAGCACCGCCGCGATGCTGAGCCCGCGAACTCCTTGTTCGCGCACAGTTTCCGACGCGGCTGCCACGATGGCACGGCGTACGTCGGGGTCCGGAGCAAGCTTGTTTCGTTGGCGCGTACGAGGCCGGGTCATGCGGTGGCGTCATAGGTGCGTAGGTATTCCGCGAACCGTTCGCGGACGCCTTCTGGCGTCAGCCCGTAGTCGGCCAGGTCGTAGTCATGCGCCCCGCGGGAGCCCGGTTTGTGCGTGCGGGCCCACTGCTCGACCGAACGGGCGGTGACGTCGGAAAACGTCAGGCCCAAAGATGAGTAGCTGGCCGCCAGGGCATTCACCGGGTCTGATTGCAGGTCGCCGAAGGCGACATCGGAAAACCGTTTGTCCCCAACATGTTTGCGGAAATCCATCGCGCGTCGAATACCCTCGGCCCAGCTGTCGAGCTGCTCAGCGCCGAGCTCCTCGGGGTCGTCGCGGTCGCTACTCCAGCTGCGCACGTAGCGGATGAGGCTGCATACCGAACCCATGACTTTGGCGGGATCTCGATGGCTCCACATGAATTTCGCGTTCGGGTATGCCTCGACGAGCGCGTCGAGGGCAAACACGTGCACGGGTGTCTTGAGATGCCACAGGGTCGGCGGACAGTGCCATTGCAGGAGTTTGAGCACCCGGCGATGAAACCTGTAGGTCTCGCGCATATCGCAGTGCATCAGCCACGCCAGGTAACTCGGAACGCGAACGACGCCGTCGAAATGAAAGGTACGGAAACTCATGCCCATCAGATCCTGACATTCGGTCGGCGCGGTCGCCTCCGAGTTGTGGAGCGTCTTCATCAGCGGGAACATCTCGTCCAACATCGCCAGGCCTTCTTCGGCCTGCGCGATACGCGGATCGGTGTGTTGGGTTGCGGCTTCCGGCGGCGGCGTCGGAGCCTGCGATTCCCACGTCCGCAACGAACGAAATTGGGGGTCGGCAGCCACCAGTTGGCTCAACGCCGTAGTCCCGGTGCGGGGTAACCCAATCACAAATACAGGCCCGTCCACCACCTCATCGTCGATTTCGGGGTGCTGGGCATAGGTGTCCTCGACCCGAAGGCGCTGGATCAGCGCGTTGCTGATCGTGGCATGTTGAATGACCCGGCCCATGTCGGAGAGCTCGGCCTCGGTGTTCAGCGCATCAACGGTGCGCTCCAGGCCCTCCCGGTAATACGGCGACCCGAAATCGTGCAGGCCCGTCGCGGCGCGGGCACCGTCTTCAAGCTCATCGGCCGAGAACATCACAGAGCAAACCTTTCTTGCACGGCGCGCCGGCGCCGCGCAAGGACCGCTGCGCGCTCCGTCACGGTGATCCGTGTGGTGTCGGCTGGCAACGCGGAAGCGATGTCATCGAACGCCACCACCCGAGCTTGCGGCGTCGGCGCCGTCGTGGTGCGCACGCAGCGCAAAATCATCGCACCGTTGCTAAATCCCGCAGTGTCAAGCCAATTCGCCACCCCGGGATCGCGCCCGGACAACACCACCCGTACCAACCCATCGGGGTCCACAATGGCCTGATGTCCGTTCAGGCTGGATTGATGGCGGCCATAGTGAATCGTTTCCCACCAAGGGTTGCCGAGCGAAAAACTCCAGTAAACCCCTTCGGGCGGTTCGACTTCCAGGATCAGCGCATCGTCACGGTCGAGTTCCCACCGCCCGATAACGGGCCTGTTCTCCGCGGCTGCACCGATCGCCGTGTAATCGACCGGCGGCAAAAAGCCGTTGGGCGGAGGCGCCGCGCCGAACTGCAGAAAGAATTGCAGATTGTCGTGAACGAAGTCACCGAGGGCGACCAGCTGCCGCGACACTACGACGTCGGGATCGATGGCAGCGATCTTGCGCTCCAACGGATCACCGATCCGTTCGATTCGCAATGACGACGGCACCTCGGTATCCCAGTCGTAGAAGAAATGTCGTACCGTCAACGTGGGATGTGCGCCATCGACCCGCATCCAGTTCCCGTCGCGCTCGTCCGCAGACAACACCACCTCGAAGTTTCCGGCCCCGTCCACGGCGAGTTCGTCGACCAATGCGTTTGCGGTCGAGGCGATGCCGTTCATCGTCTGCAATCCGACATATCGGGCTGTGCCACGATTGCCGAATAGCCGATAGCTCTCACCACCGCGCATAGTGGCACGGGTGTATAGACAGTCCGGGCACTCCATCCCCCACGTCACGACATCATTGGTGCTCGCGCGCTGGACAGACAGAATCGGATCAGGATCGAATCGCAACGCCTCGTCGATACCGGCGGCCAGCAGCACCAGCAGGTGCCGCATCCCCGCCGCGTCATCCACCTGATTGCGGCTCGCCGGGTCCGATCCGACGATCCGAGCTGCGCGCTCAAGGCGACCGATCAGATGCAACCACGCCCCAGCCAGATCTATATCACCGCTATCCGGCGCGCCGCTGGACGCTTCCGCAATCGAATGCGGCAACCATGCCATTGGCTGCTGCGCAGCGCTCACCATTCCACCGCCTCGGCGGGCACGACAATCCCATTATCTGAAAACCATGTTTTCGTTTAACCCAAGACCACTATCACAGCGCAACCTCGAGATTGTCAATAGCCGATCTTTGCCCCGGCCGTTGCGTTCCGCCGCTTAGATGCGGGCTGGGTCGGTCGACCTCGCGGCAGCCGAGGTGATATCGCGGGCGATACCGCCGAACACCACGTCACGAAACAATGCGGTGGCTTTCCAAAACGCTTCACCGGCAAGGCCATACGGCTGAAACAGCGTACGTTGGCGATAATAGGAGCCCCCGTCGCCGTCGTCGCGCACCGCCAGCTCGAGCCATAGTCGGCCGGGTAGCGGGATGTCAGCGCGCAGCCGCAGCAAGTGAGGCCGGTCGATGTGCTCGACGCGCCACCAGTCCAGCGCCTCACCGGGATGCAGGGGACGGTGACGTCGCACCGTACGGCTGTTCCCGACACCGCCGGCCAGTTGGCTGATCCACCCACGCAGCGCCCAGGCCGGTGGCGCTGCGGACCAGCCGTGGTCGGCCCCAATCGATTCGACTATCTGCCAAAGCGTTTCGGCGTCGGCGTGTACTCGATGTTCACGCACCTGCTGGTGCAGCGATCCGCCGGCCCAGGACGGGTCAGTGGGCAGCGGCCGCGACGGTGAGTTGTCGTAGCCGTGCCGCCACCAGCGGGTCTGCAGCTCGCCTTCTCGCAGCCGCGCCAGCGCTAATTCGACGGCATCTTCGTAGTGGGTGAGTCCGTCCACGGGGTCCGGAATGTGTTCGGCGATATCGTGTTCCCCGCACACCACATCGTTTTCCAGGGAGTCCATCAGCGACGAAGCCAGGGCGCGTGGCAGCGGGGTGATCAGGTTCACCCAGTGCGACGAGAGCCATGGGGTCAGCACCGGTACCGGAATCGCGATCCGGCGCTGCAGGCCGGCGATCGCCGCGTACTTGCGGATCATGTCCATGTAGGTGAAGGTGTCGGGTCCGCCGATGTCGAAGGCCCGGTTGACTTCGGCCGGCAATTCCGCCGCGTTGGTCAAGTAGTACAGCACGTCGCGCACGGCGATCGGCTGCACCTGGGTTCTCAGCCACCGCGGCGTGATCATCAATGGCAGCCGTTCGGTCAGATACCGCAGCATCTCAAAGCTGGCAGACCCCGCTCCGATGATCGCCGCCTCGCGCAGTTCGACGGTGGGAACTCCAGAGCGTTGAAGAAGCCGTCCGACTTCGGCCCGTGACGCCAAGTGATCAGACAGCTGCTGCCGGTCGGGGATGATGCCGCCGACGTAGACGATGCGCGAAAGTCCGGCTTATCCTGCCGCGTCGGCGACGATCGAGGCGGCGCGCGCATCGAAGTCGACGAAATCCGATCGCAGTAGTGAGTGCACCAGGTAGTAGAGAACTTCTTGCCCGTCCAGCGCTCGCCGCACTGGTTCGCCATCGGAGACGTCGCCGTCGACCACTTCGACGTGCTGGCGCCACGGCACGTCGTCGAGCTTCGCGGGCGTGCGCGCCATCACCCGGACATCGTGACCGGCTGCCAGCAATGCCGGAACCAGACGGGCGCCGAGGTAGCCGGTGGCGCCGAATACGACGCAACGCATCGCTCACTCCTCCGTTGGCTCCGATCCATCCCGTCGATGTACTTCATAAGGTTAATAGTTAAGTTTTTAGTGTCAAATGGGAGATCCGATCACGGCCATGGGATGGTCGCGGTGGCAGATGAAAACGTCGCAAAAACCGCACAATGGGTTGTTGCGAGTGATTTCCCGCCACGTTGACGTGTCTACGGCTCAATACTGGGCAACTGGGCTCATCTGCGTGAACTAACTCATCTCACCCGCTGCGTGGTCGACTAGATCTACCTGTCAAGATCCTGGTGCGTTATTTGCCGATCCTCGGCGATTACGCACAGCCATGACGCACTCTCCCCGTTAATCGAGTATTGCCGCTGATCCAGGGGGGGTTTCCTATACGCTTGTCGAACAATCGCTAAGAAAGATGCGGTGGGGTGACTAGTCGGGGCGCAAAGAGTTTACCTCCTAACCGGGCAGACCTGGAGAAGCTGATGTCCGCCGATATGCGGGCGGTCACAGCGCAGTCTGATCGGTTGGGTCGTTATTTCGCGCGCCAGAACCACGTGAGCGGCAATGACTTCCACGCTTTGCTGCACGTCATGGTTGCCGAAACCGCTGGAAAACCGTTGACCATGGCTCAATTACGCCAGCGCATGGACGTCTCACCGGCGGCGATCACCTACCTCGTCGATCGGATGATCGACGCCGGGCACGTCCGGCGTGAAGCGGACCCCGGAGATCGACGCAAAGCGCTTCTCCGGTACGAAAACAGCGGTATGGAACTGGCACGCACGTTCTTCGCTCCGCTGGGCGTCCATCTGCGTTCCGCGCTTGCCGAGCTGCCCGACAAGGACCTCGTGGCGGCCCATAGGGTATTCAGTGCGATGATCGCCGCCATGTCAACCTTCGAGGGCGAACTCGTTGCGCAGCAACCGAAATCGGCCAGTGCGCCAGCCACAGCAGCGAGCGACCACCCTCGAGACGGCGAACTCGCCGAACAGACTGAGCACGCCTGAGTTACGCATGGCAGCCGCGGGCGCCCGAGGCGCTTACGGCCTCGGTGTGACGCCGACCTCGCGCAGGGCGCGCAAATCCGCTGAGCCGGCGCCGTGCAAGCAGATTCGTAACTCGTCGACGAATCGCTGCAACCAATCGACCACGGCGTCAGCGGATTCGATCGCCGCAGCGAGCAGCGGACGGGCGACCGCCACCACGTCGGCGCCCAATGCCAGCGCTTTGGCCGCGTCCATGCCGGTGCGGATACCGCCGGAGGCGACCAGCGGGATTATGGGCAGCGCCTCGCGCACCTCCACAATCGCCCGCGCCGTGGGTATCCCCCAATCGGCCAAGTCCGGATAACGCAGCTCGCCGTAACGGACGAGTTGCTCCACGCGTGACCAAGACGTGCCGCCGGCCCCTGCGACATCAATAGCCGCAACCGGCGACTCGCCCGATGGCCCGGTCAATTCGGCGACCGCCGACGTACCGATTCCGTGGCCAACCTCTTTGAGAAGCACCGGATATCCGAGCGTGCCAACGACTTCACGCAGCCTGTCGATCGACCCGGAGAAGTCGCTGTCGCCGTTGCGCTGGACGGCCTCCTGCAGCGGATTGGTATGCACCGCAAGCACATCTGCTTCAACCCGTTTCAGGGCATTCGAAATATCCGAAACGGCGGCCACTGTCAGCTGCGATAGACCAATATTGCCGAACAACAACACATCCGGCGCCACGTCGCGAACGGTGAAGCTGGAGGCCGCCTGCTCCCCCAACGCACTGTCCAACATGATCCGCTGCGAGCCGAGCATCATCCCGATACCGAGGCGTTGGGCCGCGGCGGCCAGGTTCCTGTTGATCGTCCCGGACAGCTCAGCACCGCCAGTCATTGCGCCGATCAATATCGGGGCTCGCAAGGATGCCCCGAGGAACTCGGTGGACAAGTCGATATGCGCGAGGCTTGTCTGCGTCAGGGCGTTGTATGGCAGCCAGTAGCGTTCCAACCCGGTCGTGACTCCGGAATACGCGACACGGTCGTCAAGGCACACGTCGATATGGCGTCTTTTGCGGGTCGTCATCCCGCCAGGATCGGTCGTCACCGTGTTGCAAGCTCCTCTTGATATCGCCGCATAGCATCGATCAACGCGGTGAACACTCGCCGAGCTGCGGCCAGGTCATCGTCGGGCAAGTGCGCCATCGCGGTGCGAGTGTGCAGACCCAGCGGGGCGAAAAAGGCTCGAGCGGTGTCGAGGCCGGACTCCGAGTAGCGCAGGATCACTTTGCGCCGGTCGTCCGGGTCGGATTGCCGGGTGATATGACCGGACGCCATCATGCGGTCCACCAGGTAGGTGATCGCCGCGCCGGAGAGCCCCATCCGCTCGCGCAGCTCGCCGGAAGTGATCGGTCTACCGGTGGTTTCGGCGACCATCACATGCAGCAGAGCGCGAAAGTCGGTCGGTCGCACTTGGTGTATGACGGCGAAAACTCGGCCGATCTGCTCAGATTCGGCCGTCAATACCCGCAGATCGGCCGAGACCTGCGACTCCAGCGCGGCTCGGTCGTCGGCGGTCTGATCAGAGCCCATGACACCTTGCAGTTTATCCGCATTCGTCGATTACTTCAGTTGATTAATACTTCAATCATTGAAACACTTGCGGTAGGGACGTGCTCGTGCCGCCGCCAACACCCGCGGCAGCAGCTGAAGCCGAAGGGAGACAACGTGAGTAAGGTGACACTGGCTGCCACGACGCTTGCTGTTGCGGCAGCGGCGGGCGTCGGAAGTGTGGCTAGCAGGGCCAGCGCAAGGTCTTGGTACTCGCGGCTAAATAAGCCCTGCTACGTGCCGCCGAACGCGGTGTTCCCGGTCGCCTGGACATCGCTCTACACCGATATCGCGGCCACTTCCGCGACGGCCATCGACCGGTTGCGCGCAACGGGGCGCCGTGACGAAGCCCGCAACTACGTCGCCGCGCTGGGCGTCAACCTGATCCTCAACGCCGGATGGAGTTGGCTGTTCTTCAAGTACCACAGCCTCGGCGCATCGACGGTCGGCGCGGCAGTGCTGGCGGCCAGCAGCGCGGACCTGACCCGGCGGACCGCCTTGGCAAATCCGCGCGCCGCAGCGGCGCTGCTGCCGTATCCGCTGTGGACCGCCTTTGCCACCGCGATGTCCAGCCATATCTGGGTACTCAACCGATCATGAGAAAGGTTGCCCGGTAATGCCGGCGCTGTTGTGGTTCCGACGCGACCTACGACTGCGTGACCTCCCTCCGTTGCTCAGCGCCGTCGCCAACACCGACGACGTGCTCGCATGCTTTGTGTTCGATCCGCGGCTGGAGGCGTCGTCGGGCGCGCGCAGGATGCAGTTTTTGTGCGACTCGCTACGCCAGCTGCGCGACGACTTGGATGGCCGCCTGCTGGTGACACGTGGCCGGCCCGAGGAGCGGATTCCCGCCGTCGCCAAGGAAATCGACGCGCGGTCGGTGCATGTCTCGGAGGACTTCGCGCCGTTCGGGAGGCGCCGCGACGACCGGGTGCGAGAAGCGCTGGGCGACGTGCCGTTGGTCGCGACCGGATCGCCGTATCTGGTTTCGCCCGGGCGCGTCACCAAGGACAACGGCGACCCGTACAAAGTGTTCACCCCGTTCTTCGGCCGATGGCGCGAATTAGGTTGGTGGAAGCCGGCGCGAACCGGCCCCAAATCCGCGCGCTGGGTCGATCCTGAGAAGTTGGGGAACCGCGCGAAACCCGTCGCGATACCCGATCGGGGCGTCGAGCTCGACCTGCACGCAGGCGAGGCGGCCGCGCAGCGGCGATGGAAAGCATTTGTCCACGACGGCCTGGACAACTACTCCGACGACCGAAACCGGCCCGACCGAGCGTCCACCAGCCGAATGTCGGCGCACCTGAAGTTCGGTACCATCCACCCGCGGACGATGGCGGCCGACTTGGATCAACGTCGCGCTGGAGCGCGAGCTTACTTGCGGCAGCTGGCATTTCGCGACTTCTATGCCGCGGTTCTGCATCACTGGCCGGACAGCGTCTGGCGGAATTGGAACCGCGACTTCGACGCCATCCAGACCGACACCGGAGCAGATGCCAAGCGGCGCTTCAAGGCGTGGCAAGCCGGCGAAACCGGATTCCCGATCGTCGACGCCGGTATGCGTCAACTACGCGAGACCGGTTTCATGCACAACCGGGTGCGAATGGTCGTCGCTTCATTTCTGGTCAAAGACCTGCACCTGCCGTGGCAGTGGGGCGCCGGCTGGTTCCTCGACCAGTTGATCGATGGCGACATGGCCAACAACCAGCACGGCTGGCAGTGGTGTGCGGGTTGCGGCACCGACGCGGCGCCTTACTTTCGGGTGTTCAACCCGACTACGCAGGCCGAGAAGTTCGACCCCTCAGGCGATTACATCCGACGCTGGGTACCCGAACTTGCTGACGTCGACGATGTCCGTCTGACGAAAGATGAACGGCCGCGAGGCTATCCCAAGCCGATCGTCGATCACGACGCGGAAGGCAGCGAGGCGCTGCGCCGCTACCAAGGGATCGGCTGAGAAGCCTTAGCGAGACGCCTTTTTGCGTTCGATATCGGCCAGCGCCGCCGCCAGTTCGGCGCGCTGGGCAGCCGACGTCTCCCAGGACAGCTTGCGGTTTTTGACTACCTTGGCCGGCGCCCCGACCGCGATCGAGTAGTCCGGGATGACGCCGCGGACCACTGCGTGCGATCCCAGTACGCAACCCCGACCGATGGTGGTGCCGCGCAGCACTGTCACCTTGACTCCGACCCAGGTGTCCGGCCCGATCCGGACCGGGGACTTGATGATGCCCTGATCCTTGATCGGCAGATTGATGTCGTCCATCCGGTGGTCGAAATCGCAGACGTAGCACCAGTCGGACATCAGCGCCGAATCACCAAGCTCGATGTCGAGATAGCAGTTGATGACGTTGTCGCGGCCGAGCACCACCTTGTCGCCGAAACGCAGCGAGCCCTCGTGCGCGCGGATGGTGTTCTTGTCGCCGATGTGCACCCAGCGGCCGATCTCCAGCTGCGCCAGTTCGGGTGTGCAGTGGATCTCGACACCCTTGCCCAGAAACACCATTCCGCGGGTGATGATGTGGGGGTTAGCCAGCTTGAACTTCAGCAGCCGCCAGTAGCGGACCAGATACCACGGGGTGTACGCGCGGTTGGCCAGCACCCATTTCAGTGAGGCCAGCGTGAGGAACTTGGCCTGACGTGAGTCGCGCAGCCGCTGTCCACGCCAACGGCGATGGAGCGGAGCATTCCACATGCTCGTCATGGCCGGAAACGATACGCGAGTCGCTACGGGTTACCCTCGGCTGTACTCGATCGCAGCTCATGGCCCGCATTCCGGGAAGGATTTGGAACCCGCACCGTGTTGCCACTCCCCCGACGTGCACTGCGGCGTTGGTCATGCACGGTGTCGACGGTCATTCTGGCAGCCATCCTGGCCGGCTGCGGTAACACCGACTCCTGGGTCGACACCGCTCCCGCCGAGGGCTGGCCCGCGCAATACGGCGACGCGTCCAACAGCAGCTACACGGCTACCTCGGGAGCTACCGGCCTGAGCCTGCGCTGGACCCGCTCGGTCAAGGGCTCGCTGGCGGCGGCACCGGCGCTGAGCTCGCGCAACTGGATGGCGCTCAACGCGCAGACACCGGGCGGCTGTTCGCTGATGGAGTGGGAGAACGACCACAACGGCAGGCAGCGCTGGTGCACCCGGCTATTCCAGGGCGGCGGCATCTCTGGCCCGCTGGTCGATGGCTTCGACAATCTCTACGTCGGCCAACCCGGGGCGATACTATCCTTTCCCCCTACCCAGTGGATCCGTTGGCGCCGACCGGTCATCGGAATGCCCTCTACCCCAAGATTTCTCGGGCACAGTCAACTGCTCGTGGTCACACATCTGGGGCAGGTGCAGGTTTTCGACGCCCACCGCGGCATCACGGTGGGCAATTCCATTGACCTGGTGGACAACATCGATCCGGCCGACTTCGCCCGCGGGCTCTCCGATTGCGGACCGGCGCGCGCAGGCTGCCCGATCGCAGCGGCACCGGCGTTCGCAGCGGCGAGTGGCACGGTGGTGCTCGGCCTGTGGCAACCGGGCGCCCCCGCGGCGGTGCTGACCGCATTGAAGTATCACCCGGGCCAAAACCCACTGCTTACCCGCGAATGGACCAGCGATGCCGTCGGCGCCGGTGTGCTGGCCAGTCCGGTGTTGTCCAACGACGGTTCGACGATCTACGTCAATGGCCGCGACGAGCGGTTATGGGCACTGCGCTCCGCCGACGGCAAGCCGAAATGGTCGGTGCCGCTGAAGTTTCTGGCACAGACGCCGCCGTCGGTGACGCCAAGTGGGTTGATCGTGTCGGGCGGTGGCCCGGACACTCGGCTGGTCGCCTTCAAGGACGCCGGCGACCACGCCCAGCGGGTGTGGCGCCGCAACGACGTCAGCCCGTTGTCGACGTCGAGCCTGGCCGGTCAGGGCGTCGGCTACGTCGTGGTGACCGGCGGCCCCGGTGAGGGCGCACGGGGTATGTCGCTGTTGGTCTTCGATCCGGGCAGTGGCCGCACGCTCAGCAACTCCTCGCTGCCCGAAGCGACCGGGTACCCGGTCGGGGTGTCGATCGGCCGCGACCGGCGAGTGGTCACCGCCACCAGCGACGGTCAGGTCTACAGCTTCGCGCCGAACTGACCGTCGATGCAGAACGTCAGCCGCAGCAGCGGTCGCCGGCTCGCCGATGTCCTCGGGACGATCGTTTTGCTGATTGCGCACTTCCTTTTCTTTACCGCCACACTTGCGGTGCTCGGACTTCTGGTGATGGGCACCGACCCCTGCGGCTACCAGAAGTGCGGCGACCCGGCGTGGCTGGACCGGGCCTTCTTTTTGTCCATATGGGCGGGCGGTGCGATCTTGGTGGCCGACGTACTGGTCACAGTGGTTCGGCTCGTCCGCCAGCGGGTCGCGTGGGTGGTGCCGCTCATCGGTTGCATCGCCCAGCTGGCCGTGGCGTTGGGCGCTGCGGCGATGGAATTGCAGGCGGGCCCGGTCTAGGGCGGTGGGCGCAAACGGCAACTGTCACAGCAGCCACACAAGTCCCTGAAGGTCGCGGATGCTCGTTGTGCACCGGCTCGGCGACAGGCTGCCGTGACAGATGTGACTACCGCGGCTTGCCCTAGCCCTTGACGGTCAGCGGCGGGATGGCGTTGCGCGGCACGTGAACTCGGCTGGCGCCGGCGATCGTCGGCGGTAGCAGCTCTCCCGGCGCGAAGTAGAAAATCACGTCGTCGTCGGTGATGGCGAAATTCTGGTAGTGCGACGAATCGAGGCCGGACCCGGGCAGGATCGCGCCGCCAAACCCGGTCTGGCGTCCCACCTCGCGTTGCACGATCGGAAAGATGGAGTCCAACGGTTTGCTGTTGGGCGCGAAAAGCGTGTCGAAGGTGATCGCCTGGTGCGCGCCGAGGTCGTAGTTGAAACCCTTGTAGGAGGTGGACGGGCGCGGGCCGCCGAGATCCTCGAAGACCTTGACCACCACGCTCTGGGTGCCGCCCGGCGGCTGACCCGAATGGTATTGCTCGAAGCTCACCTCCATTTGGAACGGCACCTCGCGCGTTCCCGATGTCTGCGACGACGTCTGCGCGACGTTGACGAATCCGTCCCGGTTCTGGCTGATGTAGTCGGTCAGCGCCTGCTCGTCGACATAGTCGAGCGGAAACTTCATGTCCAGGGTGTAGGTGGAAGTGGAGGCATGCACATGACAGGTCTGCTCACGCTCGACGTCGCCGCCCAGCGTTGCGCAAGCCGAGTCCGCGGCCGCGACCGGCGCGGAGGACCAGCCCAGCAGCGCTCCGGCCGCAATGAGCGCGGCCGCGATCAAGTTGCGCATCGGTCGACTTGTCCTCGCAGACTGGGAACGGCTGAAATGCCGTCTCGCCAGCCTACCCGGCCGCTACCGCGACAGATGCCGAACCGCCTGCGCCTACGCCCCAGGGCGGGCCAGCAGTCACCATCGCGCGACGTTAATAAAATCTAGAGTATTTTCTCAGCTTATATTCGGACCATTCGATCTTGAAAACCCACTTTTTGCGGAATTCCGTTTTGCAACCCCTACCGCGACGGCCGGCAGACGAGTGCCGTCCCCCGCGCGGCTGCACCCGAGCCGAGCCGGGTGATCACCACGGTCAGCGACTGGCCACCGCGCAAAGCCAGCCGCCGTCGCAGCGCCGTGGGTTCGACGTCCACGCCGCGCACCAAGATCTCCACCGCGCCGCAGTCCAGCGCTGACAGCGCCTGGCGCAAACGACGCTCATCGAAGGGCAGTTGATCGACAACCTCGAATCCGCGCACCCCAGCCGGCAGCTGCTCTCCGGACAGGTACGCGATGTGCGGATCCAGCTGCCACAGCCCGTGCCGCGCAGCGTAGTGGCGCACCAGACCCGCCCGCACCACCGCGCCGTCGGGGTCGACGATCCATCGGCCGGCAGGCCGGACGGGGCACTCGTCTGGCTCGGCGTCGGTGATCTGTTCGCCGCGATCCAGGATGCTGGCTCGACGGCGCACACCTTGCTCGGCCAAACCCGCCGACCACAAGCACGCTTCCCGCACCGACGCCTGATAGGACGTCACCTCGATCTCGCCGTCGAAGCCGAGGTGCGTCACGACGTCGAAATCAATCCCGGGAGCGGACTTTACGACGAAATCCCGGCCACGGTAGACATCAAAGAGCTGGTCCAGCGCGGGCTGGTAGTCGCGCGGGCCGAAGCGCCGCCGTCCGCTGCGGCGCCGCGACGGGTCGGCCAGCACCACCGCGTCGCGGGTCACCGGGCGCAGCGCGTCGGCGCGACACAGGTCGGCGGTGGTGCCCAAGTTGTGCCGCGCCATCGCCAGCCGCACCGGGTCGATATCACTGCCCAGCACCCGAGCAGCCGTGCCACGCAGCGCCGCTAGTTCGGTGCCGATCGAGCAGGTCACATCGTGCACGACGCGGCCGGCCAGCCGCTGCGCCCGATGCGCTGCCACGGGCGCAGCGGTCGCTTGCTGCAGCGCCTCGTCGGTGAACAGCCACTCGCCGGTACCGGGCAGCTTGTCGGCGGCGCGCCGTCGCAGCAAGACGGTTTCCACCAGAACCGGTGTCCGATCACCGAATTCCCTTCGCAGCGCGGCGATGTCGGCGATGCGGTTGGTCAGCGGCAGCGCGCCGACGACGCTCAGCGCCGTGCGGCCCGCATCTGATGCCAGGTAGGCAACGTCGTTGAGCCCGAATTTCAGGACGGCTTGGTCCCGGTGATCATCACGTTGTAGAACCAGCCCTTCGGCACCACCCGGCGGGACAGGTTCTCGTCAACCCAGCTCAACGTCTTCCAGCTGGTGAACGCGAACTTGGCCCAACCCCAGCCCAGCCGGTCAGAGGGCACCGCGTACTCGAAGGTGCGCAGCGGCCAGCCCAACATCGCGGCGGTGAACTCGACAGTGGCGGTCTCGACGTCGACGGCGCCGGCGGAGCTGGCCATCTTCTCCAGGTCACTCGGAGCGAACGTGTGCAGGTCGACGAGGGCCTCCAACGCCGCGGCGCGGGAGGACTCGTCCAACTCGGCCTGCGGACGCCGCCAGCTGCCCAGACCGGGCAACCTGGTGAGGTTGGTGGTGATCCGCCAAGTCAGCGTCGACAAGGCCCGGGCGTAACCGTCGCCGACAGAAGTCGGCTCGCCGGCGAACACGAAGCGCCCACCCGGTCGCAGCACCCGCAGCACCTCACGCAGCGACAACTCGACCTCCGGAATGTGGTGCAGGACAGCATGTCCCACCACCAGGTCGAACGTGTTGTCGTCATAAGGGATGCCCTCGGCATCGGCGACCCGGCCATCGATGTCCAGACCCAGCGACTGCCCGTTGCGCGTGGCGACTTTGACCATGCCCGGCGACAGGTCGGTGACCGAACCACGCCGCGCTACCCCGGACTGGATCAGATTAAGCAAGAAAAAGCCAGTGCCGCAGCCTAATTCGAGAGCACGATCGTACGGCAGCCGGTAGATCTCCTCGTCGGGAACAACGGCGTCGAAGCAGTCCCGCGCATAGTCGATGCAGCGCTGGTCGTAGGAGATCGACCACTTCTCGTCGTAGTTCTCCGCCTCCCAGTCGTGGTAGAGCACCTGAGCCAGCTTGCTGTCGTGGCGGGCGGCCTCAACCTGCTCGGCGGTCGCATGCGGTTGCGGCGCCGGGTCACCGGCGGGCTTCGAACTCCTCGTCACGATGGGCCAGCTTAGTGGCACCGCTGAACACGTCCGCAAAGCGGCGGCGTTCGGCGGCCACCCGCTCGGCCGGCCCCAGCTCGAACACCTCGTCGATGCCGGCCTTGGCCGCGGCCATCGCGTACGGCGGTCCGTCGACGAAACGCCCGGCCCAGGCCACGGCGGCGTCGTAGACGTCGTCGGGGCCGACCATGTCATCGATCAGGCCTAACGACAGTGCCTCCTCGGCGTCGAAAAACCGCCCGCTGTACACCAGTTCCTTGGCCCTGCTGACCCCGACCGTCCGGGTCAGCCGCGCCATGCCGCCGCCGTCGGGGACCAAACCGGCCAGGATTTCGGTGACGCCGAATCGCACGTTGTCGCCGCTCACCCGCCAATCGGCGGCCAGCGCCAGGCCCAGGCCGGCACCCAGCGCATAGCCGGTGATGGCGGCCACGGTCGGCTTCGGGATCGCCGCGACCGCGTCGATGGCGTCGCGACGCACCTGCGCCCAGGTCTCGGCTTCCGACGCGATCAGGGTGCGCAGCTGTGGCATGTCGTCGCCGGCGGAAAAGATCTCGTGGCCGCCGAAGATGATCACCGCGGCGATGTCGTCGCGCCGCCCGATGTCGACGGCGGCCTGCCCGATCTCCCGGTAGACCTGCCGGATCATGGCGTTCGTGGGTGGTCGCGAAAGCACCAGCGTGCCGACGCCCGGGCGCTCTGCGCCCACGTGGATGCTGACGAACTCGCTCACAGCCGCCATCCCAGTCCCCCGGCTTTCCGCGCCTGGTGGTAGCGGTCGGAGTCGAAGAATTCGAACACCCAGTTGTCGCCGTCGATCTCCAAGTTCGGTTGCACCGTTACGATTTGACGCTCGACGGCCAACACGTCGGCGACCGTGCGGCCGGCCAGCGAATCCAGCTGAGTCCAGGTCGGCGGCAACAGGAAGCAGCGGCCGGCCGCGAAGTCGTCGATAGCCGCCTGCGGCGTGGTCCATCCCGCGCGGTCGGATTCGGTGTTCTCCCCGTCGGCGCGCTGACCCTCTGGCAACGCTCCAACGAAGAAGTACGTGTCGTAGCGGCGGGTGCGCTCGGCTTCCGGGGTTACCCAGTTGGCCCACGGCCGCAGCAGGTCAGCCCGCAACACCAGGTTCTCCCGTCGCAGAAAGTCCGCGAACGACAGCGTCCGGTCGGCCAGCGCCAGCCGCGATTCGCGGTATACCGACGCATTTGGAACCAAGCCGACGATGCCGCCCGGGTCGTCGGCCGGGCCGGCGAACAGCACGCCGCATTCCTCGAAGGTCTCGCGGGCCGCGGCGCACACCAACGCTTCGGCCAGCTCAGTTTCGATGCCGAACCGCTGCGCCCACCACGACGGCGGCGGCCCGGTCCAGGCGATCTGGGCGTTGCGGTCGCGGTCGTCGACGCCGCCGCCGGGAAACACCATCACCCCGGCGGCGAATTCCATCGCCGAGTGCCGGCGCATCAAGAAGACGGAGATACCGTCCGGGCGATCGCGGATCAGCATTACGGTCGCGGCGGGCCGCGGCGTCAGCGGCGGCGGGTCTTGCGGTGAAGTCATAACCGCCTCCGGTGAGCCGCGCGGGTGCGTGTGCGCCGGGCGAAGTAACGCCCGTCGATCAAGTCGACCGTGAGCCCCTGGCCGAACGCCGCCGATAGATTCTCGCTGGTCAGCACGTCTGTCAGCAAACCCGCTGCGACGACCTGTCCCTCCGACATCAGCATGCAGTGGCTGAAGCCGGGCGGAATCTCCTCAACGTGGTGAGTGACCAGAACCAGCGCCGGAGCGTCAGGATCGGCGGCCAAGTCGGTCAGCCGCGCCACCAGCTCCTCGCGGCCGCCCAGGTCCAGACCGGCGGCCGGTTCGTCGAGCAGCAGCAGCTCGGGGTCGGTCATCAACGCGCGCGCGATCAGGATCCGCTTGCGTTCGCCCTCCGACAGGGTCCCGTACGTGCGGTCGGCCAGGTGCTCGGCGCCCAGGCTTTCCAGCATGTCGATCGCCTGGTGGTAGTCGACGTCCTCGTAGCGTTCCCGCCACCGGCCGAGCACCGCGTAGCCCGCTGAGACGACCAGGTCGCGCACCACCTCGTGGTCGGGAACCCGTTGCGCCAGCGCCGAGGAACTCAAGCCGACCCGGGAGCGCAGCTCGGACATGTCGACCCGGCCGAGGCGCTCACCGAGCACATAGGCGACGCCTGACGAGGGGTGCTCGGCGGCCGCGGCGATGCGCAGCAACGACGTCTTGCCGGCCCCGTTGGCCCCGATGATCACCCAGCGTTCGTCCAGCTCGACCGACCAGGTCACCGGCCCAACGAGCATGTGGCCGTCGCGGCGCAACGAAACGTCTTTGAAGTCGATCAGCAGGTCGGGATCGGCTGCGTCACTTGTCTGGTCGCTTCCACCCTCGGATTCTCGCGAATCCTCGGGTTTCACCTCCGGCTTCCGGTTTCGGGCACCCGACCATCGTGCCGTACCGCGACGCTGCGGCGGCTGTCGGGTCACGCGGTTATTCGGGTGGGATCTCGACGCGCCGCCCCACACCGTCGACCGCGTCGGCGGCCTCGATCTCGCCGCGGGTCACGCCGAGCAGAAACAGCACCGTGTCCAGGTACGGGTGGCTCAGCGACGCGTCGGCGACCTCCCGCAGCGCCGGTTTGGCGTTGAATGCGATGCCCAAACCCGCGGCGGCCAGCATGTCGATGTCATTGGCGCCGTCACCGACCGCGACGGTCTGCTCCATCGGCACGCCCGCCTGATGCGCGAAGTCCCGCAGTGCCTTGGCCTTACCGGCGCGGTCGACAACCGGGCCGATAACCCTGCCGGTGATTTTGCCGTCGACGATCTCCAACTGGTTGGCGGCGACGAAGTCCAGCATCAGTTCATGCGCCAGCGGATCGATGACCTGCCGGAAGCCGCCCGAGACGACGCCCACGTGATACCCCAGCCGCCGCAACGTGCGAATAGTGGTCCGCGCACCCGGCATCAGCGCCAACTCTTCGCCGACCTCGTCGAGCACGTCGGCGGGCAAGCCCTCCAGGGTCGCGACCCGCTCGCGCAGCGACTCCGCGAAGTCCAGTTCGCCGCGCATCGCGGCGTCGGTGATCGCGGCGACGGCGTCCTGGGCTCCCGCCCGGGCGGCCAGCATCTCGATGACCTCGCCCTGGACCAGGGTTGAGTCGACGTCGAACACGATCAGTCGTTTGGCCCGCCGGGACAGGCTGTAGTCCTCCAGCGCTACGTCCACGCCCGCGTCGGCGGCCACCCGTGTCAGCGCGGCCTGTAGCTGACCTCCGACTCCCGGCGGCACCGAGACGCGCAGCTCCAAGCCGGTGACCGGATAGTCGGAGACGCCGCGGATGAGGTCGATGTTGACGCCCAACGTGGCCACCTCCCGGGCCACCGCGCCGAACGCTTCGGCGGTGATCGGCCGGCCCAGCACCATGATGGTGTGCGTCGAGGGTTCCCGGATGATCGGCAGATCGTCGCTTCGCTCGATGCTGACATCCAGGCCGACCGCGTGGACGGCCGCCTCGACTTCGGCCCGCAGCGCCTTACCTTCGGCCACTTCCAGCGGAGCCGAGACCAATACGCCCAACGTCAGCCGCCCCCGGATCACCACTTGCTCGACGTTGAGCAGTTCGACCTTGTGGCCCGCGAGAACCTCGAAAAGCGCCGACGTCACGCCTGGCTTATCGACACCGGTGACGGTGATCAACGCCGACACCATGCGGGGTCTGGTCACCCCAGATTGCCGTCGAGACGGCCCATCAGCTGCGAACGCTTACGTCGTCGATTCTGGTGGCGTCAGCGTCGGCCGGGCCGTGACCGCGGCCCACGTGCGCTTCGGCGCGAAGCCGTTCCACCATGTGCGGGTAGTGCAACTCGAAGGCCGGGCGCTCCGAACGGATGCGGGGCAGCTCGGTGAAGTTGTGCCGCGGCGGCGGGCAACTGGTGGCCCACTCCAGCGAGTTGCCGTAGCCCCACGGGTCGTCGACGGTGACCACTTCGCCGTAGCGCCAGCTCTTGAAGACGTTCCAGACGAACGGGAGCATCGAGACGCCGAGGATGAACGCGCCGACCGTGGATACGACGTTGTAAGGCTGGAATCCGTCGGTGGGCAGGTAATCGGCGTAGCGGCGTGGCATCCCGAGGTCGCCCAGCCAGTGCTGAATCAGGAACGTGGTGTGAAAACCGATGAACGTCAACCAGAAATGCAGCTTGCCGAGCCGCTCGTCGAGCAGCCGACCGGTCATCTTCGGGAACCAGAAATACGTACCGGCGAAGGTGGCGAAAACGATGGTCCCGAACAACACGTAGTGGAAGTGCGCGACCACGAAATAGCTGTCGGTGACATGGAAGTCGAGCGGCGGGCTGGCCAGCAGCACCCCGGTCAGACCACCCAACAGGAACGTGATCAGAAAGCCGACGGCGAACAACATCGGCGTCTCAAACGTCAACTGGCCTCGCCACATCGTCCCGATCCAGTTGAAGAACTTGATGCCGGTCGGCACCGCGATCAGATAGGTCATAAACGAGAAGAACGGCAGCAGTACCGCGCCGGTGGCGAACATGTGGTGCGCCCACACCGCGACCGACAGCGCCGCGATCGACAGCGTCGCGTAGACCAAGGTGGTGTAGCCGAAGACCGGTTTACGCGAGAACACCGGCAAGATCTCGGTCACGATGCCGAAGAACGGTAGCGCCACGATGTAAACCTCGGGGTGACCGAAGAACCAGAACAGGTGCTGCCACAACAGAACTCCGCCGTTGGCCGCGTCGTAGACATGGGCGCCCAGGTGCCGGTCAGCGGCCAGCCCGAACAATGCCGCGGTCAGCAGCGGGAACGCGATCAGCACCAGGATGGACGTCACCAGGATGTTCCAGGTGAAGATCGGCATCCGGAACATCGTCATACCCGGCGCGCGCATGCACACCACCGTGGTGATCATGTTGACCCCGCCCAGGATGGTGCCCAGACCGGCGACGATCAACCCCATGATCCACAGGTCCCCCCCGGCGCCGGGTGAGTGAATGGCGTCGGTCAGCGGGGTGTAGGCGGTCCAGCCGAAGTCGGCGGCCCCACCCGGGGTGATGAAACCGGCCATGCCGATCGTGGCGCCGAACAAGAACAGCCAGAACGACAAGGCGTTCAGCCGCGGGAACGCCACGTCGGGCGCGCCGATCTGCAGCGGCAGCACCAGGTTGGCGAAGCCGAACACGATCGGAGTCGCATAGAACAGCAGCATGATCGTGCCGTGCATGGTGAACAGCTGGTTGAACTGCTCGTTCGATAAGAACTGCAGACCCGGCGCGGCCAGCTCGGTGCGCATCAACAGCGCCAGCAGACCGCCGATGAAGAAGAAGATGAAGCAGGCGACGCAGTACATGATGCCGATCATCTTGTGATCGGTGGTGGTGATCAGCCGGTAGACGAGGTTGCCTTTAGGGCCTGTTCGGGGCGGGTACGGACGACTCGCCTCGAGTTCTCCCAGCGGGGGCGCTTCGGTGGTCAAGAGCTCCTCCAAACGTCGGGCAGGGCGACTGGGATCAGTGGCACTTGAGTCTAGCCTTCAACGGTGTCCGGCGAGCGACTGGTCCTACAAACTGTCGTACTGGGCGAGATACCGGCCGCGCGTCGTCGTCGAGCGCACGCAGCTGACGTCAGCTAACCGGATGTTACCGTCGGACCCGTGCTGTTTAGGGGTGTGCGACCTGTGCTGTCCGCTGCCGCTGCGACAGCGATTTCGGCCGCTCTGTGCACCGGTTGCACGACGGGGTCGCCGGGCAGCGGGTCGCCGGCAACGTCGGTGATCACCAGCACTACCCAAGTCGCCGGGGCCGGCGTTTTGGGCAACCAGCGTCGACCGGACGAGTCGTGCGCGCCGCAACCGGCTGAGCCGGATCCCGGACCGTCGACGCGCGCGGCCCACAACGCGGCCGGCGTGCAGCCGGATGTGGCGCAGGTGTCCTCCGATCCGCAGCGCATCGTGGTGCTCTCCGGCGACCAGCTCGACGCCCTGTGCGCGCTGGGCCTGCAGTCGCGGATTGTCGCGGCTGCGCTGCCCGACGGGTCCTCGAGCCAGCCGTCCTACCTGGGCACAGTCGTGCACCGCCTGCCGGGCGTGGGTACCCGCAGCAGTCCCGACCTGGCGGCCATCGGGGCGGCCAAGCCGGATTTGATTCTCGGCTCGCAAGCGTTGACGCCGAAGTTGTATTCGGCGCTGGCCGCGATCGCGCCGACGGTGTTCACCGCAGCCCCTGGCGCGGCGTGGGAGGACAACCTGCGTGGAGTCGGTGCGGCCACCGGGCGGGCCGACGCCGCCGGCGGCGTGATCGACAACTTCACCAAGAAGGCCCACGACGACGGCGCCGCGCATGACGCCGCCCACTATCAGGCGTCGATCGTGCAGTTTACCGAGAACACCATCCGGGTATTTGGCGCCGAAAACTTCCCGGCCAGCGTGCTGACCGCGGTCGGCGTCGATCGTCCTGCGTCGCAACGGTTTACCGACAAGCCGTACATCGAGATGGGCAGTACCGACGCTGACTTAGCCGGCGACCCGGACTTCTCGGCGGCCGACGCCGACCTGGTGTACGTGTCGTTCGCGTCGCCGGCCGCCAAAGACCGCGCCGCCACCATCTTCGACAGCGGCCCGTGGCGCAAGCTGGCGGCCAACCGCGACAACCGCATCTTCGTGGTCAACAACGAAATATGGCAGACCGGCGAGGGGGTGGTTGCGGCCCGCGGTGTCGTCGACGACCTGCGCTGGGTGAACGCCCCGATCAATTAGCCGCGGGCGGTTGTGACGTCGACCGCACCGAAGGAAATACATAGCCTGTCTATGCTAATCTGGTGGGGTCTAATAAGATTTTGATACTGAAACAAGCGCACTCAAGAGGATTGCCCATGAGCACGGTTTCCGCATATGCCGCCACCTCCGCGACCGAGCCGCTGACGAAGACCACGATCACCCGCCGCGACCCCGGCCCGCACGACGTGGCCATCAACATCAAGTTCGCCGGAATCTGCCACTCCGACATCCACACCGTGAAAGCCGAATGGGGCGTACCCAATTACCCGGTGGTTCCCGGCCACGAAATTGCCGGCGTGGTGAGCGCCGTCGGCTCGGAGGTCACCAAATACAAGGTGGACGATCATGCCGGCGTCGGCTGCATGGTCAACTCCTGCGGTCGGTGCAGCAGCTGTCAGGCCGGGCTCGAGCAGTACTGCAAGCCGGGCGCGACCTTCACCTACAACTCCATCGACAAGGACGGCACGCCAACGCAGGGCGGCTACAGCCAGGCGGTCGTCGTCGACGAGAACTTCGTCGTGCGCATCCCCGACTCGCTGCCGCTGGACAAAGCGGCCCCGCTGTTGTGCGCCGGCATCACGCTCTTCTCGCCGCTCCGGCACTGGAAAGCCGGGCCGGGGACGCGGCTGGCGGTCCTCGGCCTGGGCGGACTCGGCCACATGGGCGTCAAGCTGGGTGCGGCGATGGGCGCCGACGTGACAGTGCTGTCGCAGTCGCTGAAGAAGATGGAGGACGGGCTGCGCCTGGGCGCCAGCCACTACTACGCCACCGCCGACCCGGACACCTTCCGCAAGCTGCGCGGCAGCTTCGACCTGATCCTCAACACCGTCTCGGCCAACCT
>JAFAID010000080.1 GCA_019236925.1 Mycobacterium sp. | reverse complement strand
CGAGGCGCTCAAAGCCGACTTGATCTCGGTGATGACGACCTCCCAGGACTGGTGGCCCGCCGACTACGGTCACTACGGCGGCCTGTTCATCCGGATGAGCTGGCATGCCGCGGGTACCTACCGCATTCACGACGGCCGCGGCGGCGGTGGCCAGGGTATGCAGCGCTTCGCCCCGATCAACAGCTGGCCGGACAACGTGAGCCTGGACAAGGCCCGCCGGCTGCTCTGGCCAGTCAAGAAGAAGTACGGCAACAAGATCTCCTGGGCGGACCTGATTATCTTCGCCGGCAACTGCGCGCTGGAGTCGTTTGGGTTCAAGACCTTCGGCTTCGCGTTCGGCCGCGAGGACGTCTGGGAGCCCGAAGAGATCCTCTGGGGCGAAGAGGACGAATGGTTGGGCACCAACAAGCGCTACTCCGGCAAGCGTGACCTCGCGCAGCCCTACGGCGCGACCACCATGGGTCTGATCTACGTGAATCCGGAGGGCCCCGAAGGCAAGCCGGACCCTGTGGCTGCCGCGGTGGACGTCCGTGAGACGTTCGGCCGGATGGCGATGAACGACGAGGAGACCGCGGCACTCATCGTCGGTGGCCACAGCTTCGGCAAGACCCACGGCGCCGGCGACGGAGACCTGGTCGGTCCCGAACCGGAGGCCGCCCCGATCGAACAGCAGCTGCTGGGCTGGAAGAGCGCCTACGGCACCGGCAAGGGCAAGGACGCGATCACCAGCGGCCTGGAGGTGGTATGGACTACCACTCCCACCAAGTGGAGCAACGGATTCCTGCAGAACCTGTACGGCTACGAGTGGGAGCTGACCAAGAGCCCCGCGGGAGCCTGGCAGTTCACCGCGAAGGACGGCGCAGGCGCGGGCACGATCCCCGATCCTTTCGGCGGACCGGGTCGCGCGCCCACGATGCTGGTCACCGACATCTCGCTGCGGGAGGACCCGATCTACCGCGAGATCACAAAGCGGTGGCTGGATCACCCCGAGGAGCTGTCCGAGGCGTTTGCCAAGGCGTGGTACAAGCTGCTGCACCGCGACATGGGACCGATATCGCGTTACCTCGGGCCCTGGATCGCCGAGCCGCAGCTCTGGCAGGACCCGGTTCCGGCGGTGCACCACAAGCTGGTCGACGACAAAGACGTTGCGGCCCTGAAGAAAAAGGTTATCGACTCAGGACTGTCCGTACCGCAGCTGGTCAAGACCGCATGGTCGGCGGCGACGAGCTACCGCAACACCGACAAGCGCGGTGGCGCGAACGGCGGGCGGCTTCGCCTTGAACCACAAAAGAACTGGGAGGTCAACGAGCCCTCCGAGCTGAGCAAGGTGCTGCCGGTTCTCGAGAAGATCCAGCAGGACTTCAACGGCTCAGCCTCCGGCGGCAAGAAGATCTCGCTGGCCGACCTGATCGTATTGGCCGGCTCTGCGGCAGTCGAGAAGGCGGCCAAGGACGCCGGATACGAAATCTCGGTGCATTTCGCGCCCGGGCGAACCGACGCCTCGCAGGAGAACACCGACGTGGAGTCATTCGCGGTGCTCGAACCGCGGGCCGACGGGTTCCGCAACTATGTGCGGGCGGGTGAGAAGGCTCCGCTGGAGCAGTTGCTGCTGGAGCGCGCGTACTTGCTGGGCGTGACCGGTCCGGAGCTGACCGTGCTCGTCGGCGGGCTACGTGCACTCGGTGCGAACCACGGCGGCAGCAAGCACGGCGTTTTCACTGACAAGCCGGGTGTCTTGACCAACGACTTCTTCGTCAACCTCCTCGACATGGGCACCGAATGGAAGCCGTCGGAAACCGCCGAGAATGTCTACGAGGGCCACGACCGCGCCTCGGGCGCCGCTAAGTGGACCGCGACCGCCAATGACCTTGTGTTCGGGTCGAACTCGGTGCTGCGTGCGTTGGCCGAGGTCTACGCGCAAGACGACGCCAAGGGGAAGTTCGTGGAGGACTTCGTCGCGGCGTGGGTCAAGGTCATGAACAACGACCGGTTCGACCTCAAGTAACACCTGGGTCAGATCGTCTGGACGGCACCCCGCGAGCCACTGGCTCGCGGGGTGCCGTGCGTTCGGCAGGTATGCCGACATGTCGTTCGTGTGAGTGTTTGTCGAGCGTCGTCAGGTGACCGGGTACCATTGTCCGAGCGTGCGAGCGATCTCGATATAAAGCGGGATCCCGACTGTCACGTTGTACGAGAACGTCAAACCCAACGACGCCGCCAATGGCAGAGTCGGACTCGCTTCGGGGATCGCCAGACGCTGAACCGCGGGCACGGCGATATACGAAGCCGCGCCGCACAGCACCGCGAATAGGACATACGTTCCGGGCTTGAAGTCGGTATGGGTGAGGTAGGCATAGGTGTGCGCAACGATGATCCCGAGCGGGGCAAAGAGGTTGGGCGCCAGCAGGCCAAACAAGATGAACCCGCGGCCGGCGGACTTGAGATCGCGCAACTTACTGGCGGCCGTCATGCCCATCTCGAGCAAGAACAGGCAAAGCGCGCCCTGAAACGCCACAATGAATAAAGAGTCGGCGTCGTGAGTGACTTTGTTTCCCTGCAACCCGCTGACGAACCCAATGACGATGCCGCCGAAGAGCAGACACAACCCTGGATTGAGGAAGACTTCCCTCAGCAGCTTGCGTGAGAAGATGCCCTCCTTTTCGCCGATGCCCGACCGGAGACGGCGGCGCCTCATCAGCGCGAACTGCACCCGTTCTTCGGTGTCCGGTTCGATGTCGAGTTCCTGTCCGGGCGCCGGCTGGGCTGCCGCGCCGGGCCCGACCCTCGCCGGCACCGGCGCAATGTAGCCGGGCTCATCCGGCATGTTCCCGTCTGGGTCCATACCACGGTCTCGTAGACGCGCCACCAGATACAACGCAACCAAGCATCCGGGGATCTCCATCACGGCCAGCATGACCGGCATGTAGGCGTCAAAGGCCAGCCCGACGCCGGCCAAGACGGCCACGCAGGTGGCGAAAGTGCCTGCCGAGTCCGACCCGTAATAGCCTGCGACCGTTGCCTTATCCACTCGCCGCAGCATCGTCATACGGCTCAACAGCAGGTACGCGAGCAGACCGATCACAAAGTTCAAGACAAACCCCGTGATCATGAATCCCACAATGTGGCCGATGCTCGAACTCTTGATGTCGGCGAGTTCTTCGCCACCGTGCCAACCGATCGCCACCAGCAGGTACATCGTCAGGCCCTGGTAGATCACGTAAGGGAACTCAAAGTCCACCTTCATCAGCCGGATCAGGAAACCGAAGTAGAAGAAGAGCAGCAGCGGCTTGAAGAGGTTGTGCAGGAAGTTGTGCAAGAACTCCTGGAGCATTGATCTTCCCTGTCTCGAAGTCGTCGATTCTGGTGGATTGCGTTGTGGTGCAACGACAAGAGCGCGCGAACGCATAAGAAGAATTCGGGTCGGTTAACTTTCGCGGGCCACGATTGCCGCACGGCGGCTAAGTATAGAGACCAGCCAGGCCGCTAAACGTGTTGGAGTGAAGGTCAATTCAGAGAACGAAATGGTCGTTGGTATCGACGACGGAACTCATTTCGTTCTGCACCTCCTTACGACTTACAGCACAAGGGATCGATGCAGCTTGACGTAACAGGCGTCTTACGACGCACTTCCGACGACACCGTCCCGCAGCCTGGTGGCTGGCATATTCGAGGCCGGCGATTGAACCGTGCCAACCACACTTAACAAGCCGCTCGAACAGATCGTTATTCCCGAGGTGACTGCCGTCAACCGCCTTTACGGATTGTTGACACGGGCTGACGCTTGTCTTAACGGCCGCCGGTGCAGCGCATTTCGGCCGTCGATATTCCTTCCGTGGTGCTAGCAAGGAAAGCTACTCTGGCGGCATGGCCATCGAATCCACCATGCTCGCCCTCGGCACCCCGGCGCCGTCGTTCTCGCTGCCAGAGCCGGCTACCGGAGCCACGGTCAGCCTCGACGATCTTACGGGTCCCGCGCTGGTCGTCACCTTCATCTGCAACCACTGCCCGTATGTCAAACACGTCGGCGCCGGGCTCGCTGCACTGGGCCGGGACCTCACCGACAAGGGTGTCGCGATGGTCGGCATCTCCAGCAATGACGTAGTGACGTACCCGCAAGACGGACCCGATGAAATGGTTGCCGAGGCGCGCCGCAACGGCTGGACGTTCCCGTACCTCTACGACGAGACCCAGGACGTTGCCCGGGCCTTCTCCGCGGCCTGCACACCCGACACCTTCGTCTTCGACGGCGAGCGTCGGCTCGTCTACCGCGGCCAACTCGATGACTCCCGCCCGGGCAACGATCTACCGGTGACGGCTGCTGACGTCCGGTCGGCGGTCGACGCCGTACTCGCCGGGCGCCCCGTCGGGGCCGACCAGCGGCCGTCGATCGGGTGCGGCATCAAGTGGCGTTGAGCCCCGCTCGCGTCGACAGCGCGGACTAGGTTGCGGCCTAACGATACCCGCGCTTCAGCAGGTGATGGGCGCCTGCGTGCATGGCTTCGGGGCTCGCGACGGCGAAGCCGAATGCATTGGCCAGCCGGTCGGTGATATTGAAGGCAAGCGAGACCGCCAGGGCGTCCTTGATCTGCTGAGGCGAGACCGAGGCATCCAGTACGGCCCGGATGTCATCGGCGTCGATGCCGCTCTGTCGGGTGAGTTTGCCGAGCATGCGCAGTGTGGCCCGCAGTGGCGCATCGATCGCCGCAGAATCCACATCGGTCAGCGTGTCGGCGACCTTGGTTTCGTCCCCGTACCAGATCGACGACGTGGCTGAGTGAGCCGAGACGCAGAATGGGCACTCGTTGGCCTTTGAGATATAGGCGGCCATCAGCTCGCGATCACCGATCGACCAGTCCGATCGCCCCCGCATCGCTTCGTGGGTGAGGGGGCCGCCGCCGTAGAAGTCTGGGCGGTAGAACGCCAGCTTGGCGGCGTCGACGACGGGATGGCCCGAAAACACCCGAATCAGCGCGAGTATCGCCTTGGTGTGCAAACGATGACCCCGGTCGAGGATTTCCAGCCTCATGGTTCGCGCTTTTCATCGGTTGCGCCGGCCAGTGCTGCAAGTGCGCTGGTGTATTGGCGGCTTGCCTGCCCGACGGCGGCGCAGATCACGATCTCGAAGACTTGGTCCTCGGTGAGGCCGGCCGCACGAACGGCGGCGACGTCTTCATCAGTGATTCGGTAGGCATGGTTGGCCACCTTGTCGATCAGCGTGCGAATGGGTTCACCGAGGCCCGCATTCTCGAAAGCAGCACGACGCAGCTCGGGCGCGGCGTTCCCATTGCCTTCCAGCACCCGGGCGACGAGCTCGCGATGCAGCTGGACTACCTCGACCATGTGTCCCAAATTATCCTTGTCGGTTCGGTGTCAGTTTTCCACCGCGGTACGGTACCGACGCGACCAGTTCCTGGTTGGACGCATACGCATCACCGTGAGTTAGGTTCCGCCGATGAAATTTGTGGTGGCAGGCTACGGCAGTCGCGGCGACGTCGAGCCCTGCATCGCCATCGCTCGCGAGCTGCTGCGCCGAGGTCATGACGTGCGCATGGCCGTGACGGTCCCGCCTGACATGCTTGCCTTAGTCGAGTCGGCGGGGCTTACTTCGGTCCCCTACGGCCGCGACTACCAGGAACTGCTGGGCGACAAGGATTTCGTCCGCATGCTCCAGAATCCGATCAGCTCGATCTCCCAAGCTGTCGAATACGTTCTCCAGATCTCGGCCGAGAAGAGTGCGACGTTGGTGTCATTGGCAAATGGGGCCGACCTACTCTTGGCGGGCATAACCGAGCAGGTGCTGGCCGCCAATGTCGCGGAGTACTACGGTATTCCGTTGGCCGCGCTGGACTTCTTCCCGCCGGAGATTTTGGAGCTCAGGTCGCCGCAAGGGGGTGCACCGAAAGAGGCTGAACGTGCCCAACGCCGGGCACTGGGCTTACCGGATGCAACTGCACCCTCGACGCCGGCGCTGGAGATCCAGGCCTACGACGAGCTCTGCTTTCCCGGGCTCACCGCCGAATGGGCGGACAACGCCGGCCGGCGGCCCTTTGTCGGGGCGCTGACGCTGGAGTTGCCGACGGCTGTCGACGACGAGGTCATGTCGTGGATTGCCGCTGGAACTCCGCCGATCTACTTCGGCTTTGGCAGCATGCCGCTTGCGTCCCCCGCCGACACGGTCGCGGTGATCGGCGCGGCCTGCACGCTGTTAGACGGGCGGGCGTTGATTTGCACCGGTCCGAATGACCGCAGCCGCATCCCGCATGCGGACCACGTCAAGGTCGTGGAAGCGGTGAATCACGCTGTCGTCTTTCCCGCTTGCCGCGCGGTCGTCCACCATGGCGGCGCCGGCACCACGGCCGCAGGGTTGCGGGCCGGAGTCCCCACGCTGGTCCTCTGCTCCGGGCTCGATCAGCCGATCTGGGCAGGCGCTATCGAACGATTGAAAGTTGGCTCCGCGCGGCGCTTTTCGGAGAGCAATCTGGATTCACTAGTTGCTGACCTGCGCTTCATTCTTAGTCCGCAATGTGTCACTGCGGCCCGTGACATTGCCGCTTCGATGACCAAATCCGCCGAAAGTGCTGCCCGCGCCGCCGATCTCCTCGAAGACACCGTCCGCCATGGACAAGTTAAGTGATCGGAGAATGCAGGCCACAAGCGCGTATCGCAGCGGCGGGTTCCATTAAGCTCCGGTTGGGGCAGCTGGGGGCTCGTCGAATCGAGGATGCTTGGTGACAGCCGCCGCTAACCAACTCGGATCGGTCGAGCACATCGTCGTGCTAGTGCTCGAGAACCGGTCGTTCGACCACATGCTCGGTTTCCTATACGCCGACTCGGGAAACGTCTCGCCTGCCACCAAGCAACCGTTCGAGGGTTTGACGGGAAAAGAATCAAATCCGGATGGCACAGGCGCATCCGTCCCAGTCAGCCGGTTGGCCCCAGGGACACCTTACGTCTATTTCACCCCGGGGGCTGACCCCGGCGAAGGCTTCCTGGCCACCAACGCGCAACTTTTCGGCAAAACCAGCCCGCCCGCCGGAGCTTCGGCGACCAACACCGGATTCGTGACGGACTTCGCGGCAACGCTGCAGGGCATCGATGCGCACCGACCAATCATCCCGGGCACAACAGCATCCGACATTATGCGAATCTTCACCCCTGAGCTGCTACCCGTCCTGTCCGGTCTGGCTCGCGGCTTCGCGGTATGCGACCACTGGTTCAGCTCGGTGCCGACCGAGACGTTTCCCAACCGGGCTTTCCTGTGCACGGCGACCAGCCAGGGCCACATGGACGACTCCACGTCCAAATACACCTCGCAAAGCATCTTCGGGTTACTCAGCGTGCACAACATCGCCTGGTCAATTTTCGGCTACAACAGTCCCCCGCTGACCCGGTTGAATTTTCCCGACACCACCGATGCCGCCGAGTCGCACTTCGGTATGTTTCGTGACTTTCAGGCGGCCGCAGCGGCGGGAACTCTTGGCGCCTATACGTTTTTGGAGCCCAGTTGGGAATCGTCGGGCAACAGCCAACATCCCAACTACGACGTAGCACTAGGCGAGCAACTGATCCACGACGTGTACTACACCCTGCGCAACGGACCCGCCTGGAACCAAACCCTGCTGATCATCACCTACGACGAGCACGGCGGCTGCTATGACCACGTGCCACCGCCGACCGGTGCCGTCCCGCCCGATGACAGTGCCGGTGAATTCGGGTTCGACTTCACCCGGTTCGGTGTTCGCGTGCCCACCGTGCTCGTCTCCCCGCTCATCGCTGCCGGCACGGTATTTCGCCCGACCGGAAGCGTCCCGCTGGATCACACGTCGATTCTCAAGACCGTTGAGACCCGTTGGGGCTTACCGCCACTGACCGCCCGCGATGCGGCGGCTCCCGATGTCGGCGACGTGCTGACCCTGGCGGAGCCGCGCACCGACGACCCGTTGACCGGTGTCACTGTCCCCACCTCGGCGGTCGCGAACCCTGTCGCGGGCACCCCGTCGCACATTCAGCAGACGTTCGCCCAGCTGGTTTCCGCACTGCCGGTGAATGACACCCAAGGACAGACCCACTCCGTTATGCCCGCGTTGACAACCGAGCAGGACTACCACGACTACATCACTTCACGTTCGGCGGCCTGGAAAGCTGCACGGGCCAAAGCGTTATCGTCGTAAGCTGCCGTTCCCTCGCTGCACTGATCGGAGGACATGATGACTACTGTCTCGTCGACCAACGCCGGACCCCCGGCGCAGATCTACATCATCCGGCACGGCGAAAAGCCCGCCGACCCGCCGACGCCCGCAGCCGCGCCGAGCCCGCCGTTTGGGATTGACATCAAGGCAACCAGAGCATTCACTCGCTGCTGCCGCGTGGATGGCAACGCTCAGGCGCGCTGGCCGCGTGCTGTTCGCGCCCGCGATCGGACCGCTGCAGGCGGGCTTGAGCACACCGATAACGCTGTTCTCGCTCGACTATGGGAAGCCAGACAAAACGCAGGGGCACCGCACTTATGAGACGATTCAAGGCTTGAGTGCACGGCTGAACGTGCCGATCGACTCACCCTTCGCCGAAGGTCAAGAATCGGCACTGGCGGCGGCCGTGGTTGCCAACTACACCGGTGTCGTGCTCATCTGCTGGGAACACCAGCACATCCCCGCGATTGCCGCTGCCCTGCCAGCCGTTTCGGGGACGCAGATTCCTGCCGCCTGGCCGGGTGATCGGTTCGATCTGATCTGGTCGTTTCGCCTTGAGGCCGGAACTTCTTCCACTTCTTACGTGTTCTCTCAAATCTCGCAGCAGGTGCTGGCGGGTGATTCCGCCACGCTGGCGCCACTAACTGCCTAGCTCGCCGGAGATTCCACGTTCGATGCTGGCCTGGGTGGTGGCCGGCAACACGATGAGGCCATCGAGTTCTCGGCGTGCACGGTCGTAGGCGCTCTGACGTTCTTGCGGAGTTGCAGCAGAGTCGGACGCCACGCGCAATAGACCCTGAGCGCGCGCAATCCGCTGCTGTCCGTCCTGTGAGAAGTCATTTCGGCGTTTACGTTTTGCCTCAGCCTCAGCGATGTCGAACGCGGTCACATAGTCTTCGACGGCGGCCAGGTACCGCGCCGCCGCATCGGCGTCATCGAGGAGATCTTCGGCCTTCATAGGGCGCAAAAAGTCTGCTCGCAGCTTCGCCTTGTGGAATTCGATCGTGAGCGGATCGCGCATGTCGGTCATCAGCGGGAAGTCGAGAAGCCTGACGAAGTCCAGTTCATACTCGAGCCAGCGGGTGTCCGTTCGGTCGTGCTCGCGCAGGACGCGGGTAAGGGATCGCCGCTGAGCGGCTTGATTGACGGCCCCCGCCCGGTCGGGACTAGGTGAGGGCTCGCCCGGGCGTTTGTTGGCGGAAAACGCTCGCATTACAGCGATGATCGCGCCGGCGAGCGGCACGACCACCAGGAGAAGCTCCACCAACCGGAACAGCAAACCCACACGACCAGCATGCCACCGCGCGTCGCGCTAACTCGTCAACGCGCGCTCCGGACCGGTCATCGAGCAAGGTCCCATTGCCCGTAATCGGCCGCAAGGACATCGTCCACATCCACGTTGATGCCGCCGAGAAGCGGGCCTGGGTTCCCTGGGCTGTCGACCACTGCTTGGTAAAGCACCGCGGCGGGCTCGCGCTGCCCATTTGACCATGCTTTCGTCTGCCATGCCCATCGGTAGCCCGCGGTGGTGGAGTGCCCGATCACGTCGTCTCTGATCGCCCACCCACACGACTTAGCATTCCCGTAAATGCCGGTGCGCTGCACGCCCAGTACCGAGTTGATTCCTCGAAACCAGTTGACGGCAAGGCTATTCCAGGTGCTCTCGTCGATATCGTCGTCGACGCTGAAGAAGATCGGAGCGGACCCGCTACCTCCTGCTGCGCCGTGCAGTCGCAGTGCTGTCTGAGCGTCCGCCACGCCACCGTCGTGCCCGCGGGTCAAATCCGACGGCGCCGTCCCGCCGGGTTTGCCGTACTGAAAGTTGCTGACGATGTGCAGGCCCGCCGCCCGCAGCGCATCCGCATACTCGCGGGTGATGGGTTTCGCCTCGAAGTCGGAGCCCGGCCGCGGCTCTGACACGTAGTTCACCACCCCGGCATAGCCGGCCGATTTGATCTCATCCGGTGCGATTCTCCGCTTTGCAAAATCGATCAGCCTGATGTCGGCGGCCGATGCCCGCGGCTCGCCCAACGCCGGCATTCCCAGGCTCAGCAGAGCCGGCGCCAAAGCAAACTTGATGACGTCGCGTCGTGAAAAGGATCGCTGATCGCTCATGGGCTCAGTGGGTCAACAGGGCAGCTGCGCTCCAGGGCCTGCCGCCGGGGTGTCGTGGATCGGGCTGCGGCAGCCAGGCGGCCGGGCGCATGAGCATCGGCAGGCGATGGAATCGGTTGGCGGCCACCAACAGCGATTCCGCTTCGAGCGTGCGCCAGCCCAGGTCTTCGAAGTAGGCCAACCCGTTCTCGGGCGCGAACTTGAACGGTGCGTTCTGCAGCATGCCGGCCATCTTCTTGTTCATCATCTTCTTCAGCCCCGGACCGGCGAAGTCGAGCATCCACCAGGCCACCTCGGGTCGCTTGATCGCCGCGGACAGCGCGATGACGTCTCGGTCTTCGAGGTACATCAGCAGGCCCTCGGTCAACACCAGTGCTTTGGTGGCGCCGTCGAGTGCCTCGTTGAGGAACGCGTCGCGGGCGTGCGGATCGGACAGGTCCACGGCCGCTCGGGTCAACCGGCATCGCGGCGTCTGGTCTTCGAGCAGCTGTGTCTTTTCCGCGAGCAGCGGCGGCAGATCCGCCTCAATCCAAGGAAAGTCGGACGGAAGGTCCAACCGATACGGCCTGGTGTCCAAGCCGGCGGCCAGGTTCAGCACCCGGTCACAGCCGTCGGCGATTGATCGGGCGATGACGTCGTCGATGATCTTGGTGCGCGCGATGAGCCACCAACCATTGCGAGTCGACCGGGGAACCCTGGCGACGATCGCTCGCCCCTGTTCACCGGCGAGTCTTTCGGCAAGTGGATCGCTGAACAACGCATCGGCCCGTGCCGATTCGGTTGCCCGATGCAACGCGGTCCACCTGGCGGTATCGGAAACGTGGGTGATCAAGTGCCCGGTGTCTGGCATACGTTGCGTTATAGCATCGACCGCTGGTGCAAAGGGGCCGGGGTCGTGTACAAGAGTCTGGTGGACAATCCGGCCGTCAGGTCTTTCAGCCCGTCAACGCTTCGCGAAGCGATGGGCCGACGGTTGTATCGCCGGTCGGTGGCGATGGGACAAATCACGGTACCGGCCGTTCCGGGCCTGCTCGACGAATACGTCCGGATGTGCGACAACTTGTTCGCCAGCGTCGGCGTCCAGTACTCCACCGAAGAATTCGCGCAGCTGAAGACGGCGCTGAAAGCCCAGTTGGAGGCGGCCTTCCGGACCTCCTCACGGTCGAACATCGTCATCTCTTTCCACGCTCCCTTCGGCACCGCCCTGAATTACCGTGTCCATACCGAAGTCGCGACGATCGCGAACGCTTACGACGGCTGGGTGAGCGACCGCGAGGGGTCGCTATTCGGCGCCGAACCGGATGCCCGGGTTTCCGCCTTGGCCGCGGAGGCGACTGACCCCAGCACCTATCCGGTGCTGGACATCGGGGCCGGCACCGGACGCAATGCCCTGGCCCTGGCGCGACGTGGTCACCCGGTGGACGCGGTCGAGATTGCCCCGAAGCTCGCGCACACCATTCGCTCGGAGGCTGAACGCGAAGCACTCGTCGTCCGCGTTATCGAGCGCGACGTGTTCGCGAGCGTGGATGACGTCCGCACGGACTACCAGCTGATTGTGGCCTCCGAACTGGTGCCGGACTTCCGGACGACGCAACAGCTGCGAGCCATGTTCGAACTCGCGGCCCATTCGCTTGCCCCCGGTGGACGGTTGCTGTTCAACACGTTTTTGCCGCGCGAGGGCTATACCCCCGATGACGCCGCCCGCGAGCTCGGGCAGCAATGCAACACCATGGTCTTCACCTGGGATGAGATAACGAGTGCGACTGACCTGCTACCTCTCCAGCTCGTTGCCGACGACTCCGCGTACGACTACGAGAAAACTCACCTGCCTGAAGGCGCTTGGCCGCCGACAGCCTGGTACGCCGACTGGGCCCGCGGGCTTGACGTGTTCGACGTCGCGCCGGAGGAATCGCCCGTCGAGCTGCACTGGCTCGTTTACCAGAAGGCACTCTAGCCATGGCCGATGCGATCAACTTCGTCAAAGCGAACGGACTAAACTTCGCCTATCTCGAGGAGGGCTCCGGGCCTCTCGTGCTGCTGTTGCATGGGTTCCCGGACACCGCACATACCTGGGACGATCTGCGGCCACGAATCGCTGCCAAGGGATACCGCGCGGTCAGCCCCTTCATGCGTGGCTATCACCCCACTGCGATTCCGGATCGCGACGCGGACCAAGAGACCTTGGCACGCGATCCGCTTGCGTTGATTGAAGCGCTCGGCGCCAGTGAGGCCGTCATCATCGGCCATGATTGGGGCGCCGCAGCCGCCTACGGCGCGGCCGCGCTCGGCCCCGATCGAGTGACAAAGCTGTTCGTTAGCGCGATTCCCCATCCGGCCACGCTTAAGCCGTCGCTGAAACAGCTCTGGGGCGCCCGGCACTTCGCGGTCTACAAGTTGCCGGGGGCGGCGAACCGCTTCGCGCGCAATGACTTCGCGGCACTTCCAGCGATCTGTCGGCGATGGTCGCCGGACTGGAGTCCTGATCCAGCAGAATTTGATGCCGTCCGTGCGAGCTTCTCGAACCGGGCGAGCTTGAATGCGGCGTTCGGTTACTACCGAAAGCTTTCGCCTATACCCAGCGCATCGCTGAGAAGGCGGATCACCGTGCCCACGGTCGTCTTTGCCGGCCTCGGTGATCCGATCGCGAAGCCCTCGGACTATCGGGGCGCCGCCAGGATGTTCGAGAACGATTACCTCGTTGAGGAGGTCCCTGGCGGGCATTTCATGCATCGGGAGCACCCCGACGTGTTTGCCGACCGGCTGCTGGCTCACTTGTGATCTGACCCTCGCGCATGCGCGCGGGCGGGTAGGCGGCTGCTATGGTGCTGTGCCTATGCCCGAGATGGATCGTCGCACCATGATGTTGATGACCGGGTTCGGCGTCTTGGCAGCCGCGGTCCCCATCCCGGAGGCCGGGGCTTATCCGCGCTCACCGGACGCGCCGGCGGGGTCCTACCTGTTCCATGACGAATTCGATGGTTCGGCCGGGTCGGCCCCCGATCCATCGAAGTGGACGGTGGCGACAGCCCGCGAGCAAATCAAGGACCCGACGTTCTGGGAGCGACCCGAGAACATCGGCCAGTACCGCGACGACCGTCGCAGCGTGTTCATCGATGGCAACTCCAACCTCGTCCTGCGCGCCGCGAAAGACGGGCCCACGTACTACAGCGGCAAGGTTCAAGGCCTCTGGCGGGGCGGCGTCGGCCACACCTGGGAAGCCCGGATCAAGCTCAATTGCCTGAGTGCCGGTGCCTGGCCCGCCTACTGGCTGGGCAATCAGGACCGGGGCGAAATCGACGTAATCGAGTGGTACGGCAACGGCAGCTGGCCCTCGGCCACCACCGTTCACGCCAAAGCAAACGGCGGCGAATGGAAGACCCAGAACATCGCCGTGGACAGCGGCTGGCATGCCTGGCGATGCCAGTGGGACGAGGCCGGCATCCGCTTCTGGAAGGACTACGTCGACGGCGCCCAGCCGTACTTCGACGTGCCCGCGAGCTCCCTACCGGATTGGCCGTTCAACGGGCCGGGCTACACCGTTTTCCCGGTGTTCAACCTCGCGGTCGCTGGTTCCGGCGGTGGCGACCCCGGATCGGGGAGTTATCCCGCGGACATGCTCATCGACTGGATACGTGTCTGGTAACGCGTGACGGCCTGGAGGTCCAGGCCGTCACCACCGCATCACGGGCTCAGAAGCTGTTACAAGTGCCGGCGATTTGACCGATAAGTCCGATGTATTGCGAAGCCCCCGCCATGCCCTCCGCCTGCTGGGCCATCTGCGCGCGCTGGGGCGGCGGTGAGGCGAGGAAGGAACGCAACCAGCTCTGCGCCATCGGTGACGAATTGAACTTCGCCGCAGCAGCCGGCGATTGCGCGTTCAGGGCCGCAACCACCTGCGGGTAACTGCAGGTGGTGTTGATTGCCGTATCTAACGGGTCTGCGGACGCGATCCCGGCGCCAGCAAATAACGACAACCCCAGACCGCCGACTGCAGCAGCCAGCTTCGTCAATGACCGCGTGACCATATGTGGACACCTTCCAAGCTATGTACCGCCGGACTTCGGCGAAGAGAACCCCAGTTTACCGGAAGGGATCGAGAGGCGGCTTGCACGAAGACCCGGCGCCGTCACACGGGCGAATTCTCAGGCGCTGCGCGGGGATACTGTCTGGCATGGACGACCCCACCGAGCGTCTGTCTGACGGCCCCACGCGAATCATGCGCCCGGACCGCAATCTGGCGGTGGACTTCTACCGCGTATCGGGTGTGGTCCTCATCGTGCTGGGCCACTGGCTCGCCGGATCGGTGACCTATCACGACGGATATTTCGGTCGGCAAAACCCGCTCGTTGACCAGCCGTGGACTCAATGGCTGACCTGGCCGTTCCAGGCCGTGCCGACGTTCTTCCTCGTCGCCGGTTATGCCGGCGCGGTGTCCTGGACACATTGGCGCGAGACCGAGGGTGCGTCGCGCCAGACCTGGGTGCGGCATCGACTTGCCCGGGTGCTTGGACCCACAACCGTTTACGTCGGGCTGGTGTCGGCGGTCGTGGTCGTCCTGGACTTCCGTCACGTCGCCGGTTCCACGTTGGAATATGCGGGTTGGGCGGTGGCGATGCATCTCTGGTTCCTCGCCGTGTACCTGATCGTGGTCTGTCTGACCCCGGTGGCTATTGCCGCACAACGGTGTTGGGGGCTTTTGGTACCGGCGGTGCTCGCTGTGGGAGTCGTTGCGGTCGAAGCGGTCTCGCTAGGCGCCCATGTGCCACACCTGCGTGTGCTGAACTACCTGCTGTGCTGGGGCGCGCTTTACCAGCTCGGAATCGCTTGGCGCGAAGGGTTATTAGCCGGCCGCAAAGCCGCGATGCTCGCCAGCGGGTCGGCGGTCGGGCTGGCGCTGCTGATCCTGCTGGGCCGGTATCCGGTCAGCATGATCGGCGTGCCCGGCCAGACCGTGCAGAACTCCGACCCGCCCTCGGTGGCGATGTTGGCGTTCGGTTGCGCGCAGGCAGGGCTGGTGATCACCGTCGCACCCGCGCTCAACCGAGCCCTGCGCGCCGGTTTCGTCCAACGGGTGCTGATGACAGCCAACAGCAACGTGATGGCTCTTTACCTGTGGCACATGATTCCTGTCGTGATCGTGGCGATCGTCGGCTACCCCGCCGGTCTGTTGCCTCAACCGGTCGAGGGCACGGGCGCATGGTGGCTGGCCCGGCTGGAATGGGTGGTCATCCTCAGCCTGGTGACAGCGGTCGAGATGGTGCTGTTGAATTGGGGCAGAAGACTTTTCGCGGCGCCGCTGACCCTAATCAGCACACCTCTCACAGATCGCTGGGCTGAACCGATCATGCTGGCCGGTGCCGCGACGGCGTCCTATGGCCTGGCGTTCCTCGCCGCTGAAGGCTTCGCTCCGGATGGGCATTTTGCGTGGCTGACCGGGCTGATCTTCGCCCTCGGCGTGATGCTGGTGGCGCTTGGCCCAGCAAAGGTCGGCAACCAACCGATTGCGGCCTGACAGCTCAGCTGACACGCCACCGACCACTGGTCTTATATACCGACCACTGGTCGGTATATATTTCCTGGCGGACATGGAGGTAGCAATGAGCACATCAGAGCAGGCGCAGATCCGCACACGCATGTTCGCCCGCGCGTTGGGACCGTTCTTCACCATCGTGCCGACCACGGTCGCGATAAGGGGCTCCTACATGCGAACGCTATTTACGGAATTCAAGGCAAACCCGATGTGGCCGTGGCTGTTTGGCGCCATGCTGCTGATATTCGGCCTGGTGATCATCGCGTTTCACCAGTACTGGCGCAGCCCTGCGGCGATCATCGTGTCTGTGGTGGGCTGGTTCCTGGCCATACGTGGGGTACTGCTGCTGACCGTTCCGGGCGCGTACGACGCGGCCGGCAATGCGGTCTACAACTCAGGCGCAACCGCGGCGATATGGGTGGTTTTCCTCTGCCTCGCGCTGTCGGGGCTGTATCTGACCTATGTCGGCTGGAAGCCGGAGCCGGGATCGCCGTAGTGCCTCGGGTAGTCAAACACCCCGACATCCGCAGGGCGGAGTTGCTCGACCGGGCGGCCGGGCTGTTTTTGCAGCAGGGCTACGAGAACGTCAGCCTCAACGATCTGATCGCCGACGCCGGGGTCTCCAAAGGCGCCTTCTACCACTGGTTTCCATCGAAAGATGCGCTGGTGGCGGCCCTGGCCGAGCGCAGCGCTCGCGACGCTTTCGCCAGCGTCGAGGATGCTCTGGCCGCCTGCGATGGCGACGCGCTGCACCGGCTCAACGCGGTGTTGCGGGCCGGCTTCGACACGAACATGAAGGTGAGCGGGCCGGAGCAACTGGCCGCGATGGTGTCGTTGCTGCGGCCCGACAATGCGCATCTTTACGGACGAATCCTCGCCGTCGAGCAGCGGTTGTACCGGCCCTTGCTGACCCGGCTGATATCGGAGGGGGTCACAGCCGGCATCTTCGACACGTTCGACCCAGAAGGTGTCGCCGACATGATCTATGGCCTCGCCGCCCGCACGAACTCGAATATCGTCGATGTGCTGGATGCCGCCAGTGAGTCCGCCCGTGAACGGGCAATCGACACTCTGACAACCAGATTCAGGCTGCACGGGCTAGCCGTCGACCGCATCCTCGGACTACCGGACGGCAGCATCACCACGCTGACCAGAGCTCAAGTCGACGCTATGGTCGCCGCACTGCCACGTCGTTATTAGGCAGATGCGCTGAGCGCGGCCAGCGCCGCGTCGTAATTCGGCTCGTTCGCGATCTCGGGCACCAGCTCTGCGTAGGTGACGTTGCCGTCGGCGCCGATCACCACGACGGCCCGGGCGAGCAACCCGGCGAATGGACCGTCGGCGATAGTGACGCCGTAGTCCTGCCCGAAGCTGTCACGGAACGCCGAGGCGGTCTTCACGTTCTCGATACCCTCCGCGCCGCAGAATCGCGCCTGCGCGAACGGCAGGTCGTTGGACACGCACAGCACGGAGACACCGCCTGCGGCGGCGCGCTCGTTGAACGTGCGCACGCTGGTCGCGCATACCGGTGTGTCGACCGACGGAAAGATGTTCAGCAACACGGGCTTATCGTGGAACTGCTCGCTGCTGACCGGGCTGAGATCGGATCCGGTCAAGGTGAAGGCGGGGGCCGAAGATCCGACGGCAGGCAGCTCGCCGACAGTGTTGATCGGGTTTCCACGCATAGTTATCTGTGCCATGCGCACAGTCTGCCAAGCGCGGGAGGGCAGCTGTGGATCGGGGCTGGCGTCGGCGGTGAACAAACCGTTAACAGCACTGGTCAGGGTGGCTGAGTGACTACCCGGGACTGGCTTGCCATCAGCGATATCGGCCACATTCCGCCGCCACCTGTGCGGGTGAGCGTGCCGTCTCGTATATCGTCGTGCTGTGCCGGAGATGAATCGACGCAACATGTTGTTGACGACGGGGATGGGAATGCTGGCGGCCGCGGCTGCGGTCGGCGTCCCGGAAGCACGCGCTAACCCGACCCATGCGGCACCACCGGCCGCTCCAGCAGCGGGTCAGGCCGGGCCCTATCTCTTCCAAGACGAGTTCGACGGCCCGGCCGGCCAAGGTCCCGATCCGGGCAAGTGGACGATACAGACCTGGCAGGACGACGTGTGGCCGCCGGTCGCGGGGACATACCGCGCCCAAAACGTGTTCCTCGACGGCAACTCCAATCTCGTCCTGCTCGCCAACCAAGAAAACGGCGACTACTTCAGCGGCAAACTGCGCGGCAACTGGCGAGGCCAAATCGGCACCACCTGGGAAGCGCGGATAAAGCTCGACTGCTTGTCCACCGGCCTTTGGCCGTCGTTCTGGACTGTCAACGAGGACCCGGTGCCGGACGGCGAGATCGACATCTTCGAGTGGTACGGCAACGGCTCATGGCCCCCGGGAACCACGGTCCATGCGGCATCCAACGGGAAAACCTGGGAAGGCAGATCGATTCCCGGGCTGGTTGACGGCGCGTGGCACACCTGGCAAATGCGTTGGGATACCGACGGTTTTAAATTCTCGCGGGACGGTTCACAGTATTTCAAGGTTCCGCCGAAGCCGATCCACGTCCACGGTGGTGCTCCTGACGACTTCCGGTGGCCGTTCAACAAGCCCGGCTATTGGATGACTCCGATGTTCACGCTTGCGGTCGGCGGTCCCGGCGGCGGCGATCCTGCCTTGGGTAACTTCCCGTCGCAAATGCTCGTCGACTACATCCGGATCTGGTAGCACTACCTCATCGGACGGCTTTGATCACCTGAACCAGGTTGAACTGCCAGCGCTCAACAAGCCGGAAACCGAGGTCGCGCGGAACCGCGAAGGCCGGGGTCGCGCCGAATCGTTCGCCGGGCGGAAGCTGAGCGGATTGCTCGTGATCGGGCCTGGTTTTGTCGGCCTGGGTGATGATCCATACCACGCCGCAATGGCTTAACGGCTTGGCGACGACTTCCGGAATGAGATTGGTGTCGAAGACATCGTTGCGGTCTGTTGCTCGCTGCCAGAGGGTCAGATCGATCAGCTTACGGTAGGCATCGGGGCGCGCCGCAAGCAAAGGGCGCATCGGCGCGGGCATAAACGTCACCGTGTCGTTGACGAGCAGGCAATCGCCCGGCGCTGCCTTCGCGGTGATCAGATCGGCGACTTGGCTGTAGTCCATACCGTATTTCGCATACGGGTTACGCTGCGCCGAAACATAATTCGGCGCTGCGGCGATAGCGAGAATGCTGACGATGGCCGCCGCTATCCACGGCGCGACGGCCAATGCGCCGATGCAGACGCCCAAGATCAATGCGATCGCCGGTGCGGTGAAGCATAAATAGCGCGGTGTATAGATAGGGTGAACCACTGCCGACCAGATGACGATCACGGCGGTAGGTATCGCAAGCCATCCAGTCGCCAAGGTCAACAGTTGGCGTTCCGCGTCCCCCAGATGCGTGGAAGTGAAGAGCCACAAGGCAATAGCCGTCACCACGATCAGCGCCGACGCAATCGCGAACGGCGGGCTTCTCTCGAAATACTGTTGAATTGCCACGTCCTCGATCGTGCGGTGCCCAATCGGCGCAACCCAACTGATCTGATGCGCTTGGCCGATGGCTGCGATCAGTAGCGGCGTTACAGCGCAGCCCGCCAACACCGACGACAGGGCGAATCGCATGACGACGGTTCGGCTGCGCCGATACAAACAGATGAAACCGACGTACACCAACAGCAAAAGCAACAGATATACGTCGAGCAGAATCGACATCGCCAGGGCGAGCCCGTAAGACAGCCACACCCCAGCGTTGTCGCGACGCGTGGCGCGGATGAACAATACCGTCAGCCACACGGCGGCCATCATCGAAAGGGCATACGGTCGAGCTTCGATGCCCGCCCACGTCGCCCGCGGCAAGATCGCGCACACGACTCCAGAGGCCAGCGCCACAGTGCGAGACGAGAACTGCTTGCCCAACACCACGACCCCGGCCGCGGCACCGCCAACGGCCAGACCGCTGGGCACGCGGGACCAGAATTCCGTCGGCGGGAAGATTTTGAACCAGCCGTGCATCAGCACGTAGTACAGACCCTCAACGGCGTCGACGTTGCTCAACATCTGCCACAACTGAGCCAGAGAACGACTGTAGGAGGCCGAAATCGTGGCCGCCTCGTCGTACCAGAACGACGGGCGGCCTGCACCGGCCAGGCTCACGGCCGCGCCCAACACCCCAACGATCAGCGGCTCTAGCACAGCCCGCAGTTGTGCGTTGCGATCAGTCCCGCTGAACACGTCGCTATGGTGCCAGAAGCGCCACCGGGGCCTTGTGGCTGGTCAAACCCGCGTCGCAGCAGACGGTCGCCTGCTATCGTCCTGTGCTTGTGGCTGAGATGAATCGCCGGAGCGTCATGTTGACGTTCGGGATCGGCGCCCTTTCAGCTGCGATCCCCGCTCCGAAAGCTCACGCTCATCCGTCGCGACCGCAGGCCCCGCCGCGTCCAGCACCACCGCCCACCGCGCCGTCGCCCGGCTTCCTTTTCCAGGACGAGTTCAGTGGCCCGGCCGGCTCAGCGCCCGACCCGGCGAACTGGGTTGTGTCGAACTACCGGACGCCGATCAAGAACCCACGGGGGTTTGATCGACCCGAATTCTGGTACCAGTACCGCGAGAGTCGCGAAAACGTCTTCCTCGACGGCTATTCCAATCTCGTTCTGCGCGCCACACACGACGGCGACACCTACTTCGGCGGCCTGGTCAGCGGCACCTGGCGGGGAGCTATCGGGACCACCTGGGAAGCCCGAATAAAATTCAACTGCCTCACTGCCGGATGCTGGCCGGGCTGGTGGTTGTCCAATGACTTTCCCGGCCGCGAGGGCGAAGTCGACCTGATCGAGTGGTACGGCAACGGGGACTGGCCTTCGGGAACCACCGTTCACGCAAACCCGATCGGCACGGCATTCGAAACCCACCGGATCGCGGTGGACGGCGGGTGGCACAGGTGGCGGGTCACGTGGGATCAGAATGGCATGTATTTCTGGGAAGACTACGTGGACGGCGCGAAACCGTACTTCAGTGTTCCGGCGAGCGGCATCGAAAATCTGGACATGCCCTTCCGCGAGTGGCCGTTCAATGACTCTGGCTACACGATGTTTCCGGTCTTGAACCTCGCGGTTGGTGGTTCGGGCGGCGGCGACCCCGCGTCGGGTAGCTATCCGGCGGACATGCTCATCGACTGGGTGCGCGTCTTCTAACGACACGCCGCGGACCTAAGACCGCGACTGGCGCACTTTGTACGTCGAGGGCCACGACTGTCGCGTGTCATCGCCTACCAGCGGCGTGCCCATGCTTCCGACCTTGACGTCGTAGGCCTCCTGCCCGGCACCGACTTCGCGGTTGGCGTGTTCCTGCGCGAGGTAGTACAGCTCGTCGATGGTGGCTTCGCCGTAGGCGACGAACGAGGTCTTGCGGACGATGTCGGCGGCCCCGGCGGTCATCAGGTCGGGCAGGATTTTCGTCGCCAGCGCCGCCAGGCCGAACAACGAGAATGGGATGACCCAGTAGCAGATGTACGACAGCGGTGTCTTGGCGTCGAGAATCGTCGTGTCGTGCAGCACGATCGGTGGAATCGACGACGACACCGTCATACCCGCGAGGACGGCAACCCAGATCCACGCCAGCCGCGCCGTGACTTGGCCGAACAGATCGCTGTCGATCACACCCGGGGGCTGACCCGCCGCGACGAAGTCATGCACGAAGGGCTTGCCGGTCAGCACGCCGATAACGACCACCAGAAAGATCCCCGCGTCGCTCAGCGGCAGAGCCCACCGCTCGGTCAACGACTGGCTCAGCAACACGGTCGCGGCCGTCAACACCAAGAATGTTCCGACAGCACCGATTTCGAGCGCTCGCACAGGGATCCGGGTGGCACGGCTGACCAGCAACCCGACGACGGCGATCGCCAACGCGACTAACACCGCGATCAGCAACGGCACGTTGCCGACAAGCACCCAATAGACGATCCACGGCGCGAAGCCAAACAGAATGCCCACGATCGGTCAGTGTATGGGCGGTGCGCGGCGCGCAGGGGCCTCGGGCCAGGGTCCACGGCGTGAGGGAGCCTGCTACTGGCCGGCCTCCTGCTCGGTTTGTTGCGCCTGCAACTCGTCTTGGAGGGCCTGCTGTTGGGCCTGCTCGTTTTGTTCCTCGGCCTGCTGTTCGGACTGGATCATGCTCTGAATCGCGTTGTTTTCCTGAGTTTGGTCCTGATCGTCGTCGTCGACGTTCTGCACGCGAAGCGGCGCGGTAGTTGCCTGGTCCACCAGTTGCACCGGCCCGGATGCGACGGTCGTCTCGGCGGTGCCGGGCCCGGTGGTGCCGAAGAACGCGAGCAGGGCGATGGCGGCGGCACCGCCGACAATCACCGCGATCGCACGGTGACGCGGACGCCGCGCCGTGGCTGAGTTGATGTCGGGAGATTCTGTGGTTGTGGTCATCAGCCATGATTGCGCCCGGTCACTATCCCCAGGCTTGGCCGTGGTTATTGCTTGGCTGTGAAATCAACGTCGTTAGCTCAGCGGCTAAGAAAGTCCGGTGGGTCGGTTAACCTGAACCGGTGTTAGCCGAGGAGCCGAAGTCCGGGCGCCTGCTTGGCGGGGTCCGGCGCACTCCGGCTCAGATACGCATTCTGCGCGCCGCGTTGGATTTATTCGCCGACCACGGTGTCAGCGGAACGTCGCTACAGATGATCGCTGACGCTGTCGGAGTCACCAAGGCCGCGGTCTATCACAAGTTCAAGACCAAAGAAGAAATCGTCACCGCGGTCGCCGAGATGGAACTGGCCAAGCTGGAAGATGCCTTGGAAGCGGCCGAAGCGCAGGCGGACGGCGTCGCTGCCCGCAAAGTACTGCTGACCGAGGTCGTCGGAATGGCGGTCGAACGCCGCCGCTGGGTAATGGCGCTACAGAACGACCCTGTGATGGTGCGGGTGTTGGGCGAGCACCCGCCGTTACGCGAGTTGATCACCCGGCTGTACGCGATCTTGCTTGATGAATCGGACGACACCGAGGCGCGGATATCCGCGGCACTGTTCTCCGGCGCGATCGCCGGCACGGTGATCAATCCTCTTGTCGACGGCATCGACGACGACACACTGCGCTCGGTGCTGATTCAGCTCACCGGGCGCATGCTCAAGCTGCCCGACTGACCCTTGCCGTAGGCCCTGTGGATCATCTATGGTCGCACTAGCCGATCGGCTACCCCCGTTAGCTGGCGGTCAGGAGGCAGATCCATGCAGATTCTTGCTGAGGCCGAAGACCTCCCCAAGACCGCCAATATCAAGACTCAGCTGATCAGCCTGTGGACCGCGCCGGTGTTCGGGATCGTGCTGCTGATCGCGTTCCTGGCGTTCCCCGGGTTCTTCCCGCCGATGTCGCCGGACATGACCGCCGAACAGGTCGCGAAGTTCTACAGCGACCACTCCGCGATGATCAGGTTCAGCATGATCACCTTCAATATGTGCGGGATCATGTTGTTGCCGCTCTTCATGGTGATCGTCGTCCAGATGAAGCGGATGGCCACCCAAAGTCACGTGTTCGCTTACTGCTATCTCACCGCGGCGGTCAGTGGCGCAACCCTGTTCGCGCTGTCCGACATCTTCTATCTGGTTGCGGCATTTCGGCCCGGCCGCGGCCCGGAATTGGTCATGCTGCTGAACGACATGGCATGGATGATCTTCATCGCACCCGTTGGCGCGTTCGTCGCCATGAACCTATTACTCGGCGCGGCAATCTATTTCGACGACGGGCCTAACCCGGTGTTTCCGCGGTGGGTCGGGCATTACGCGATCGCGACCGCGGTGGCGATGGCCCCGGCTGTCGGTGCCGCGGTCTTCTCCACCGGGCCGCTGGCGTGGAACGGCGTGGTGTCGTTCTGGCTTCGCAACGGTGCATTCGCGCTGTTCGTGGTCATGATGTTTTTCGTGCTGCGCCGTGTTCTGCACCGGCAAGCCGTCGACGAGGGGGTGGCGACGTGAGCAGCACGATCTCTGCTTCACCGAGCGCCGGCACGGTGCAGCCTGGACGATCCAAGCGAGCGGGCAAACGTGATGTCTGGCTTGTATTTTGGATCGTTCCCGCGTTCTACACCGCGTTCGGGGTGATCTTCTTCGCGCTGGCCAGGGTGATGCCGCCGCCGCGGCCGGATGTGACCGTCGACCAGATGGCACATTTCTTCCACGCGCACGCGCTGACCATCAAGATCGGCTTCGGTGTGCTCGTGCTGATCGTCGGGGGCGCCGGGGTGGCCAACGGCATTGTCGTCTACCACATGAAACGGATGACGGTCGGATCGGTCATGGCCTACACCTACCTCGGGGCGATGTCCGTCGGGGCGCTACCCGGTTGCCTGCTGGTCGCGTTCTGCTTTTTGACCGCGGTGTACCGGCCGGGTCGTGATCCACAAATCCTGGCCCTGCTTTACGACCTGGGGATGCTTTCCTACATCGGATCATTGGGATGTTTCTCGACCGCGTACTTTGCCTTCGCCGTGGCGATTCTCTACGACAAGAACGAAATTTTCCCTAAATGGCTTGCATACGTCAATGTTTGGCAGATCGTCACCGAACTCTTGGCGATGCCGGTGTTCGTTTCCAAGGCAGGGCCGTTCGCGTGGAACGGCTGCAATTCCTTCTGGCTGGGAACGGCGATTTTCGGCGTCTGGCTGTGTTGCGTGATTGTCTTCCTCATGAAAGCCAACGAACGCCAACCGGCCGACGAACCACCCCTGGATTGATGGGCGACTTGATGGCGCATACAGAACAGACTGCCGACGAGTTCGACACCGCCTCTGCGCCTTCGGTGACGCGCGCCGAGGGCCAGCGCAGGGTCCACCTTCCCGGCGATATCCACATGTGGGTGATGGTTCTCGGCGACCTGATCATCTTCGGCGCCTACTTCATCATGTTCATGATCTTCCGGTCCATGAACCCGCAGGGATTCCTCACTTCCGAACAGCATCTCAACATCAACATCGGTGTGCTCAACACGCTGGTGTTGCTCGCCAGTTCCTGGTTTATCGCCCGCAGCGTGCAGGCCACCCGCGCCGACGACCACGCCTATGCGCTGCAGCTGACCTATCTCGGCGGCCTGTGCGGGGTAGCGTTCATGGCGATCAAGGCCTACGAATGGTCGACGGAAATCGCACAGGGCTACACCATTTCGACCAACGACTTCTTCATGTACTACTACATGCTCACCGGTGTGCATGTGTTCCACGTCGCTCTTGGCCTGCTGATCTTGGGTATCACCGTGCGCGAACTGCGCAACCCTCGACGTCGGCGGATGTTCATGGTCGAAGCCGGGGCCACCTACTGGCACATGGTCGACCTGTTGTGGATCGTCATCTTCGCCCTGCTCTACGTGATGAGGTGAACCCATGACCACGACCGCTGCACGGACAACCACCTATGCCTGGATCGTCTTGTCCGCGATCACCATCGTCTCGTGGTGGTTGGCGCCGGGGCATACCCGCGGAGCCACGGCCGTGGCCAGCGTACCGATCACCGTCGCCGTGGTCCTGCTGGGGTTCATCAAGGGACGCATGATCATTCGGTACTTCATGGAGGTGCGAACCGCTCCCCGATGGCTCAAGCTGTTCACCGATGTGTGGCTCGTCGTCTTGTGGGTCGGCGTGTGGGCGATTTACCTGTTTTAACCAGCTGTACGAACGCTGACTAGCCGGATAGCCGTTGCGCCAGCGCCCATGCGGCCTCCGCCATACTTCGATAGCGTTCGCGATATTCGGTGGTACTGGCGCGCGCATCGGCAGCGTTTCCTTCGACCCCGCGACGCCATACTCCGGCGGTGATAGAGGCCAGCCGGAACATCGAAAACACCACGAAGACGTCTAGCGACTCTGGTGGCTTGCGGCCCGCATGCCGGCAATAGCTTTCGACGAAGGCCCGCTGATCGGGAAGCCCGGTGCCAGTGAGGTTCTCGCCGAGTACTCCGGAGAGGCCGCCGGGCCCCCCGGGGACGTGGTAGGTCACGCAGAAATACCCGAGGTCGGCGAGCGGGTTGCCGATCGTCGCCAGTTCCCAGTCCAGCACCGCGACCACCCGCGGCTCGGTAGGGTGCAGCAGGACGTTGCCCAGGCGGTAGTCGCCGTGGGCGATGCACGCCGGCGCATCGTCGGGCGGCAGGTGGTCTGGCAGCCAATGCGCCAGCAGGTCCATCGCGGGCATCTCTTCCATGCGCGCGGCCTCCCATTGCCGGGTCCACAATGCGACCTGACGTTGCATGTAGCCGTCTGGCCGGCCGAACCCCTCAAGCCCGGCAGCGCGCCAATCCACGCGATGCAATGCCGCGAGCACGCTGGCCAGATCCTCATAGACGGCAGCCCGGTGCGCCGGGTCGCCCTCACGCATCACGCGGTCGGGAAATACCCGTCCCTCAACGTGATCCATCACGAAGAACGGTGTGCCGAGGATCGTTTCGTCCTGACACAGCAGCCGCATGCGAGGTACCGGCACCTCGGTCTCGGCCAACGCCGCCATGACGCGGTGTTCACGCTCGACCTCGTGGGCCCGGGGCAACAACTTGCCCGGCGGCTTCTTGCGCAGCACGTAGTCCCCGCCGGCAGTACGCAGGTGATAGGTGGGGTTGCTCTGTCCGCCCTGAAACTGACGAATCTGCAGCTGACCATCGAAACCCGGCAGGCGTCCGCGCAGATACAGGGCCAGAGCCGCCTCGTCGAAGCGGTGTGCGGGCAGCACCGGTATCAGCTCCGCCATCCCCTCCATCTGTTGCCCCTTGTCGATGCGATGCTTGGAGTCGCTGAGCGCCCGCCCAACCGCTGTCGGACAAACCTTAGTACCCGCTTGCCGCGTCGATGCCGGAAATCGCCCGACAATACCTTGACTGACGGGACCGTCGAATGCTAAGCATATGCTCAGCCAAGATATTTGGGCGAGTGCCCAATTTTTGGTGCCGAGGTGCGTCAGATCTTCCGAACGCCGGGGAGCGATGAAACGATGGCCCGTTTCGGTGTTGGAGTCATGCACAACACGATCAATTCGCGTTTCGGCCCAAAACCGTTGGTGCATGCCGACTACGCGATCGGCCTGGCCTGTCGGGCCGATTCCTTCTGGGTGGCCGACCACCTCAACTCGGTGCTACCGCCGTCGATGTGGACGCCTGAGCATGTTGGCGCGGCCCGGCTGATCCCCAAGATGGACGCCCACCTCGAACCCTGGACGATGCTGGGCTACCTGGCCGGCCGCAACAAGCTTGGCCGAATGCGACTGGGAGTGGCTGTTACCGATACCGGCCGGCGCAATCCCGCGGTCACTGCCCAGGCCGCCGCGTCGCTGCACCTGCTCACCCGGGGCCGTGCGGTGCTCGGCATCGGAACCGGCGAACGGGAAAGCAACGCTCCCTACGGGGTGGACTGGTCCAAACCGGTGGCACGCTTCGAGGAAGCCGTCGCCACCATCCGCGCGTTATGGAACTCCAAGGGCGAGCTGGTCACCCGCGATTCACCGTTCTTCCCGTTGCACAAGGCGACTTTCGCGCTGCCGCCGTATCGGGGCAAGTGGCCCCAGATCTGGATCGCCGCCCACGGGCCGCGGATGATGCGAGCCACCGGACGGTACGCCGACGGCTGGTTTCCGGGAACGACCCGCGCGACCGAGTACGGTGAGCAACTCGAGATCGTACGTGCCGCGGCATCTGATACCGGGCGCGACCCGAGGGCCATCACCCCCGCCCTCATCCGGTTCATCGTCACCGGCCGATCCCGCGACGAAATCGACGAAGTCGTGGAATCCGCTATCGCCAAGGTGTTCACACTCAACTCCCCCGCCAAGGACTGGGCCCGGCACGGTGCGCAACACCCACTCGGAGCAGACTTCACCGGTGTGCAGGACCTCATGCCGCAAACGATTGACGAGCAAACCGCGCTCGGGTACGCCGCGAAGGCTCCCCGATCTCTGGTCGAAGAATTGTTCGCGGTGGGAACACCGGACGAGATCGTCGAACAGATGGCTGACTTCCGCGACCATGGTTTGCGCTATCTGGTTGTCGGCAACGCCGGCGCAATCCAACCGAGTCTGCTTAAGAGCGCTACCGCGACCGCGCCCTACGTCAAGGTAGTACGCGCGCTGAGAAAGCTATGAGGTGAAGGGATGCCGATGATCGACCTGACGTACGTGCGTGGGTCATTGAACGACCAGGCGCTGGCGCAGCTGACCGACGAGCTCGTCACCGCGCTGCTGCGGGCCGAACGCGCCCCGGACACCCCATTCCTCCGCGACAACACCTTGGTATACCTGCACGCGTTGGACCCGGCGGCGCAGTCGGTGGGCGGGCTTGGCGCGGGCGCGCCGCGATTCCGCATCGAGGTGACGGTGTTCGAAGGCGCAGTGTCGCAAGATCGTAAGGAACAACTCGCGGCTGATGTGCACAGCGCCGTGTGCGCCGCGGCCGGAATCGAGCCGGAAGGCGCACGGGCGCTGCATGTTTGGACACTGATTTACGAAATCCCCGAAGGCAACTGGGCCGGCGGCGGCAAGATCATCTACTACCGGCAGGTCAAAGGTCTGGTGGCCGACGACGCAGAATAGTGTCCGAGTATGGATATCTCTTGCGCGTTCGCGACCTCGTCCAACACCCCCGCGCATGTGCAGGTCGCCGAAACACTCGGTTACCGGCGAGCTTGGCTCTACGACTCCCCGGCGCTATACCCCGACATCTGGATGGTCCTGTCGCGGTGTGCTGAACGCACGTCGCGCATCGGCCTCGGGCCGGGCGTGCTGGTTCCCAGCCTGCGCCATCCGATGGTCAACGCGGCCGCCATCGCCGAGCTTGTGGACCAAGCGCCTGGTCGCGTCGCAGTGGCCGTGGGCTCGGGCTTCACCGGCCGGTTCGCGCTCGGCAAGCGGCCGATGCCGTGGCGCCAGGTCGGCGAATACGTTCGCTGCTTGAGAGCTCTACTGGCCGGCGAGACCGCCGAATGGGATGGCGCCAAAGTCCGCATGCTGCACCCTCCCCGGCTTCGGCGCGAGGCGGCCGATCAACGTGCCGATCCTGATCGGCGCGGACGGCCCCAAGGGGCTGGCGGTGGCAGCCGAACTCGGAGACGGCGTGTTCTCGGCCGCCGTCCCCCAACCCGATGCCGTCAAGCTGGCCGACTGGAGGGCGCTGCTGACCTTCGGCACCGTGCTCGACGAGGGTGAGCAGTTGAGCTCTGCACGGGTTCTCGACGCCGCCGCGCCCGCCGCGGTGGTGATGTACCACGCCGCGTACGAGCGCGGAGGCGCGGCCGTGGTTGACGCGCTGCCAGGCGGTCGCGGGTGGCGCGAAGCGGTCGAGGCCTACTCGGAGACCGAGCGGCATCTCGCGATCCACGAGGGCCATCTGGTCAAAGCCAACCCGCGCGACGAGCCGCACGTCGCCGACCTCATCCCGTTGGCCAGCGCCGCGGCTCTGGTGGGTACGGCGCAGGAAGTCTCGGAGCGCGTCGCCGGGTTCGGCACAGTTGGCGTCACCGAACTCGTCTATCAACCCGCCGGATCCGACATCGAGCGCGAGCTTCGCGCCTTTGCATCCGCCATGGGCCTGGAGGTCTGAAAGACGGGGTCATGTAGCGGTGGCGCGTATTACGGTGTGGTCATGACTGCCCAAGTACTCGTGACGGCATCGCTCGCTGGGCTGTTTACGTTTGCCGGCCTGATCAAGCTGCTCGGGGTCCGGCAATCGCTGGCGATCCGCGACCATCTCGGCGTCAAGCCGGCGCAATGGCGGGTGATCGGGCTACTCGAGCTGGTCGGCGTCGCGGGTGCGTTGGCGGGTTTGGCCTGGCCGCCGATCGGTGTCGCTGCCGCTATCGGGCTTGGTCTGCTTGTGTTGGGCGCCATCGGTTTTCACTTGCGTGCGTCCGACGGTGTCGCTGACATGGCTCCGGCGGCCATCGGACTGTGCCTGGCCGTGGCCACCGCCATCCTGCAGTCGGCCTGACGGTCATTGCCGCGCCCGCGCCAGCACTAGTAAGCTGGGCTAAATGAACGACGTTGTCGTTGCCGGGGCTGGCCCCAACGGGCTGATGCTGGCCTGTGAGCTCGGGCTGGCCGGGATCCGTCCGGTGGTGCTGGACCCGCTGCCTGGGCCTAACCCGGAACCGCGCGCCAATGGGGTTACCGGCCAAGGGGTTCGGATCCTCGACCATCGCGGCTTCTACAGCGTTCTGGCCGGCACGGCTGAACCTCCGCAGCCGTCCCCTTGGACCATGTTCGCGGCCATGAGTTTGGATCTGACCGGAATTGCTGATTCCCAGGCGTTCATGGTTGCCGTCCAACAGCCCCGGCTCGTTCAAGTTCTTGCCGAGCGAGCCGGCGAATACGGCGTCGAGATTCGCTGGGGTCACCGGCTCGCGGGTTTTGACCAGCGGGCAGACGGCGTCACCGTCCATGTTGACGGTCCGGACGGCAGTTACGAGCTAGCGGCGAAGTACCTTGTCGGCGCCGATGGCGGTACCAGCGCGACGCGCAAATTGGCGGGCATCGATTTCCCCGGAATGACCTCACATGACGCGGTCGCCCGGATGGCGTTCGGGGTGGCGCCGCCGGACGACTGGGTCGATCCGGTCACCGGGACGCTCGACATTCCCGGGTGGGGCCGCCTCCCGCCCACGCCGTTCTACCGCGCCGAGCGTGGCATGTTCGCCTGCCGTCGGCTTGGCGGCAGGGCAATGCTCATCTCCCTCGAGTTGGACCCATCGGCTCAAGAGGATCGTTTCGGCGATGAAGACGACCACGAGAACGAGCCGCCGGTCAGCTTGCCCGAGATCGAGGCCAGCGTGAAGCGCGTCCTCGGTGTCGACGTTCCGCTGCGGCCGGTATCTCCGGACACGCCGCTGGATCTGCGGCGCTTCTACGGCATCAACTCGCGAATCGCTTCGCAGTACAAGGTGGGCCGGGTGATGTTGGTCGGTGACGCGGCGCATGTGCACTCCCCTCTTGGCGGGCCCGGATTGAACCTCGGCCTGCAGGATGCGGTGAACCTGGGCTGGAAGCTGGTGGCCGTCATCGCCGGCGGCGCCGACCCGGCGCTGCTCGACACGTACGAGTCCGAGCGCAGGCCCGCTGCCGAGCGGGTCATCATGCACAGCCGAGCCCAACTGGCTCTCACCAGGCCCGGAACGGAAATCACTGCGCTACGGGAACTGTTCTCCGAACTGCTGACCGAGCCTGGCGTCGCCCGTCGGCTCAGTCAGCTGGTGTCCGGCGCGGAGAATCGGTACGGGGCAGACGCCGATGCACATCCGCTCGCCGGACGCTGGGTACCGGATTTCGCCGTCACAAGTGGCAGCGTGACGCGACGGGTCGCCGAACTCGCCCGCACCGGGCGGCCGCTGCTCTTCGACCTCACCGACGGCGCTGTCGTCGCGGCGGCGGCAGACATCGCGGACCGAATCACCGTCGCCGCGGGACGCCCGGTCGGTGATGTGCCCGCAACGGCGTTGCTGGTGCGTCCGGATGGTTACGTAGCATGGGCGTCTTCGGCGCCGAAGCCAGGAGTTGACGAACTTCGTCGCGTCCTCGCGCACTGGTTCGGCATCACGGCGCTCTGAACCCAAAGTCGGTTACTGCGAACCGATTTCGTCCTGAACCTTCTTACGGGAGGTATCAGGATTCTCACGTCAGGCCGTACCACGTGGGGCGAACCGGCGACTCAACAACGCGGAGCCGGGAGCCCAAGTACGTTGGTCTTAGGTCGCTGCTATGGGAGGGTGTTTATGCCCGATTCACTGCCCGGTCCTCGTCTGCGCCAGGTGGCGTTGGTCGCCCGCGACTGCGAGAAGACCGCCGCTGCGCTCCAGGAGACGTTCGGCTGGCCGGACCCCTTTCATGATCCGGGGGTCGGCGAGTTCGGGCTGATCAACGCGGTGTTTCCGGTGGGCGACACCTTCGTCGAAGTCGTCTCTCCCGTGCGGCCCGATACCACCGCCGGGCGCTACCTGGCCCGCCGCGGGTCAGACAGCGGCTACATGGCGATATTCCAGATGCCCTCGCTCGAGGAGGCCCGCCGGCCGGTGGCCGATCTGGGAGTTCGCGTGGTGTGGAAGGTTGACCTCGAGGACATCGCCGGCACCCACCTGCACCCCAAAGACATCCCCGGGGCGATCGTGTCCCTCGACTGGGCGTCACCCGCCAGCTCGTGGCGCTGGGCGGGACCAGCATGGACGGGAACCGCGCCGGATCACCCGGCCGGCGGCATCGCCGGCATCACCGTCGAGGTGCGAGAACCGGCCGCGACGGCTCAGCGGTGGGCCCGGGTTCTTGGGCTCGACGCGCAGGTAAACGGCGGGCTGGCCGTGGTCCGGCTGGACCCGGCCGGCCAAGCCTTGCGATTCGTCCCGGCGGTGGACGGCCGGGCCGAAGGCATCACCGAACTCTGGTTGACGCCGGGCCTGGAAGGCTTGCCCGACGGTGACGGGCCGGTCGCCGAGATAGCCGGAGTGCGTTTCGTGGTCGGTGCGCCATGACGGCCCTCGATACCGGCACCGAAGACCTGCTGGCCGAGGTGGATGACGGCGTGGCGGTGATCACCATGAATCGGCCCTCGAGGCGGAACGCCTTTTCGAACGAGATGGTCCAGGCGTTGGGGCGGGTCCTGGCGGAGGTCGAAGTCAGCGATGAGGTCGGGTGTGTGGTGCTGACCGGAGCGGGCGGCGCCTTCTCGGCCGGAGGCGACGTCAAGGCCATGGCCGACCGCGGATCGTCAGGCGGGGCATCGGTACCAGTCGACGTGGCGATTCACCGCCAGCGGCTGAATCAGCAGGCGACCAGCGGGAAGCTGTGGCGGATGCCGAAACCAACAATCGCCCAGATCCCCGGCCCCGCGGCCGGCGCGGGGCTGGCACTAGCCTTGGCGTGCGATCTCAGATACGCGGCCGACACCGCCATCTTCACCACCGCCTTCGGTCGCGTCGCCTTCGCCGGCGACTACGGCGGAACCTGGTTTCTGACCAGGTTGGTCGGCCCGGCCAAGGCCAAGGAGCTGTACTACTTCTCGGAGCGGCTGACGGCGGATCAGGCCGAGGAGTTGGGTTTGGTCAACGCGGTGTTCCCGGCCGGCGACCTGGAGAAAGAGGTAATGGACCGGGCCCAAAGGCTGGCCAAAGGTCCATCGATCGCCTACCGCTACATGAAGGAG
>JAFAID010000553.1 GCA_019236925.1 Mycobacterium sp. | reverse complement strand
CGACCCATTTTCGTCATTAAATCCCCGTGTAAATAGGACTTTTGTGCACATGACTGTCCAATGGCGTCCAAACTCAGCGTCGATTCGACTGGGGTACGTGAGTGCGGTATGTTCCGGCCAACAGGGGTATCTCTGGCTCGTCCGCCATACTCACCGAAACGAGAATTCGCGACGCTAAGCCGCGTGAGCGGCCGTACAAGCTTTTTGACGAGCGCGGCCTGTTCATGTTGGTTACACCGACCGGCGGCAGGCTGTGGCGCTTCCGCTATCGGCTCGGCGCGCTCGAGAAATTGATTTCGCTCGGCGCCTATCCTGATGGCATGTAAACCGGCGTGCAATATTGACCAGGTTCGGGGGGTAACCGGCGTCCAAAATTGACCACCCCGTACCCTGCGCTGTCGCGGTTCGACAGTGCGGGGGAGAACGGGGTGTTGTGCGTGGAGACGATCGGGAAGATCCGCCGCCGGCGGCTGGTGCAAGGGGAGACGATCAGCGGGATTGCGCGGGATCTTGGGGTCTCGCGGAACACCGTAAAGAAGGCGCTGAAGTCGGATGGGGAGCCGTTCGAGTACCGGCGCCGGCATCAGCCGCGGCCGAAGCTGGGGCCATACCTGACGACACTCGAGACCTGGCTGGAAGCGGAGGAGAAGCTTCCAGCGCGCGAGCGGCGCACGGCACAGCGCATCTTCGAGGCGCTGCGGGTGGAGGGTTACGCCGGTTCGGTCGATCAGGTGCGCCGGCACATGCGGCACTTCGAGCGCCGCCACCGCCCCGCCCAGGTGTTCATCCCCCAGAGCTTCGCGCCGGGCGAGGCGTACCAGTTCGACTGGAGTCATGAGGACGTCGAGCTCGGTGGCCTCGATCAGAGGGTCAAGCTCGCGCATACGCGACTTTGCCACAGCCGCAAGTTCCACCTCGTCGCCTACCCGCGCGAGAGCCAGGAGATGGTGTTCGATGCGCATGAGCGAGCGTTCACGTTCCTCGGCGTTGCGCGGCGCGGCATCTACGACAACTTAAAGCCCGCGGTGGATGCGGTGTTCATCGGGCGCGAGCGACGCTTTAACCGCCGCTTCCTCGCCATGTGCAACCACTATCTCATCGAGCCCACCGCCTGCACGCCGGCGGCGGGGTGGGAGAAGGGCCAGGTCGAGAACCAGGTCGGCAACATCCGTGAGTGGATCTTTACACCGAAGCTGCGCTTTACCGATCTCGCCGAGCTCAACGCCTATCTTCTCGAGCGCTGCGAGCAGATCGCCCGCGAGCGGGCTCATCCTGAGCAACCCGATCGCACGATAGAAGAGGTGTGGCAAGAGGAGCGCGCGGCGCTGCGGGCGATGCCACTGCCCTTTGACGGTTATGCCGAGCGCGCCTGCCGCGTCTCGGCAACCTCGCTCGTGCACTTCGAGAGGAACCGCTACAGTGTCGAGTGCCGTTACGTCGGCCGCGTGGCGACCATCCGCGCCTACGCCGAGCGGCTCGTGGTGGTGTGCGCGGGAGCGGTGATTGCCGAGCACGCTCGGTGCTTCGCACGTAACCGGGTGATCTACAACCCCTGGCACTACGTCGAGGCGCTCGCACGCAAGCCAGGGGCTCTCCGCAACGGCGCCCAGTTCAAGGACTGGAACTTGCCGGCGCCGATGACGCGCCTGCGCGAGCGGCTCGCCAAGCACGCCGATGGCGACCGCCAGTTCGTCGACATCCTCTCGATGGTCGCGGTCTACGGCCTGGAGGCCGTCGCTGCTGCTTGCGGTGCATCCCTCGAGGAACAAGTGGCCGGCAGCGCCCATGTCATCAACCTCCTGCACCGCACGCACGCTCCGGTACGTCCGCCGCCGCTGCAGGTGCCGCAGGCCTTGAAGCTCACGCTCGAACCGGCGGCTAACTGCGATCGCTACGACGCGCTGCTGCGGCCTCGTACGCCGATCATGCTCATCACCCCACCCGTGGAGAACTCAGATGCAAGCCCAACTGATCGAACAGCTGAAGACGCTGCGGCTGCGCGGCATGGCGAGCGCGCTGGAGGAGAGCCTGACGGCCCTGAGCCAGAAGAAGCTCGCCCCGACCCATTGGCTGGGACAGCTGCTCACGGCTGAGATCGCCGACCGCCAGGCACGTTCCTACCAGTATCAGCTGCGGCTCGCGAACTTCCCCATGCCGCGCGATCTCGATAGCTTTGACTTCCGGGAGTCCGTGGTGAGCGAGACGCAGATCCGCCAGCTCTACACCGGGGAGTACCTCACCAGCGCCCGCAACATCGTCTTCGTCGGCGGCACCGGCACCGGAAAGACGCACCTCGCCACCGCCCTCGGCCGCCATGCGATTACCCAAGGCAAGCGTGCGCGCTTCTTCAGCGTCGTCGATCTCGTCAACCAGCTCGATGCCGAAAAGCGCGAGGGCAAAGCCGGCCGCCTCGCCACCCGGCTCCTCTACCAGAACCTCATCGTCCTCGATGAGCTCGGTTATCTCCCCTTCTCCCAGGATGGCGGGGCGCTGCTCTTCCACCTGATCAGCAAGCTCTATGAGCGCGTGTCTCTCATCGTGACTACGAACCTGACGTTCGGGGAGTGGAGCAGCGTGTTCGGGGATCCGAAAATGACCACCGCGCTCCTCGATCGGCTCACACACCGCTGCGACATCATCGAGACCGGCAACGACTCTTACCGCTTCAAGAAGCGCAGTTGACTAAAACCGGGGATACCGAGGTGGCGGCCACCCCTTCGATCGCCGCTCTCAGGGCTTCCTATGCAACCGCTCCTTCCAACCCACCGGAGAAAAGAGCTTCTGCCCGGCCTTCGGCCGGTCAGACTCCCCTGCGTGGGGAACCAATGAGAGAAGACCTCAGAGCGAAAACCGGGGAGAATCCCTGATCAATATTGGACGCTGATCCCTGGTCCACCTTGGATGCACGTTGACAGTCTACGAGCGCGTGCGGACCTGGGGACAGCGCAGCCACGTCGGCGTGCCACTGTGTCCACATCGACTCCGACATACCTTCGCGACGCACCTGGTACGCGCGGGCGTCGGGCTCGTCACCATTCGAGACCTCCTCGGGCATCGCCAGATTACGAGTACTCAGATTTACTTACATGTGACGGCGGAAGATCTCAGAAGCGCTGCGGCTCGTCATCCGATCGGCTCG
>JAFAID010000095.1 GCA_019236925.1 Mycobacterium sp. | reverse complement strand
GAAATTCTGCTGGTCCGGTGGGAGCGGAACACACACCGAGATGATTGCTCAGCTTCTCAATCGGATGGCCACCGACGGCGAAACCATCGACTGGTGGGAACGGGTCACATCGCGACAACGCGACTAACCTGCCTGGCCCTGTCCGTTTGTATCGGGGGCCTCGACGGTAAGATTTCGGCATCGCTAGCTCAACATCCCGTGCTGTCCCGAAAGCCACTTGCGCTCAACCGGTCAGCGCATCGTGGGACGAGCGTAACCGGTTGTTATCCCCAGAAGACGGGATCGGCTCGGCTATCGAGATAGTCGAGTAGGTCTTGGATTTGGAGGCTCTGGTCAAGCGGTTGATACCGGTGGTATTTGAGGTTGTGGTCGCGCCAGTACAGGGTCCACAGACCAGTGGTCTTGGTGTAGCGCAGACGGGCGATTGGGAAGCGAGTCCAGTCCGGTCCGAGGTGCTTGCACCACGGCGGGCGGCATTCGCAAATGGTCAAATGCCGTGGGGTGATGTCGCATTCGATGCGCATCTCGCTGCGGATGTGGTCGGGAACCTGGCTGGCGCACCAGCGTTGGACGCGGGCGACGTCAAGCTGCGGAAGCCCGCCGTCGGTCATGGGGCCATGATCGCAGCCCAGGGTCGCACCGGCTACGCCGAGGCAAGTCGCGCTGTCTGCTGGACCCTATCGAACGCTTCGGCCGGGGTGATCCAGCCACGCCGTCGATGTGCCGGATTGCGTCGTCGTAGCACCGCCGCAACGAGCTGCGGTAACGTCGTCCTGGCAAGCTTAGCGGTCATGGCAACTACCAAGAAGGTTCGGGAACTCGACGCACTCGATCTGGACAAGCTCGTGAGCTACAAGTCGACAGACTCGACACCCACGACGGCGTCAACGGTTCAGGTCGCGGGCCGCCTGTATTCGATCCACCACGGGTTTGAGGACACCCGGCTGGGGATCGGACCCACCGTGGTCGTGGTGACCGATACCGATGCAACACTCGACTTCGTGTAGCCGGTCAGGAGCCTGCTGAATTACCGAGGGTAAGCGCCCTGAATATTGCCTGATGTTCGTCCCCAGGTGGCCGCCGCTGCACCCACAGGGCAAACCGGTTTCGTGGCTCGCCAGCTCGACGAAACGCTGTTCGACCATGCCGAGGATGTGCGCTGCACGGGTGTCACGAGACGCTATCTATGCGGCCACGCGGCACCGTCGGCGATCGGGCAGTGGATGCGCCCGGCAAGACTTGTCGTGCGGCGTAGGGTTGCCGTTTCGATAACCACCGCAGCAAAGTCCGTGCTGTCCGCGTGCAGCTAGTTCAGTCGGCAGAACGCGCGCACATACGGAGGGCTATGCACGGCCCGGCTGCGGGTTCGAGGCGTGCACGACAACGGGGTCCTTTCAACGGCGAGGATCCGCATGAGGCGACGGCGCTGAAGGTCATCGTTGCCGGTTCTGCAACCTCTGGTTGATCCGGGTGAGGGTGATCTGATCATGCTCTTACTCTGACTCCCTCGCCTGTTCGGCCGCTTCTGCCCTGGCCTGTTCAGCCTTGTTTTCTTCGAACTCGTCCAGCTCATGGCCCCGTTGCTCAATAAGCGTGAGAAATTTCTCCAAGTCCGGCATCTGCGCCTCAAGCTTGTCTGCCGACATCTCACCGGTGACCAAGATCGAGTTGTCCTCGCTCGCCACACTCAGGGTGGATTCGCCGAGACCACTGAAGTCCGGGTTCTCTGCGCGGACATTGAGTTCTGCCGCTTCGCCCGTCGTCAGCGGGCGACTCAGCTGCAGGAGAAACGTCCGTCGCTTCGGCCCAGGTGCGACGCTGACAATTCTGAGTTGCGCGGCTGTGGACACGGCCAATCCTCCGTGGGCGACTGGTTGCGGGGAACAGGCAGCAATAAGGCTAACCGTTTCCATAACCACCGAGACCATAAATTCGCCACGGTGACAACTAATGGCGTGAATACCGTGGTGGCTTTTCCGACGACAGGTCTCTTTCAACCCCGCCACTAGCACTGGCGAGGCCCTGGTCCAATCGAGTAACCGACCGATTCATCACCGGGGTCATTTCGGCGATGCGGACCCACCCCGACGACGCGGCCTTCACCCTGCGCGCCTGGCGCCGACGACGCCCTGGTCAAAGCGACCCTGACCCGTGCCGGCGACGCGGAAACCGGCCTGACTCCGCTGCTGACCGTGGGCCCGAGGCCGGTCCTGGCCGCTGCAATCGATGCCATCGCGGCGGCCGTCCGTCGGTTCTACGATCTTCCCGATCACATCGACCGCCAGTTGCACTCGATCGTCGAATGGGGTTGACCCCTGATGGTTCACACCTGACTGG
>JAFAID010000088.1 GCA_019236925.1 Mycobacterium sp. | reverse complement strand
CAACTATTTAGCGAAGATCAGCCGTGGCCGGAGCCGCAACCGACGCCCGGAAGACACCCGGTACCACCCGGCACGCCGCCCGGACCCCAGAACTGGCCACCGGAGCCGCAACCGACGCCCGGGACGCAGCCTTGCCCGCCCGGACCCCCGCCGGGACCATTGTCCTGGCCACCGGAGCCGCAGTTGCCGTTGGCGTCGCAGCCACCCCCGCCTGGTTGTTGCTTGAAGACGACATGCGTGGGCGCCGGGCTAGTCGCCGGGCCGGCCGCGAACGCTTCAGCTGCCGTCACAGGAGTCACAGCAATCGCTGCAGCAGCAGCGCCACCAACTACCAGCGTTTTCATGACACTTAATTTTGTGGACATGTGGTTCATGTACCCACTTTTACACATGTGCAAAACATTCAAAACATCAGCTGACGTCGTTGACCGGCTTGGTGTTTCAGCCGCCATACCATCGTGCTCGGTTCGAATCTCCTTGCCTACTACGGGTTGGAGCCGCCACCGAACGCGATCTTGTAATCAGGGGTTTTCCAACACTTTGGGGCGCCGGCAACCCTGCCTGTAGCCGCGACCCGTCAATGCCGGTCGCTCAGCAGGCGCGAACGACCGGCCGGTAACCGCATAGCCAGTGACGTGCGAGCCGGTTACGGGGCCGGAGGCGGGGGCGGCGCAGGAAGCTGCTGCCAGCCGTCCGCGGTCGAATACGTCCAGCCGCAAGGCACATACTCTGTGTGCATCCAGCCATCTGGCGACGGTTCCCAGCACATCGGCGTGCCCGGGCCAGGTTGCGGCGGTCCAGGGTCTGCAGCGGCAATGCCGCCGCCCGACAGCAGCGCAGCCGCGACGGCTCCGCCGATCAGCAGTTTCTTCTTCATGCTTCGATTCTTTGGGCGTCCGCGGTGTTCGTCAAATTGAAACGGAAATTACTTCGGCGTGACCGAATACCGCGGTAGCTGCCTGGGCGGATTGACCAGCAGATTCGCAATATCGTTTAGTGGGCTGGGTGCTGCCACAAGCTCCGGCCACGGGAACCGATCGCTGCTCGACGTGCGGGTGGTGTACGCCGGGCACAACGTGCCGCAGGAAGCACCCGATGCCTTCGCCGACGCCATCCTGCACGCGCACCGCCATAGCTGACGCCAAGCCGGCCCGAGACATGATGGTCGGATGACCACCGAGATCCGCGTTCTCGACGCCGAGGACGACCTCATCGCCGCGGCTAACCTGTTTCGCACCGCCATGGTCGGATTCCCGCCGCTGCCGAACCTGGCGACCGGCCAGATCACCAAGCTGCTCGAACCTGGTCGCACTGTCGGAGCATTCGTCGACGGACAACTCGTCGGCACCGCCGACGCAGTAACCAGCGGACTGATCCTGCCCGGTGGCGCGGTCGTGGGCCACGCCGCCGTGACGCACATCGGGGTGCTGCCGTCGTTTACCCGAAAAGGTATCGCCACCGAACTGATACAGCATCAGCTGCGCGACATCGCCGCGCGGGGCGAGGTGGTGGCGACGTTGCGCGCCTCGGAGGCGACGATCTACGAGCGGTACGGCTACGGCGTAGCGAGTTCCTCGCAAAGCGTGCAGGTGCAAACCGCACGCGCGGCGCTACGTTCCGACATCGGGACCGGTGATGCGGTGCGATTGATCGACCCGGCGGAAGCATGGGATGTGCTGCCCCGAATCTATGCCGAGAATCGATCATCCCGGCCGGGAACCATCGACCGCCCCGAGGTGTGGTGGCAGGGCCTGCGGCTGCGCACCGAATCCGCCTCGGGGGCTTCCTATATCGCGGTGCATGGCGCGCCGGGATCCGAATCGGGTTTCGCCCGTTACCGTCCGATCAACACCGAGACGTGGTTTGTGAGCGATCAACGCACCATCGTTGTCGAGGACTTCTTTGCACCCACCATGGCGGCCCACCTCGGGCTGCTGCGTTTCCTGCTTGGGCTAGATCTGATTGACCGCGTGATGTTCTGGATGCTGCCGGTCGACGATCCGCTGCCCTGGCTGCTGGTCGATCGACGGGCCGCGCGGGTTACCGCCGTCCACGACGAAACGTGGCTGCGCGTCATTGACGCGCACAAAGCGCTGTCTGTGCGCCGATTCGATGGCGACGGCGCGGTTACCATCGCCGTCAATGATCCCCTCTTACCGGAGAATTCGGCCACCTTCACCATCGCTGGCGGCGGCGCCGAACCGACCGACCGGCGCCCCGACCTGACCGTTGATATCGCCGGGTTGGCCGCGGTTCTGCTGGGTGGGACGACCTGGCACAGTCTGGCTGCCGGCGGGCTGGTCCGAACTGCCGATCCGGCGGCGCTTACCGTTGCCGATCGGCTGTTCGCGGTGCCCGACGCGCCATACGCGGGGTTCTTCTTCTAGGAGGGCTCCGCCGTGATCGCATTGATCCCCAGCAGTTCTGCCAGCTGCGCCGCCGAGTAACGGCTCGGGCCAAGACCATTGCGGACCGCGGAACGTGCTGCACGGGCCAACGCGGCATTGATGTGCGCCGTGGTGCCGTGTCGGTGAGCGAGTCGGACAATCTCGCCGTTGAAGAAGTCGGTCTCCACATTGCCGGTGCCCCGGCTCAACGACTGCCAGGCGGAGTTGCTCGGTCCAGTGTTCCGTCCGGGTACCGGCCGTGGTGTCGGTCCGCCTGCTCGTGCCGCGGTGGATGTCTCGAACGAAACGAATTCGATTCCCGCGCGGTGTAATACGGCCTCACCTTCACTCCGCACCGCAGCCATTAGCTGCCGGATGTCAGCGCCTTCGGCGGACAGTGCGCCCAGGGCATTGCTGAGATTGCTCAGGAGCTTGTTGTACTTCCAGGGGGCGACGTCGTCGACAACGCGCACCCGGATACCGGCGGCGTTCCATGTCTCGGTCAAGCTCTGCAGCAGTTCGGTGTCCGCATGGGTGCGCAGCGGCGCCGGCCACCGTCCAATGTGGAACTGGCCGACCACCGGCCACGACCGCACGATCACCTCACCGGGTTCGAGGTGCACGGCGGGCAGCCAGACACAGATTCCGAACACCTGCCGGAAGTACCGCAGCGCTTTCTCTTCGGCGGCAACGCCGTTGAGTGCGGTCATCGCCGGCAGCAGCTCGCCTCCGGTGCCGAGGACACTGTCCGGGCCGTGGACCGGCTGATCGACCCATTCCTGCAGTGCCGCATCGAGTTGCTGGGTTTTGGTGGTGAAGACCAGCACGTCGTCGGGAGTCAACCGCAAACGTCGGGCGCCTGACACCGCCGTGACCGGCGTGTGGAAGGTGCCGTCGGGCGTTCTCAGCGTCAAGCCTGCGGACGCCAGCGTCTCGGCGTGCCGACCCCGGGCAACTAACACCGTTGGGATACCGGCCCGCGTCAGCACTGCGCCCACGGTGCCGCCGATAGCGCCCGCACCGATGATCACATACCGGCGGTCATCTCCTCGACCTGACGTCGCCTCTTCCAATGCCATTGGGCGAGTTTACGTCTGCGGATCGGGCGTGCTTCAGACCAGGTGGGTCACACCAGGTAGCAGTAGTGCTTCGATTCTCCGTTGCCGGCGACGGCGGCGACCGGAACCGGCACGCCGGATTCGTCGAAACCACGTAGCGCGTGGGCGTAGCGGACAGCCTTCAGCGTTGCCGAGAATTCCTCGTCCTCTTCGGGGAAGACGCGCTCGGATGGGAACCATTCACCGAAGCCGACGTTCTTCAGCAAGGTCCACAGGTCGGACTGCACACCCGCAAGGAGGACAGTCACGCCGCGGTCGGTTTCTTCCCGCACGAACTTTTCGATCCGCTCAATGACAACGGCATCCGGATGGCGCACCCGCTTGAGCCGCAGCACGAGGAACTTGATGTCCTCTTGCCTGATCCGTTCGCTCAGCGCTTCCAGATAACGCTCGAGTTCGGGTGCGGCACCGAAGAAAAGCTCGCCCTCGAAATCGTAGATGATTGTCGACGGATCCACCGGATCGCCGGGCACCCTCTCACGGACCACCCGTTCGGGGTAGGAGACGTTGAGGATCTGGTTTGGCGAATTGTCGTGATGCAAGTTATGGACCGTGATCAGGGTCGCCGCGACGATGATCGCGACGACGCCGAGAATATTGAGCCGGGGAACGGAAAAGGGCAATTTGCGGCGGCGCGTTGATGGCCGCGCGGGCTCCGTCACTGCCGCCTCCACATCCAGAACCGGAATCGTAGAAGTCGCCGAACACCGGCGACCCACGCTTCTTTTCAGAGCTGGTTGGATGAACCAGACTTGGGGTTTGGAGCTTAGCGACCGGACCGCCGCTAAACAGCCCTGCAAATCAGCCTGATCGCAATGGCTAGTCCGACAACGACGGCCTCTCCACCAATTCCAATTCGTCTGAAACAACAGTCACAAGTGCGATGGTGTTGCCGTCAGGCTCGACGAATTCCACTTCGTAGGCTTCTGACGGGTTGTCATAGACGTGCACGACGGCGCCGGTTGCCCCCGCGGGTAATCCATGTTCTGGCAACGGTCGCACAAGCCGCACCACGTCATGCTCTTCGAATGCCATGTCTTCAGCTCCGAGCACGTGATCTCCTTCGCACGACTAGATCTTGACCGGCACGTACCCCGTCAAACCGTGCGCTGCCGAGCCAATGACGATTGAGACATCCTAAAGAGGCCTGGCGACTAGGATTTCCTTTCGTGCTGATCAGTTTGATGGCGAATCTGTCCAACAAGTCTCCTGTCGACAGCTGTATCCGTGACCTCACCCAAGCGCGCGACGACGGGTTCGCGCGTGTCTGGATGACGCAGATGCCCTACGACCTCGACCTCCTCACCGTGCTGGCCGCCGCGATGCACGAGGTGAGCGACGTCAACGTCGCCAGCGGGGTCATACCGATTCAGAACCAGCACCCCATGCTGATGGCGCAGCGGGCGCTGACGCTCAACCAGATCGCGGGCGGGCGATTCACCCTCGGTGTCGGGGTCACCCACCGCGCCGTGACGGAAGGGATGTGGGGAATCTCCTGGGATCGGTCCGTGCGGCGCCTCAGCGAATACCTTGACGGCCTGCTTCCGCTGCTTGCCGGCGAGCCGGTCAACGCGACCGGCGAGATGCTGACAACCCGAGGCGCGCTCCAGATTCCCGACGTGCGCACACCCGACGTCTACGTCGCGGCGCTCGGCCCGCAGATGCTGCGGCTGACCGGCCGGCGCACCGCGGGAACCATCACCTGGATGACCGGACCGAAGACGCTCAAGGAGCACATCGGGCCCACCATGCGGACCGCGGCCGCTGAGGCCGGGCGCCCCGATGGAGCTGTCAAAGTGGCCGCGGCGCTCCCCGTCGCCGTCACCGATGACGTGGCCGCGGTGCGTTCAGTGGCGGCCGAGCAGTTCGCGATCTACGGCCAGTTGCCTTCGTACCGTGCGATGTTGGATCGCGAGGGCTATGCCGGACCGGAACACGCCGCGCTCATCGGCGACGAGGCCACGGTCCGCGAGAGGCTCGACGAGGTGCGCGCATCGGGCGTCGACGAGTTCGTCGCAATTCCGTTCGACCCGTCCCCCGAGGGCCAGGACAGGACGCGAGCATCTTTGCGCAGCTGGGCTTCTCGGTGATTGGACCATCGTCGCGTTCACCGCTTTGGTTATCTACCCGAACGCGTTGACGCCCATCACGAGTGCCGCGGTACCGCCGTGGAGATATCCGGCCTCGACAGCCTCGGTGATTTCAGCTTCCGAGGCGCCGGCGGCGCGAGCGTTGTCAGCCAGCGTCCTGACGCCGACGTCGCTCGCGCAGACCCAAATGAATGCCCACACACCCATCGTTGCACGTAATGCAAACATTGCAGCCAAAAGGCGTCTGGCCGATCGGGCGGGCGTGACGAGCCGAGGCCTCACGCCACGCGCGGTGCTGGGCTATCGATCACGGAGTATTCGCTGGCGTCGCCGGAGATCACCCGGCTCTGTTCACCGTGCACGCTCACCGGGATGTCACCGGCCAGCGTGATCCGGTGCATCCTGCGGGGCTGCTTTCCGAAATCGGAAACCGCATAGTGTTGGGTCGCGCGGTTGTCCCACATCGCGACGTCGCCGAGTTCCCAGTTCCATCGAATCGTGTTCTCCAGCCAGGTAATACGATCCTGGAAGATCCGGAACAAAGCCTGTGACTCGCTGCCGGTGACCCCCAGAATGCGCTTGACGAAGTTACCGAGGAGCAGTGATCGCTCGCCGGTTTCGGGATGTACCCGCACCACCGGATGGTGCGTTTCGAAATGGGTCGAATGAAATTCGTTGGCGTACTTCAACACTGCGTCGGGGTTGGCCTGCAACGCCGCCAGCTTGGCCGGATCGATTTGGGCATAGTCGAACGCGTTGTTGTGCATCGCCCACAGACTGTCAGCGAGCTGCTGCAACGGCTGCGGCAACTGCTGATAGCCGGCTACCGTCGACGCCCACGTGGTGGTGCCCCCGTAGGAAGGCAGTTCGACGGCGCGCAGGATGGAGGCCTTCGGCACCCGGTCGACAAAGGTGACGTCGGTGTGCCACTGGTTGGCGCCGCCGCCCTCGACAGACTCCAATCGCATGACCCGGCTGCCTTCGAACTTCAAGGTGGGGTGCGGCGTCGTGGGGACACCCAGGCTCTTCGCGAAGGCGAAGTGCGATTCGTCGTCGAGGTGATCCTGACCGCGGAAGAACAGCACCTTGTGCTGTGCGAGCGTCTGATTGATGGCTGCCGCCGTTTCGGCATCGAGCTCGCCGAGCCGCACCCCGTCGACACGCGCACCGATGTTCTCGCTCAGCTTCACCACACGGAGATCACTGCTCATGTCTGTCCCTTCGAGTCCTTCCCGGTGTAGGCGGCTGTCTACACGGCGGTTCGTCCGCTACTGTACACACATGGCTACATCGGAGGCAACAGTTCCAACGGTCACCGACACGTCGAAACCGCTTGGCAAAGAAGAGGTCGTCGCCGCCGTGCTGGCGGCGGCCAGCGAGCTGTTCGCGCAGAAAGGGCCGGCCGCGACGTCCATCCGTGAGGTCGCCGCGCGGGCCGGGGTGAACCACGGCTTGCTGCATCGCCATTTCGGGAGCAAACACCAACTGTTGGCGGCGACTCTGCAGCATCTCGCCGATTCCGCGGCGGCGCTGCGCGAATCCGGGGCGCCGGCAGCGCAACTCGAGGCCATGCACGAAGTTCAGGCCCGCATCATGGTGCGTTCGGTGCTCGACGGATTTCCCGTCGAAGAACTGCAAAAGCGCTTCCCCGGGATGGAGCGGTTCCTGGAACAGGTGCGCACCGGCCACAGCGACGAACGCCGGGCACGGTTGTTGGCCGCCCACGCGATGGCGCTGCAATTCGGCTGGGGGCTGATGGCCCCAACCCTGCGGGTCGCGTTCGGCCTAAACAACCTCAGTGACGCCGAAATCCGGGAGGCTGTAGCCGAGCAAACCGCGAAAATCATTGCACCGCAATGACTAGCCGACGGTTGGCGACCGCGGCAGGTCAACCGGCTTCAACGAACTCAGGTTTGGTTGCCGGCCTCCGCATCGGACTCCGACGAAACAAAGTGCGGGAACAGCCCGGTGACGCGCAGCACCCGGTCCAGGAATGGCGGCCGGTGGTCGAGATGAAGTTGGACATCTGACTGAGTGGTGCGGCGGTGGATGAGGATCAGGCCGGACAGGGCCGCTGAGTCCAGGAATGTCAGCCCGCTGAGATCGAGATGCAGGTTCACCAGGCCGACCTGCTGGGCCAGCAGCTGCGATGCGGTGTCGACCAAGTCATCGATGGTCAAGTAGTCGAGGTCGCCAACGACTCGCAAGGAGGCCGATTGGGCTGTCGTGGTGCTCGCCAGAGAAAGGTTCATCCTGGCTGTGCGAGGGAGACTCAAGCGGTATACCTTCTCCGGGTGTGGCCGTCGACCGCGCTGAGCTGTGAGCGGCGCGGGGCAGTGATGGCCACGACGGCAACATCGTCGTGGACCTGCTGACCAACCCATTGCGTGGCAAGCGTCATGACGCGTTCGACCACCGCCTCGGCCGGCATCCCGGCACACTCGGCCAACGCGGCCTCCAGGCGGAGCTCTGCGAACATGTAGTCACCCAGCGGGCCACCGCGTGCCTCGGTCACCCCGTCGGTGTACAACACACACGTCTCGCCGGGCGCCAACGAAGTTTCGAACGACTGCACTTTGATGCTCGGCAACGCACCGATCAGCGTGCCGTGAGTATCGGCCTGTTCCACCTGGCCGCCGTCGCGCACGATCAGCGGTGGCAAGTGACCGGCGCAGGTCAACCGCAGCGCCACCTCGCCATCCCGGTTGGCGACCGAGGCCAGTACCAAAGTGGCGAAGTGGGTGTGTTCGGTGGACAGCATCGCGCCGTTCAGCAACTCGAGCACAGCCTCGTGGTCTCCGGCCAGGGGCGTCAACGCCTGCAGCGTGTTACGGATTTTGCCGGTCAGCATGGCGGCCTCTAAACCCTTGCCGCACACATCGCCCAGTACCACCAACGTCTCGTCTTCGGGAGTCGCCGCGGCGTGTAAGTCGTAGAAGTCGCCGCCAACGACCTCGTAATTCTCCGAAGCCCGGTAACCACCGGCGAACTCGATTCCGTGCACCGGCTGTAACGGCGGAGGCAACAGATCACGCATCAGCGTGCGGGTTGTCGCGGCCTGGTCCGCATACAGCCGGGCCGCAGACAACGCTGCGCCGGCCCGCGATGCGAACAATCGCGCGATTACCTCTTCGCCTTCGCTGAAGATCGCCCGGTCGGTATGCCGCAGCAACACCAGCGCGCCCGCCGAAACACCATGTCCCGGCAGCGGAGTGATCATCGCCGACCCGACCGGCCCGGCAAAGCTATCCGGGACTAACCAATCCGGCAGCGTGGCAGGGTCAATCCAGCGTGACGGAACCGGCGGGAACTCGCGCAGCGCCTCACTCAAACCTGCCACCATTGTCGGATCGGCATTGACGCTGCGTTGCTCTACCGCACCGGACGAGTCACCGTAAAAGATCGGCATCCGCCGGCCGCGACTTGCCGGAGCCACCACCACCGCTGCATCCGCGAGATGTCGGGCGGCCATCTGCGCAGTGGCTTCCCGGCAGCGGTCTATGTTCAGCGACGCCATCAACACCGATGACGCCTCCAGCAGAAAAACCGCGCGTTCCTCCTCGCGCGTCAGCGCCTGCTGAGCCTCTCGCAACACTTGGCCGGAGTCCTCGACCAGCGACCACGCCACCTCGCCGCCGGGAAGCGTCGCGGGGTACGCGTCGAATTTACGTCCGCCCACGCTGCCGGATACGAAAGGCAACTGTCGGTCGGCTGGGCCCGAAAATAATTTCACGAGACGTTGGTGCGCTCGCGACAGCCATGCGGCGGCCTCTTCCAGGCGACTGCCCGGTCCCGCCGCGGGCAGCACGGATTGGGCAGATTCACTTGATGCCCGGATCACTCCGGACTGATCAACCAGAAGCGTAGGGCAGGGAACGTAGGTCCAAAGGGATTCAAGATCGGTCTCGACGCCCACAGGCGACCCCTTTTTGCATACCGATTAGCCCGCGCATCGTCGCGCTTTGCTGAACGAACCCTCTCCGGCAGTTTAAGCACATCTATCGGGACTCTGAAAGGCTGGCTTACGCTCAATCGGCCGGGCTGCAGGAATTGGTTGTCACACGGGCAATCTCAACCGATCGGCTGCCCAAATCTGCGGGCTCTGTTCCACCTGGTCCGCGAGCGCTACGGTCAGTAATACATATGACGGAGGTTTCTATGGCCGGGCAGATCCCACTGGTCGACTATCTGGTGCTCGACAATGGCGATCCGCATCTGATCGCGCAGGAATGCACCAGCTGCGGCGCCCGGTTCTTCGACCGGCGCAATGCGTGCGCCGGTTGCTTTGCGACCGACTTCACAACGGTTTCGGTCGCGACCGAAGGGACGGTGCGGGCGTTCACGATTGTCACCTTCGCCGCACCGGGGATCCCCACCCCGTTCGTGGCGTCGGTGATCGACTGCGACGGCACCCAGGTGCGGGCCAACCTGATCAACGTGGAACCCGATCCCGAGCACGTCCGTGACGGGATGAAGGTGCGGCTGGCCACTTACCCGATGGGCACCGACTCGGCTGGGACCGAGGCGATCGGCTTCGGCTTCGAGCCCGCGACCTGACGATCCACTTCACGAAGGAGCAGCCACCATGAGCGCCAGCGACGAAATCTGGATCCTTGGCATCCGGATGACCAAGTTCGGCAAGCATCCCGACCTCGACACCGTTGACCTGGCGGCCGAGGCCGCGACCGGCGCATTGTCCGACGCCGGCGTGACCATGGCCGACGTCGGGGTGATCGCGGCCGGGAACCTGATGGCCGCCAATGCCGGGATCGGGCAACAGCTGCAAAAACAGATCGGGCAGACCGGCATCCCGGTGTACAACGTGGCCAACGCCTGCGCCACCGGGGCGACCGCGCTGCGGACCGCGATCATGGCCGTGAAGGCCGGCGAGGTGAAGTACGGCCTGGCGGTGGGCGTGGAGAAGCTGTCCGGCGCCGGGCTGCTCGGCGCCGGGGGCAGGAAGAAGGCCGAAGCCGACGTGTGGGCGCGGGCCGGCCGCTACGGCGCCATCGCCCCGGTCGATGGGCGGATCGGCACCGAAGCGATGCCCGGTGTGTTCGCCCAAATCGGTACCGAGTACGGCCACAAGTACGGCGGCACGAGCTTCGAGTTGTTCGCCAAGATCAGCGAGAAAAACCACGCGCACTCGACGTTGAATCCGCTGGCGGCCTATCAGAAGAAGTTCACTCTGGAGCAGATCATGAACGACGTCATGATCGCCTACCCGAACACCCGCCCGATGTGCTCGGCCAACTGCGACGGCGCCGCAGCGGCGGTGGTCTGCAACGGCGAGACGTTGAAGTCGTTGTCGCTCGAGCAACGGCGGCGCGCGGTGAAGGTGTCGGCGTCGGTGCTGACCACCGACCCGTACGAGGCGGGTTGTCAGGTCTTACCGAACGTCAACACGCTGACCCGTAACGCCGCCGCGACCGCCTACGAACAGGCCGGCGTCGAGCCGTCCGATCTGGACCTGGTCGAGCTGCACGACTGCTTCGCCACCGCCGAGCTGGTGCACTACGACAACCTGATGCTGTGCGAAAAAGGCGGTGCGGCTGACTTTTTCAACTCCGGTGCCACCTGGCGCGACGGCTCCACTCCGGTGAATGTGTCGGGCGGGCTGCAGTCCAAGGGCCATCCCATCGCCGCCACGGGCATCGCCAACATCTGGGAGATCTGCCACCACCTTCGTGGCGAAGCCGGCGACCGTCAGATCGAGAACGCCAAGGTCGGGCTGGCCCACGTGATCGGCCTGGGCTCCGCCTGCGGCGTCCACATCCTGGAAAAATCGGCTGCCTAGTGGCGATCGCGAGCGCGGCGGAGCCGGGCGAAGCGGGTCGCCACCATCGGGCCTAGTGGCGATCGCGAGCGCGGCGGAGCCGGGCGAAGCGGGTCGCCACCATCGGGCCTAGTGGCGATCGCGAGCGCGGCGGAGCCGGGCGAAGCGGGTCGCCACTAGGCGCTTACTGCAGCAAAAAGTCGGTGACGATCGCGGCCATATCGTCAATGGCATTGCGCGGGATGACTTCGAACCCATGCGTGCTGAGCGTGGGCAGGCAGAGTAGCCCGGCTCGGGGCGTCAGCCCGCTGGCCTTGGAGTGCGAGGCGTCGGACATGAATGCACCCAGAGTCGCCGCCTGGGGCGCCAGCCCGCGCGCAGTGGCGATCTGCATCAGCCGATCGGCGACCTCCTTGTCGTATGCGCACAGGGCGTCGCTGTAGCCGACGATGGGACCACCGGTGACGCTGGTCGCGTACTCCCGCTCGGTGGGCCCGACGTCCAGGGCCAACGTGAGCGTCCCAGGCAAGCTGGCGCTTGCATAGGAGCCGCCGATCCCGCCGACCTCTTCGTTGGTGGTGAACACCAGGTAGACGTCGTGGCCGGGTCGTTGCCCGCGCTCATGCAGCAGCCGGGCGGCGCGCAACAGCGCGGTCACCGCGGCGCGGTCGTCAAGAAAGTAGGCGCCGACGTAATTTCCGAACTCGACCAGATCTCTCTTGCTGCGGTCGACACATACCCGGGTGCCAGCATGCACGCCTGCAGCGGCCAAGTCTTCCGGGGTCCGGCCGGTGAACACGTACACGTGCTGCCAGTCCAACGCGCGGTCGCCCTGATCGGGTTTGGTTTCCCAGATCCGCGGACTCTCCTGGGTGGTGTGCTCGGAGCCGAGCGTGAGCACAGCGGTGAGCGTCTGGTGCTCGCCGAGTACCGCGACCGGACCGAGCCCGAAGTTGCCCGGGTACATGATTCCCAGCTGCGTCAGATGCAGCGTGCCGTCCGGTTCGACTCGCTTGACCAGCATCGTCAGTTCGTCCATGTGCGCCGTGACCCGCGTCCCGGCGCCGGGGCCCGGGGTCGAAACCGATCGGTGGCGGTGCCCGCGCACCGTGGCGTCGTCGCCGGAAAGTTCGGTGGCGCCGATATAGCCGACCAGGTTGCCCGCGTCGTCGGTCCACATATCGTCGACGAAGGGTTGCAGTTCGCGGGCGCACACGTCCCGCACGGCCTCTTCCTGGCCGCACGGCCCATAGGTCCACAACAGCTCTTGCAGGAGATCTTCAGTGGAGTTGTGGTCACGCTGCGCCATCAGGTTCCTTTCTGTCACTCGCCACGGTATCGGCGACGACGGCGCGCGCGGCGGGGCGGTTTGCCGGCCTGCTCGAAGTGGTAGCCGCAAGGGGTATCGCTGCGCGATGCTAGGAGCCGACAATCCTTAGCCGGGGTTCGAGGCGGCTGAGTGGCGGAACGAAGGAAGGACTGCAGTGAACGAAGAGCAACGCAACGTGATGGCAGCAGGGCGTGGCTTTATCGCTGCGTTGGATCAAAGCGGTGGAAGCACCCCGAAAGCCTTGAAGCTGTATGGAATTTCGGAGGACGCGTACCACAACGACGAGCAGATGTTCAATCTCATACACGAGATGCGTAAGCGCCTGATGTCGAGTCCGAGCTTCTCCGGCGACAGAATATTGGCAACTATTCTTTTCGAGCAGACGATGGACCGCGCCATCAACGGCGAGGACACCGCGGCGTTCTTGTGGAAGCAGAAGCACATCGTGCCGTTTGTGAAGGTCGACCAGGGGCTCGCCGACGCCGAAAACGGCGTGCAGCTGATGAAGCCGATGACGAAGCTCGACTCGCTATTGGACCGTGCCGTCGATAAGGGCATTTTCGGTACCAAGATGCGCTCGTTCATTCAGGAGCCGAATGAGCGCGGTATCAAAGCCATCGCCGACCAGCAGTTCGACTACGCGCACAAAATCGCTGAGCGAGGGCTCATGCCGATCATCGAGCCCGAAGTAAGCATCAAAAGCCCCGACAAACCGAAGGCGGACGGGCTGTTGGTGCAAGCGCTGAAGGGGAAGCTCGACGAACTGCCCGATGACGGGCAGGTGATGCTCAAGCTGACTTTGCCCAACGAGGACGACCTGTACGCGCCGCTGATCGAGCATCCTCGCGTCTTGCGTGTGGTCGCCTTGTCCGGCGGCTACAGCCTGGCGGAAAGTTGCGCGATCCTGGCCCGCAACCACCGCCTCATCGCGAGCTTCTCGCGAGCCTTGACCGAGGGATTGACTATCGACCAGACCGATGCGGACTTCGACAGGAAGCTCAAATCGAATATCGACGAAATTTACGCCGCCTCGTTGACATAACTAGTCTGCTTCGGGCGCAAGGAAACAGCCTTCGAAATGACCGTTCTCAATCCCGGCGGTCTGCATGAACGAGTGGGCGACGACCGGGCCGACTAGCCGAAACCCCGCTTCCCGCAACGTTACAGAAAGCTGACGGGACTCCGGACTTGTCATCCGACCATCGGTCCAGCTCCGTAGTCGATAGTGCTTACGCGGTTGATGCTGCCATGCCAGTTGCGACAACGAGTATTTCGACAGCAGCCGAGCGTTGTGCAGTGTGGCTTCGATCTTTCGCCGATTGCGAACTATCGAGGTATCGGCCATCAATCGTTCGACATCGCCGGAGTTCATCGCGGCCACGGCCGAGGGGTTGAATCCATGAAACGCGGGACGCAGGTTGTCCCGCTTGTCGAAGACAATCGCCCATGACAAGCCGTTCTCGAAGTACGTCAGCACGAGCGCCTCGAACAGCGCGGCCTCGTCGTGTGTCGGTGTTCCCCATTCCTGATCGTGGTAGGCGATCAAATCGCCGCCCGTCTCGGTAGCCCAACGACAGCGGGTGACACCGTCGGCGGCGGACACCACGGTGGGCAGTTGTGGCGACATACCGACGCCGGCCATCGCCCTCACGCTGTGGCCCTGTTGGGCTGTTGCCGTTGGGCTTCCGTCATCCGGCCTGCGGGTTCTCAAGGACTAGCGCGACGCCCTGTCCCGAGCCGATGCAGACACCGATCACCCCGTATCGTGCGTTGCGTTCATGCAGTTCGGTGGCCAAAGTCAGCACGTAGCGGGTGCCTGAGGCGCCGAACGGGTGCCCGGTGGCGACCGCTCCCCCGTTGGGGTTGAGTTTGTCGTCGGGGATCGTGAACCCGCCTAGTTGGTTGGATAGTTCACGCAGCACTCCCAGCGCTTGGGCGCTGAATGCTTCGTGTACTTCCCATACGTCGACCTGGTCGGGGCCGAGTCCGGCGCGCTTGAGCGCCAACGGAATCGCCCACGCCGGTGCAAGCCCCATGATCAGTGGGTCGAGTGCGTAGACCGCCGACGACACCACCCTGGCCAACGGGGTGATACCGAGATCGGCTGCCTTCTCCCCCGATGCGATCACGACGGCGCTGGCCCCGTCGGTGAGCGGAGATGAGTTGCCCGCGGTCATCTGAGTGGTGCCGGACTGGACCGGCAGGGCGGCCAGCCCTTCGGCGGTGGTGTCGTCGCGGATGAACTCGTCGTGCTCGAAGACTCGCGCCGGCGTTTTCTTGGTGGCCGGGATCCACACCGGCATAATCTCTTTGGCCAGCCGGCCTGAATCACGACCCGCTGCGGCCCGGTGTTGGGACCGCAGGGCGAACGCATCTATCTCTTCGCGTGTCAGGTGGTAACGGTCCGCAACATTCTGCGCTGTCTCGATCATCGAGATGTATGCGTTGCGGGCCAACAAGACCGGGTTCGGTGGGCCGCCGGCACCGGCCCACATGGTGTCGAGCAGGAAAATGGGCCCGCGGGGGGAGAACGGTGCGTCCCCCTTCATCCAGGCCCAGCCGGATCGGGACATCGATTCAACGCCGCAGGCCATGCCGACATTCAGCTCGCCGGCCATGATCGCATGGCTGATACTCACCGTCGCACTCACCGACGAGCCGCAAAACCGGTTGATGGTGGCCGCGGCGACACTGTCCGGGAAGCCGGCGGCCAGCGCAGCCCATCGGGCGACGTCACCCATTCCTTCGTGGGCTACGTTGACGCACCCGGCGATGATGTCTTCGATCTGCTCAAGGGCTACCCCGACGCGCTCACAGGCACCGCGCATCGTCATCCCCAGCAGATCATCGAGCCGCAGATGCGACAGCGATCCCCCGTAACGCGCGAACGGTGTCCGCACCCCGCCAAGAATGAACGCCTCGGTCATCGCCGTCACCTGTCGGAAGGAACCTCAGCGAATCCCGGTTCCCCGCCGTCTGCAACGGTATTGAACCGGATCCGAGTTTCCAGACGCTCGTTGATCTCTTGTATCGCGTTTTCTGGAAGCGCGGTGACATCGAAGTTCTCCCTGATGCGCGACGGCGTCACCGATCCCGTGAGAACTGCGGTGCCGCGTTGAATCCCCCAGGCCAGAAGCACTTGCGCGGGGGTCTTTCCATGACGCTGAGCGATCGAGACGATGAGAGGGTCGTCGAGCAGTCGCGGTTCCAGCGCGTGTCCCAGTGACGCGAACGCCAACAGGATGATCCCGTGGGTCTTGCACAGTTCATAGAGCTCCCATTGCGGGTGATACGGGTGCGACTCGACCTCGACGACCGCCGGCTTGATCCGCGCGGTATCGACGATCTTTCGGGTGCGTTCGGCGTCGATATCGGATAGGCCTATTGCTCGCGAAAGTCCTTCGTCAACAAGGCCTTCCATCGCGGCCCAGGTTTCCTCTAACGTAACCCCGTCGTCGTAGATGACGTCTCCATGCGGGTGGCGGGGATCTTGGTCATCGCCGGGCTGGAACGCGAACGGGGTGTGTATCAGATACAGATCGACAGTGTCGAGCCCGAGTCTGCCCAGGCTGGCCTGCAACGCGGGCTTGACCCGTTCAGGTCGATGGTTGTTGTTCCACAGCTTTGTCGTCACGAAGAGGTCCTCGCGGCGCACGGTCCCGTCGGCGAACAAGTCTTTGAGCGCGGCGCCGACCTGCGCTTCGTTGCGGTACCGCTCGGCGGCGTCGAGGTGGCGGAACCCCACCTCGACCGCTGTCGTGACGGCACTGTGCGTCTTGGTGTTATCGGACAGTGAAGTCCCAAAGCCGAGTGCTGGGATCTCACCGCTGCCGTTGTTCAGGGCAAATTTGTGCTGATTCAGATCTTCGTTCGATGCCATGGCTTTCGGCCTCATTCATTCATAGGGCCGACGCATAGAAGGCGTCGGCGGGTATTGACGCGACTCCCAGTTCGGCTGCGACCGCATCGACCGCGCGCCGACCGACGTCCAGGTCCACCCGGCCGTCGGAGGTGTAGTACGGATGAATGTAGCGCTCGTAGTAACGCCGCACCTCTTGCTTTGTCATCCGGTCAAGAAACGATCCGATGTACTTCACAGCCACTTCGGGGTTGTCCGCCATCGTTTTCAGGGCGCGCTGGTTGGCCCGCACCAGCGCCTGCACCGCCGCGCTGTCGATCGGGTTGTGGGTGGCGTCCACCGCGACTCCGACGGTGGGAATCTGGAAGTGATCTCCCACCCAGGCCAGCACGTGGAAACCTTCTTCGTCGGCGACCTGTTCGGGTCCAAGAGTGCTGCCGACGTAGGCGGCGTCGATGGAGCCGTCGCGAAGGTGCCGCAAGTCCATTTGGTAGTCGCCCGGGTGCCGCACCACGCATTGCACGTCGCGGTCCGGGTCCAGCCCGTGCTGGCGCAGCACTATGCGTGCGAAGCACCCAGGCGGATTGTCGGGCGCATGTACGGCCAGTCGGCGACCACGAAGGTCCGCCATGGACGTCACGTTGGCGTTGCCGAGGAACCAGAACAATGGACGGTCCGTGTTGACGCTCAGCACGGTCCATTCGAAGCCATCGGTCAGCCGCGATAACACCGCGCGGCCGAGCCCGATAGTCGCACAGGAACGTACCCGCGTTATGTCCCAACGGGTTCCATCTCGCAGGGCGACGTGGACACCCTCATCCTCGAAGTAACCCTCCTGGTCGGCAATGTAGGCGATCAGTTCCTCGTGGATACCGCGGCCGACATAGGCCAAGTCGATCGTGTGCATCGCGCAGAGCCCTTCTTTCTATTTGATGAGATCCGATGCAGCCCAGCTACATTCAATCCATCGTCAGGCCGCCGTCGAGCGGGAAATAGTGGCCGGTGGTGAAACCGGAATCCTCACTCGCCAGGAAAGCCAAGGTCTTGGCCACCTCGTCGGGCGTGACGAGTCGTCCCATCGGCGCGGCCGCACCGAGCGCGTGCAACTGATCCTGTGTCAATTTCTGATTCATCGCCGTGCCCTGCACCGTTGCCGGCGCGACCAGGTTGGCGGTGATTCCGCGCGGCGCGAACTCGAGCGCGATGTAGCGGACGAACTGATTCATGGCCGCCTTGGCGACTCCGAGATTGATCATGCCGTTGCGCGGATGCCGCGACGGCTCGGCGGTGAGATAGAGCAGACGGCCGTAGCCGCGGGAGGTCATACCCGGCACAACAGCCTTGGTGAGCAGGAAAGAGGCGTGTAGCTCCCGGTCCAGCTTTCCGCCGAGCTGTTCCCAGGTCAGATCGACGAACGACGTTATGTCATAAGGAATCAATGCGTTGTGCACGAGCACGTCGACGCGGCCCCAGCGCTGTACGGTGTCGCCGACCATCGCGGTGACATCGTCGGGCACGGTGACATCAGCCCGAAGCGCCACTGCCTCACCGCCGGCCGCAGTAATGGCAGCGACCACCTCCTCGGCCTCCGTGGCACTCGACCGGTAGTTGACGACCACCCGAAATCCGCTTTCAGCAAGAACACGTGCGGTCGCAGCACCGATTCCCCGACTGGCTCCAGTGACCATCGCGACTTGTGACATCAGTGGTGGCCTCCGTGTGAAGGGAAGAGCTCGTCGATCCACAGGTGATGACAATTCATCCGGCCGACCACGCTCTCAACATTCGCGGATCGGGCGGTACGTCGCGCCAGGGAACATCACTGGCACGGCCGGCGGGGTGCGCCCCTGCAGCATTTCAAGATCGTACGGCGAGACGCGTTGCTGGTACAGACGTCGACGCCCTCGCGGGGGCCGAGGGCACCAACGCAGCGGCGCCGAAAGGAGACAACGTATCCAGGCAGCCAATCATTGAGTTAGCGTGAAGCTGAGTTCGACGGTGGAACGAAGGAGTCGAGTAGTGACATCGGATTTATATGGTTTGGTGACCATAGTCTCCCTTGCGCTGGCGTTGGTGTTCGCCGCTTTTGCTGGTGCATACGTAAGACGGCTGGAGTCCCGACCACCTGTTGGGATAGGTGACGAAATAGGCAGCGCTAAAACAGTTACGCGTAAAGTGCGCAAGGGCGAGCCGATGTCGCCGGATGAATTGGAGTACGCGAAGCAGGTCATTGGTGCTCGTAGCTCCTTGATGGCGTTCTGCATCCCCGGCGCTTTGTTCTGTCTGGGAGTCTTCTATGTGTTTGGCAGTCTTTACCACTTGCATGGGGCGACGCCGTCCGAGCGGACATTCCTCGGGGTGTTCCCGATGTTGGCGGCGATGAACTTCACGACTCAGATTCTCCGCAGCATTAGGTTGAAACGGCGTCTGCGGAAAATATCGTGAAGCAAAACCTATTCGTGGTGCTTGTCGTTTCGTCGACTTCCGGTGAGTTGGACGTTGGTTCGCACGTGCTGCCGACAGCACCAGCAAGTGATAACGTCCCACACCGCTTGCTCGC
>JAFAID010000052.1 GCA_019236925.1 Mycobacterium sp. | reverse complement strand
ATCCGCGGCGTGCACGACCTTCGACCTGGAGGGCGATCTGGGGGTCGTCGCATTCGTGGTGCCGGACGGCGAGCTCACCCCTGTCGCCGTCCGCCAGGCCGCCAGCGAACGGCTCCCGGAAACGATGCTGCCCGATCAATTCGTCTTAGTGGCCAACTTGCCCTTGACGTCTTCCAGCAAGGTCGACGAGCGACGGCTGCTGAAGGAGGCTGGCTTGTCTCCGCCGAATGAAGGGGCCTGAGCCGTCAGTGTCGTTGCAACTCAGTTATATGGAGATCGACTCGCTGTGCCGAGTCCTTCCACGAGAACCTGCTTGCATTCGCGAGCCCCCAACGTGTTGAGACGCGACTGCAAAATTGGGATGCAGGCATGTGTTATGGGCCGCGAGCCGCCCACCTTGGTACACCTGGTCGCCGCTCGCGCGTGTATCTGCGCGCAAGTAACCCTCAACCGGCGGCGCCATTAAATGGGTACTTTGGCGGCGATCCAGTTGGCGATGGTGACGGCATCCGCGGGGTTGGCGCTGCACGTGGTGACGTCGATGACGACATTGTTTCTTGCCGCCAGCGCCCGCCCACAGCCCCAGCCGGGGCCGTTGGCGTTCTGTTGAGTCGCGGTGGTGCTCAATGTGCCGTTGGTGTTGGATATCGCCCCCACGGTCCACCGCGTTTTGGACTGGATACGGGTGTACTGGTGGCAGGCTGGCCACTGTTGGGCCGAGGCGGTGAAGAATGCGTCGGCTTGTTTGGCGGAGGGAAATAACACCACTGCCTGCTCGGCAAAAAGAGTGAGGTTATCGCCCCCCTGGAGTGTCTGATCGCGCTCGGCCATGAAATTGCTGCCGGCATAGACGTGGGCCTGCGCCGAGCCGTCGATGGCTAGGCACTCCTTGGGTTCCATCGTGGCGCTGTCGTCAGACATCGCGACGCGGCTTTTCGTGACCTTCATTTCGGTTGCCCCCATGGTGGCGTTGATCTGCTCGGGGCTGAGCAGGAACCCTTTCAGCGCATCCTCTGCAACCGCGTTGTTGATCGCTGGCGACGACGTATCGACCGGGGACTCCGACGTTGTCGGCGCTATGATCTCCGACGTGGTCGGCGTTGGGATCGACCCGGAACCCCGCGCGATTAGGACGCCAACAAGGACCGCAGCGACGATAACGGTCGCGACGGCAACAACAACAGGTATTGAGGGTGAACGTCGCAGGGGTGTAACCAGGCCGCTGTATCGGGCGGCCTTTGGGACCTGCGGTGGGTATGGCCGTTGCACGCCTTGTATGGTTGGCAACTCCGTGCGCCACTGCGCCACGGTCTGGGATATGTCCTGGTAGAGGTCTTGTCTTCCGCGGAACCTGTCCAGGAGGTGTCGCGCGACCTGACGATTCTGCGGATCGGCAGAGATAAGCGCCCGCTGCAGTCGGTCGATGATCTCGCGCTGTTGTTCGTGAGTCAGTGATGCCGACTGTGCCTCTGGTGCTTCGAGGGCGGCGGGTGCGGCCTTCTTCTCTGCCGGGGAGGGGGTCGTCTTCTGTGGGTACGGAGTGGTCTTCTCGGGGGCCGCTGGGGTCGTCGTCTGGGGCGGTGGCTGTGCAGGTGTAGTGGCTCGTTGCTTGGCTACTGCTGTCTCGCTTAGGTTCTGTTGGGCTGTCTTGAGCAGCGATGTGGCATCGCGGTAGCCGGGTTGCTCCTGCTCGATCGCGGTGAACACCTCCGCTGCCTGCTGCCAGTGTTGTTGGTCGAGGTGGTTGAGTGCCTGCGCATACTGCTCGGCGAGCTGGTCGCGGATCTTGGCTTGCGCGTCGGAAACGATCCCGCCCGGGTCGGGATGGTCGGGGTCGAGTTGGGCGAGTTTTTCTGCGGCGGCTAGTACCTCTTTCCACCGCCCGGCCTGGTGCAGTTCGGTCATCTCGTCGACGAGTGACCGGCGTTGCTTGACCGACCGTGCTGATCGTGCTTGCTCTAGCCGTGCACCCGCGTCTCGATAGCCCGGATCGACCGCACAAAGGTTTTCCAGAGCGGTGACCGCCGTGTCCCAGTCGTCGTGACCAGCGGCGGCCTCTGCCTGATCAAGCCAGGCGGCCAGATGGCGTTGTTGTTCGGCAGTCTTGAGCAACGCTGGGGCGTCTCGATAGCCGGGTTGCTCCTGCTCGATCGCGCTAAACGGATCAGCTGCTTGCGCCCATGCCTGCGCATACTGCTCGGCGAGCTGGGCGTCGCGGATCTTGGCTTGCGCGTCCGAGACGATCCCACCAGGGTCCGGGTGCTCAGGGTCGAGGCCAGCGAGTTCCTGGGCGGCGGCCACGACGGCATCCCATTGCCCGGTCTGGTGCAGGGCGGTCATCTCATCCACCAGCGCTTTGCGTCGCTGCGCCGTCCGGGCGGCCTGCTCCACCCGGGCAGCGACGTCCAGGTGGTCGGCGAGCTCCAACTGGGCCCGGGTCCGATCCACATCGGCATAAAGATCGTCGCGCCTGCTGAACATCTTTAGCACGTAGCGGCCACTCTCGCGTTCCTCGGGGTCAGCCGAGCGCAGTGCGGGCTGCAGTTGGATGAGGATCTGGTGTTGCTGCGTATGGGTCAGCGGCTGCGGCTGACCCATGCGCTCCACCAGATCCCACAGGTACGACAACGGCGCAGGCGGGGGTTCGGGTAGCTGCTCAGATGCAGGTGGTTGCGCTGGCAAGGTCCCCAGTGCACCAGCCAGGGCAAACGCCGCCTCCTTGCCGGGCTTGGAATAGTTGACGATCTGACGCATCGACAAGGTGAGCGGAAGCGCCTGAGCAAGGCGCTCCACCGCCACCGGCAGCACCGGCTTGTCCAGCGCCAACGCCCATTCCAGCTCCCGTTTACAAGCCACCGAATTCAACGTGTGAGCCGAGACGATCGCCACGAACACATCCGATTCGGCGATGCGCCGAAGAATCTCCTCCCACCATGTTTGGCCGCCCCGAAGCGACGAATCCACCCACGTCTGATAGCCCAGTGCATCCAAGTCCCGGATCAGCGCCTCGACGTCGGGTTTGTTCTCGCGGGCATAAGAGATGAACAGCTGACCCATGCCACCTTCCCTAAACACCGGTTCCTCCCCTTATCGCCTTGCGCATCGCGATGGTACGGCGTGGAATCATCGTCGCAGACAGGAACCGGGAGAAGCCCAGCATCATCACCAGAACCGGCAGAGTCCGCTCCTGCCCCGGCGCCACCGGAATTCGCGTCGCGGGAAACCATAAGTCGCATTGCGCCAACTGACCCGGCTGGTAAGACACTCGGTCGACGGGGTCGACTCCGAGATACTCCGGGCGGATCTGGCGCACGCGATCTTTGAGCGTGGTCATCGAATACCGCCAGCCGATCCGTTCCGCGATCACCGTCGCCGGCATGGTCGGCCCGCTACGATCGCTGGGTGCAAGCGAGGGCAACTGGCGCGACGTCGGAGAGACATTACGAGCAGCTGGTCCGGCGCCAGCGTGCCGAGTTGCAAGATGCGTACTTGAAGGGTGTGCGCCGGCTGCGATGGGACGCAGGGCGTCTCGCCGCAGAACGCGAACGGCGTCTTCGGGAGCTGCTGGTGTGGGCCACCGATCGTTCGCCGTTCTGGCGGGAACGACTGGCAGGCCGCGATCTGGCGAGTTTCACCGAGGCCGACCTTCCGTCACTGCCGGTCCTGACCAGAGGCGAGATGATGGCGGAGTTCGACCGAGTGGTCACGGTCCCCGGGTTAACACTTGCCCGGGTCCAACAACACCTCGATCAGTTGAACGGGGACGGCTACCTGGACGACGAGTACCGGGCAATCGTCACGTCTGGATATATCGGAACCCAAGCAGTGCACGTCTACGGCTGGGACGCGTTCGTCACCTTCGTGATGCAGGGCTCGCGCTGGACCGGGCGACGCGGCGAAGCCCCGGACGCGGTGCTGGCGCAGGCCTTCGCTACCAGCACCAGGCATGAATCGGGGATATTTCACGCCTTCAGCACCTTCGAAAGCGGAGGGCCGGCATCGCACGGCTACGCCGGATCGGACCCCCTGGACGAGATTGTCGACGGTCTCAACAACGCGCGTCCTGCGGTGCAGGCTCTCCAAGCGTGGCCGACCCTCATCTGGCAGCTGGCTTTGGAGGCTATGCAAGGACGGCTCACCATCAAACCGACCTGGGTCAGCGTCGCGGGAGAGGTCTGCACCCCGCCCGTGCGGGAGGCGGTTCGGTCCGCGTGGGGGGTCGAGACCTCGGAGTTCTGGGGCTGCTCAGAGGGCACCTATGCCTTTCCATGCGGCGTCGGAGAAGGCATGCACATCGCCGACGATCTGGTAATTCTCGAGCCGGCGGATGCTGATGGCAACGTCGTCCCATATGGGCAACCTGCGGATCGGCTGCTGTTGACCAACCTGTACAACCTGGCGCAGCCGCTGATCCGCTATGACCTCGTCGACGCGGTGACGATCTCCGACGAGCCGTGTCCGTGCGGTTGTGCGCATCGCCGCATCACAGCGGTCAGCGGTCGGATCGACGGAGCCTTCCAGTACGAAAGCGGTGCTCTGGTGCCCCGGGCGGCCTTCGAGCAGACTGTCCTTGCCACCCCCGGCGTCGCCGACTTCTTCGTGGGCGAGACGCAACGTGGTGTCGACCTGTCCGTGGTGACCGACGGTTCATGCGACCTCCAGCATCTGCGGATGGAACTGATCGACGTGCTCCGCCGGCACGGCGGGCCGGAGTCGGACGTCGGTGTGCAGGAGGTCGGTTCTATAGACCGACTGTGGTCGGGAAAGTCGAAGCAGTTCGACGCCAGGTGACCTGGCGAGGTGCTCGCGGGCACGTCCACGGACTGGGCGTGGTACTCCGGCGGCGGTGAGTGGACATGGCGCATCCGTCGAGG
>JAFAID010000042.1 GCA_019236925.1 Mycobacterium sp. | reverse complement strand
GAAGCGTGGGGCTCGGACGCCTACACGCCGCTGTACTGGTGGAGTTCGTCGACGCGGCGGCTAAGGCTGGGCACCTCGGTGGTGCAGCTGTCCGCCCGCACTCCGACCGCGTGCGCGATGGCGGCGCTGACGCTGGATCACCTGTCCGGCGGTCGGCACATTCTCGGTCTTGGGGTCTCGGGCCCGCAGGTGGTGGAGGGCTGGTATGGCCAGTCGTTCCCCAAGCCGTTGGCCCGTACCCGGGAATACGTCGACATCATCCGGCAGGTGTGGGCGCGCGAGAAGCCGGTGACCAGCGACGGGCCGCACTATCCGCTGCCGTTGACCGGGGAGCGCGCGTCGGGTCTGGGCAAGCCGCTCAAGCCCATTACCCATCCGCTGCGGGCCGACATCCCGATCATGCTGGGAGCCGAGGGGCCGAAGAACGTCGCACTGGCCGCCGAGGTCTGCGACGGTTGGCTGCCGATCTTCTACACGCCGCGGATGGCCGACGCGTACAACGAGTGGCTGGACGAGGGGTTCGCCCGGCCGGGCGCGCACCGCAGCCGGGAGGACTTCGAGATCTGCGCCACCGCCAACATCGTCATCACCGATGACCGCAGCGCCGCATTCGCGGCCATGAAGCCCTACATCGCCCTCTACATGGGCGGCATGGGCGCGGAGGACACCAACTTCCACGCTGACGTCTATCGCAGGATGGGCTACGCCGAGGTGGTCGACGACGTGACGAAGCTCTTCCGCAGCGACCAGAAGGACAAGGCGGCGGCGATCATCCCCGACGAAGTCATCGACGACGCCGCGATCGTCGGCGATGTGCACTCCGTCCGTCAGCAGATCACGGCCTGGGAGGCCGCCGGCGTCACCATGATGGTGGTGTCCGGTCGCAGCACAGAGCAGGTCCGCGAGCTCGCATCGTTGATCTGAGCCGGTCCTTGCGGCTGGCTAGAACACGTTCTAGCGTGGCGATCGCAAGCGCGGCGAAGCCGGGCGCAGCGGGTCGCCACAAGGATAGGAGGCCGGATGGGGCTGGGCTCACAGGGTGCGTGCGTCGCCGAAGGACATCTCCACGTTGGTCACCGACTGTGTCATCAGCGCCCGTTTGGGCAGGCCCAGCGACGCCAGTTCCTTGGCGTAGGGGTGGTCGCCGAGCCTGATGCGGGCACCGCCCAGGCGGGTTCGCACGCCGGACGTGCGCATCTCCGAGGCGATCTCTCGGGTCACACCGTCGAGGTGGGAGTAGGACGTCAGGGTCTGCGGCGGCGGGGCGGGGTGCTGCAGGCCGCGGCTGAACTCGATTCCGGCGATCAACTGGCCGTCGGCGCTGACGTCGAACCCGAACTTGCGTCCCTCACGAACGTTGAAGTCCGCCATGATCTTTGGGTAACCCCAGATGGTGCGCCCGGCCTCGAGGGTGAACTCCTGGTCGACGGGGAGCTGATGGATGAACGTGGCGGCCCTGGCCAGCGAGCGGATGCCTCGAAGGGTGGTGCCGGGCGGCTTCACCATGAACGCGGTGCCGTACTCGTGATACTGCCCCAGATCGCCGTCGATGTAGCGGACCAGCAGCTGCAGCAGGATCGCCCGGCCGGGCAGGTATTCGAAGATCTGCAGGCCGCTGTAGTCGATGAGACGTTGGGCGGCTTTAGCGTCGACCGAGAACATCGCGGAGTGCTGATCGGCTTTGCGGATGATCACCGGCATGGTGAGGACGGTGCCGGCGATGGTGTGTTGCGAGACAGACATGGGGCTTACTGTAATGGGCTCGGAGCAGAAAACTGGAGGCTGTAGATGACTTCGACGATCCCCGACACGATTCTGAATATCGACCTGGCGGACGGCCTTTTCTACGCCGACCGCCAGCGCTCGCGCGAGGCCTATCGCTGGATGCGGGCCAACCAGCCGGTGTTCCGGGATCGCAACGGCCTGGCCGGAGCGACGACGTATCAGGCCATCCTCGACGCCGAGCGCAATCCGGAGCTGTTCTCCAGCTCGGGCGGCATTCGTCCCGACCAGCCGGGAATGCCGTACATGATCGACATGGACGACCCCGCACACCTGTTGCGGCGCAAGCTCGTCAACGCCGGGTTCACCCGGAAGCGAGTAAAGGAGAAGGAGCCGTCGATCGCGCGGCTCTGCGACACTCTGATCGACGCTGTGTGCGAGCAAGGCGAGTGTGAGTTCGTTCGCGACATCGCCGCGCCGCTGCCAATGGCGGTGATCGGCGACATGCTGGGTGTGCTTCCCGAGGAGCGCGGCATGCTGCTCAAGTGGTCGGATGACCTGGTAACCGGCCTGAGCTCGCACATCGACCCGACCTCAGCGGAATTCCAGGCGGTGATGGAGGCGTTCGCCGCCTACACCGACTTCACCATGGACCTGATCACCAAGCGCCGCGCCGAACCGAAGGATGACCTGTTCTCCATCCTGGTGAACGCTGAGGTCGAGGGGCAGCGGATGTCCGACGACGAGATCGTCCTCGAGACACTGCTGATCCTCATCGGCGGCGACGAGACCACCCGGCACACGCTGTCTGGTGGCACCGAGCAGGTGGTGCGGCATCGCGACCAGTGGGACGCGCTGGTGGCAGACCCGTCGCTGCTGCCCGGTGCGATCGAAGAGATGCTGCGCTGGACGTCGCCGGTGAAGAACATGTGCCGGACGCTGACCGTCGACACCGACTTCCACGGCACCCAGCTTCGTGAGGGCGAGAAGATCCTGTTGCTGTTCGAGTCGGCGAACTTCGACGAGTCGGTCTTCGACAACCCCGACCAGTTCGACATCCGGCGAGACCCCAACAGCCACTTGGCTTTCGGCTTCGGCACTCATTTCTGTCTGGGCAATCAGCTGGCCCGCCTGGAGCTGAGCCTGATGACCAGCCGGGTGCTGCAGCGGCTGCCCGATCTGCGGCTGACAGCCGAAGGAGACGTATTGCCTTTGCGCCCAGCCAACTTCGTCAGCGGGCTGGAGGCGATGCCGATGGTGTTCACACCTGGGCCCCCTTTGCGCCGAGCGTGAAACTGTTGCGAAAAATCGGCCAGCGAAAAACCCGCAACAGTTTCACGCTCGACGCATAGCGCGCTTCAGCGCCCCTTGAACTGGGGAGTGCGCTTTTCCTTGAAAGCCAGCGGGCCCTCCTTGGCGTCGTCGGATAGGAACACGCTGATGCCGATCTGAGTGTCGGGCTTGAACGCCTCGTTTTCGGGCATGCCCTCGGTCTCCCGGATGGTCCGTAGGATCGCCTGCACGGCCAGCGGCCCGTTGTTACAGATCACTTCGGCGATCTCAAGCGCTTTGGTGAGCGCTTCGCCGTCGGGAACGACG
>JAFAID010000032.1 GCA_019236925.1 Mycobacterium sp. | reverse complement strand
TTGGTGTTAACGATGGCGCCGGCCAGCAGTTGGCGGGACTCGGCGCGCGCCACCGGGCGCCCGGTGCTGGTCGCCAGCGCCAGGCACAGCGTAACCCCGGCGCAGCAGGCTGCGATGCGCCGGAAGGCGGCGGCGGCAGACGGCACGGTTGCCCTTTCGGCGCGAAAGTAGGTGCAACCAGCACAGCATCAAACACAGCGCTAACACAGCAAACTCGCATAACAGTCGCGTGACGGTTTAGGCGCGGACCAATGACGTTCGGCCGCTGGGAATTTGCAGCTACTCGCGGGCCGACGTCACCTCAGCATGAGAAGCCGATTCGGCCGAAACCGTTGTTTGAGTCAAGGCCGCAGCCCCAAGACCCGGCGGAATCCGGTGATAATCTCGGCGGTCGTAGATGTAGGTGAGGACGCCGCCTAGCAGCAGACCGATCGCCAGCCCGATGGCGGTCATCGTCAGCGCTTGCGCCAATCCGGCGTCAGCCTGGCCGCCGAGGTACAGCAGTGCCCGCGTACCCAAGAAGACTTGGTGCATCGGCTCGAACTTCGCCACCCAGCCAAAGAACGGCGGCTCGGCCTGCAATGGCACTGTGGCACCTGCCGACGGCAAGCCGAGGATCACGAACACGAATATGCTGATTAGCAGACCGAGTGCGCCCAGTATCGCGATCAGCGACGTGGACGTGATACCAACCGCCGCGATCGCGAATACCCCGTAAAGCCATAGCGGCAAGCTGTGTTGGATCGGCATACCGAGGTGGCCGGCGATCAGCATATACACGCCGGACGTCAGCAACGCCAGCACCACCATCAACGCCCACTTGATCAGCAGCGTACGGAACCGCGAGATCTTCACCTGTTCGGCGAACCGATAGACCGGACCGAATTCGGCCGGCACGAAGCCGAGCATCGAGTCGACCAGCATGCTGATCACGACGCTGCCGGTGAAGCCGGCCAGCAATAGCAACAGCGAATAGTAGAACGCGGACAGTCCATTTCCGGTCCCGTCCGGTAGCGCATTGTGCACGGTGGACTCGACCTGGATGGGATTGGCGAGCATCACCGTCACAGCAGCGGGCATTGGCCTGGGGCCCGTCTGCTGCGCTACTTCTTGCGAAAGCCGTTCGCCCGCACGCTGATCGATCATCGCGATGGCGCGCTCGAGCGTCTGGCCGGCAATGGCGGCCCCCAGCGTGCCGGCTCGCGGATTCGTCGAGACGACGATGATCGGGCGCTCGACACGGCCCGGCATCAATGCGCTTTTCGCGTAGGCCTGCAGTTTGGAGGAGAAGTTGCGAGGTATCACCGCGAGGCCGTAAATCTGTGCGGTGTCGAGTTGGTGCTTGGCTGCGTCGTTGCCTAGCACGCGGACGTCGTATGCGTCCCTATCAAAACCGGACAGCAATCCCTTGACGACCTGTGCGCCAGTCGGCCCGGCATCCTCGTTCACCACGGCAATGGGGAAATGTCGAAGATTGGTCATCGGGTTCAAGATTCCGCCGAGATAGTAGGCGGCCAGCGCCGCCAGCACGGCCAGCGTGATGACGATCGGGAGGGTCCAGAACCGCACCAGCCGCGTCGCTTTCGGTTTGGTCAGGTCGGATTGTTGGGCGCCACCCGGGTGCGGCAGCGTGGCGTCCTCATCGGCTTCGGGTGCTGCGTGCCGGGGGCGGTATTCAGACATTACGGGCTCCTGTTCATCCGCGCCCACCCTATGACGCCGGTTGCAGTGTTGGTGCTCACGTCGCGATATTTCGACGCCTTCAGGCGTTGCTGCGTCAGCCGCCCAGCCCCGCATGCATCTCCCAGACCAGAATTTCGCAGGCCTCGTCGGCCGTGACCCCGGCGCCGTCCGAGGCGGTGAACCGCACCGCATCGCCCTCGACCAGTTCGGCCTCGTCGCCGGCGGCCGGCGTGCTCAGCCGGCCGCGTGCGACGAACAGGTGCAGATAAGGCGCCGCAGGCAGCGCGATGCTGTCGCCGCGCCGCAGTCGCGCGCCGTGCAATGCCGCCGACCGGTTATGGATGGTGATGGCGGCGTCGCGCCCGGGCATGCCCGAGGCGATCGTCACCAAGCGGCCGTCGAGTAGATCGTCGCCGATCTCGTGCTGCTGGTAGCTCGGGGCGATTCCCGACACATCCGGCAGCACCCACATTTGTATGAAGCGCACCGGATCGGTGGTCGAATCGTTCTTCTCGGAGTGCAAGATTCCGGTGCCCGCCGACATCCGTTGGGCGAGGCCGGGATACACGACCCCGCTATTGCCGGCGGAGTCGCGATGCGCCAACGAGCCGTCCAACACCCAGGTCACGATCTCCATGTCGCGGTGCGGGTGGGTATCAAAACCGGCAGCCGGTTGCACCACATCGTCGTTATTGACCAGCAGCACACCGTGGTGAGTGTTGCCCGGGTCGTAGTGATCGCCGAAGGAGAAGGAGTGCCTGGATTTCAGCCACGACGTGTTCGTGACCGCCCGGTCGGCGGCCCGCCGAATCTCGACGGTGGCAGGCATGCCTTCCAGACTAGGCTTTACCAGTCGGCCTCGGTGTAGCGGATGACACCACGAATGTTCTTGCCGTCCAGCATGTCCTGATAGCCCTGGTTGATGTCTTCGAGCCGGTAGGTGTTGGTCACCATCTCGTCGATTTTGAGCAGGCCCGATTTGTACAAGCCTACTAGTCTCGGCGTCTCGACATGCGAGTTGCCGCCGCCGAAGATGTTGCCTTTCAGCGTCTTTTGCAACATCGTGAACAAGAACAAGTTGAGTTTGACGTCCACATCGGTCATCGCGCCCATGCCCGTCACCACGCAGGTGCCGGTCTTGGCGGTCAAGATCATCGCTTCTTCGACCATGTCACCGCGCATCTCGCCGACCGCGATGATGACCTTGTCGGCCATCAGGCCATAGGTCAGGTCGATCATCGGTGCGATGGCGGACGCCATCGACTCGTAGACATGTGTGGCGCCGAATTTGATCGCCTGCTCGCGTTTGAACTCGACTGGAACCCGGAATTGAGCTCCCAGAGAAGCGCGCCTTTAGTCTTCACCCGAGCGATCTTAGCCAACAGGCCAGAACGCGTTACAAAACGGACCGCTAAAAAGGGTTTGAACTGGGGAAATAGCTACCTACATGGTCTTGTGCGGCACCCCGATTGTCAGACCGCCGTCGACGACGAACTCTCCGCCGGTCGAGTACGACGACTCGTCGGAGGCGAGGTAAACAACACAGGCGGAAACCTCGCCGGGATCGGCGCCGCGGCCCAACGGGATCTGCAGGAAGTCCTCGGGGATGCCTGCCGTCATCGGAGTGCGAATGAGCCCAGGGTGGATCGAGTTGACCCGGATGCCCTGCGGTGCCAACTCCAAGGCCGCGGCCTTAGCCAGGCCGCGTACGCCGAACTTGGAGGCGACGTAACCGTAGAGTCCCGGGCTGCCGCGCAGGCCTTCGACCGAGGAAATGTTGATGATCGAACCGCCGCCGGCTGCGATCATCGGTTCGACGGCAGCCTGCATGCCCAGAAACGTCCCGGTGAGGTTGACGTCGATGACCTTCTGCCAGTCGGCCAGCGGGAAGTTCTGCAAGGTATTGCCGTTGATGATGCCGGCGTTGTTCACCAACACGTTGAGCGTGCCGAACTCGCGCAGCGCCACCTCGACGGCCGCCTTCCACTGATCGGGCCGCGTGACGTCCAGGTGGACGAATCGCGCCGCATCACCCAATTCCTTTGCCAGCGCGTTGCCCTCGTCGTCGAGGATGTCTCCCACCACAACCCTGGCCCCGCCGGCGACCAACGCCCGCGCATGCGAGGCGCCCATGCCGCGTGCGCCGCCACTGATCAGTGCAACTTTTCCGTCTACGCGTCCCATGGCGGGTCAGGCTACCCCGGACCGCAGCAAGCCCAGCCTGGTCTGCTTTCTGCGCTGGATCTTCCGATGGTCACCGGTGCGGGGCTGGTCCGGTCGGTGCCCGGGCCGTCACCGGACAGCCGGCTCTTCTAACGACGTTGCTGGGTCGAATCGCCTGTTAAAGCCGTTGTGGCAAGCCAAATTTCGCAAACAACGTGGTGTCGAGGAAAGCTACCACATGAGACACCCCGTCGGCGCGCATGTCCAGCACATGCAGCTGGAACGGCAGGTGCTGGTCGCCACTGGTCGCACTGCGCATATACATTGCGGCCGCGGGCTGTCCGTTGGCGGTCAACGGGATCAGGCGCATATCGCCGGGCGCCTGCGCGGGGCATTGCTGGTGGATCAGCGCGGCGATGGCCTGCGGACCCTGATACCAGCCGACAAACGGTGGCATCTCCCAGATCGCCTCGCTGGTGAACAACTCTGCCAGCCGGTCGATGTCGTAGGCCTCGAAGGCAGCGATGTAACGCGTCAAGCGGTCCTGCGCGGCCGCCGAATCCGGCGCGGCCAGCCGGTCCTCGGAGCTGGGTCCGGCAGCCTCCAGTTGGGACCGCGCACGCTGCAGCAGGCTGTTGACGGCGGCCGTGCTGGCGCCGATCGCCTCGGCCACTTCGGCGGCCTTCCACTGCAGCACTTCGCGCAGCAGCAGCACCGCTCGTTGCCGGGCCGACAGATGCTGCAGCGCCGCGACGAACGCCAACCGCACCGATTCACGAGTACCGACGATCGTCGAAGGATCGGACGGATCATCGGAGACGTCCGGCAACGGCTCGAGCCACGGCACCTCGGTGCGCTCTATCAGCTCGCCGGTCGGGTCCGAACTGGGCGCCCCCAAGCCCACCGGCAACGGACGGCGCTGCCGGCCCTCCAGCGCGGTCAGGCAGGTGTTGGTGGCGATGCGGTGCAGCCAGGTGCGCACCGACGACTTTCCCTCGAAACGGTCGTAGGCCTTCCAGGCGCGCAAAAAGGTTTCCTGCACCAGATCCTCGGCGTCGTGCAACGAACCGGTCATCCGGTAGCAATGTGCGAGCAGTTCGCGTCGGTAGGGCTCGGCGGTGGCAGAGAAACCCAGGTCACCACTGGCGAAATCCTCGGCGAGCAGGCTCACCCGAGCGAGCTTACGCATCGCGTCCGACATCCGGCCCACACGGCGACGGCTGCGCGGACGCGCCGGGGGATGGGTCTACGCTGCCCCTGATGACAACCACCCGCACCGAACGGACCTTCGATGGCGTGGGCGGCGTGCGCATCGTCTACGACGTCTGGACCCCCGACATCGCACCGCGTGCGGTGGTCGTCCTCTCGCACGGGCTGGGCGAACACGCCCGCCGCTACGACCACGTCGCTGAGCGGTTCGGCCGAGACGGGCTGGTGACCTACGCGCTCGACCACCGCGGGCATGGCCGTTCGGCCGGCAAGCGGGTGCTGGTCAAAGACATCTCCGAGTACACCGGCGACTTCGACACCCTGGTCGGTATCGCCACCAAAGAACATCCCGGGTCCAAGCGCATCGTGCTCGGCCACAGCATGGGCGGCGGCATCGTGTTCGCCTACGGTGTCGAACATCCCGACGACTACGACCTGATGATGCTGTCAGGGCCGGCGGTGGCGGCTCAGTCCGCCGTGTCGCCGGTGCTGGTGCTGGTCGCCAAGATTCTCGGGGCGATCGCGCCGGGCTTGCCGCTGCAGGAACTCGACGTAAGCGCGATATCGCGCGACCCGGCGGTGGTGACCGCCTACAACACCGACCCGCTGGTACATCACGGCAAGGTTCCCGCCGGCATCGTCCGCGCGCTGCTGGTGGTTGGCGAGACGATGCCGCGACGGGCCGCCGCGTTAACCGCGCCGCTGCTGGTCGTGCACGGATCCGAGGACCGGCTGATCCCCGTCGACGGCAGCCGCGAGCTGGTCGAAGCGGTCGGCAGTTCCGATGTCGAGCTGAAGGTGTATCCCGGTCTGTATCACGAGGTGTTCAACGAGCCGGAGCGCAATCAGGTTCTCGACGACGTTGTCTCGTGGATCAACGGCCGACTGTGAATCGCGGCGCCGGAACGTCGTACGGCTCCTCTAGTTTGGTGACATGACTGACGACAAGATGCTGGCGCGCATCGCGGCCCTGTTGCGTCAGGCCGAAGGCACCGACAACGCCCACGAGGCGGAGGCGTTCATGGCGGCCGCGCAACGGCTGGCCACGGCGACGTCCATCGACTTGGCTGTTGCCCGGTCACATGCCGACAAGCGCACTCCCGCCCAGACGCCGGTCCAGCGCACTATCACCATCGGCGCGCCCGGCACCCGGGGATTGCGGACGTATGTGCAGTTGTTCGTGGTGATCGCGTCGGCCAACGACGTGCGCTGCGATGTGGCGTCGACCTCGACGTTCGTGTACGCCTACGGGTTTGCCGAGGACATCGACGCTGCCCACGCGCTGTATGCCGGCCTGGTGGTGCAGATGGTGCGCGCGTCGGATGCCTACATCTGTTCTGGTTCGCACCGGCCCACCCCGACGATCACCGCCCGGCTGAATTTTCAGCTCGCGTTCGGCGCCCGGATCGGGCAGCGGTTGGTCGAGGCCCGCGAGCAGACCCAGCGAGAAGCCAAGAAAGATCGTCGTCGTCCGCCGGGAACCGCTATTGCGCTACGGAACAAGGAAATCGAACTTCGCGATTACTATCGCGGCGCGTCGAAGGCGCGGGGCACCTGGCAGGCCAGCCGGGCGTCTGCGGGGTATTCGTCGGCGGCGCGGCGGGCGGGGGACCGGGCTGGTAAGCGGGCGCGACTGGGAAGCGGCCCCGAGCTCTCCGGGGCGCGAAGCGCGCTGGAGCGGTGAGCGCCAAGAAGTCCGCTGCGCGGGATTGGCAGCGCTCCAAGGTCTACGCCGCCGAGGAATTCGTTCGAACGTTGTTCGACCGCGCTGCCGAACACGGCTCACGAAGCGTGGAGTTCTTCGGCGCGCAGTTGACGCTGCCACCGGAGGCGCGGTTCGGGTCGGTCCCGGCCGTGCAGCGCTACGTCGACGATGTGCTGGCGTTGCCGGCGGTACGACGGCAGTGGCCCAGGGTAGCTCCGCTGGCGGTGCGTGCGCGGCGGGCCGCCACCGCGGCACATTACGAAAATCATGACGGCACAGGCGTTATCGCGGTTCCCGACCTTGATACCGCTGACTGGGCGATGCGCGAGCTGGTGGTGCTGCACGAGATCGCGCATCATCTGTGCGATGCACAGCCGCCGCACGGATCGCAGTACGTCGCAACGCTGTGCACCCTGGCCGAGCTGGTCATGGGCCCGGAACTCTGGCACGTGCTGCGGGTGGTTTACGCCAAAGAGGGTGTGCGCTAGGCGACAGGCACCATCTCGTCGCCGCACGTGCAACGATATGGCTGATCCGCGCCGGCGCAGTGACATTCGACCTCGATACGAACCCGACAACCGCAACCTTCGTGGCCGCAGGTCAGCAGTGTTCCTGCCTCGTTTGCCATCTTTTCCACCCTTCAGATCTGGGACCGAACAACCAAACAATATACCCCTAGGGGGTATATGACAAGGATCGTTTATCTAGTGGCGGTCGGTGTTGTCGCCGGGCTAGCGTTGGCTCATGACCCAGAAGCCGAGCCCTGCCGACGTTGACGCCTTTTTGGACACCACCGTGGTCGGCGACGATCCCGTGTTGTCCGCCGCTCTGGAGGCCAGCGATGCCGCCGGGCTGCCAAAGATCGCGGTGTCGGCGCAACAAGGCAAGTTCTTGAGCCTGTTGGCCGGTGCGATCAAGGCTCGGAGCGTGCTGGAGATCGGCACACTCGGCGGGTTCAGCACCATTTGGCTGGCCCGGGGTGTCGGTCCCGACGGGCGCGTGCTCACGCTGGAGTACGAGCCCAAGCACGCCGAGGTGGCGCGGGCCAACATCGACCGCGCCGGTGTCGGCGACCGAGTCGAGGTGGTGGTCGGCCCTGCGCTGGAAACACTGCCGACCGTGACTGACGGCCCCTTCGACCTGGTATTCATCGACGCCGACAAGGAAAACAACGTCGGCTACCTGGAATGGGCCGTCAAGCTGACCCATCCGGGCTCAGTTATTGTGGTGGACAACGTTATTCGGGAGGGCGCGATTTTGGCATCCGACCCCGACGATAAGGTGCGCGCGACGCGACGGACGCTGGAGGTCATGGGTGAGCACCCACAGCTTGATACCGCGGTGCTCCAGACGGTCGGGGCGAAGCATTGGGACGGGTTTGCGCTCGCGTTAGTCAAATAAGCGCTGGGGCCCTGGCCATTAACCGACATCGCGCTCTGTCATCGCGGTGACATCGCCGCGCACAGAGCTGGGCGCTTAACCGCCGAAATAGCCGAATTCGACGGTTCAAAAGGGGCGCCGATTTTCGTTGCTGGCGCGCAGCTGACGAGCGTAATCTTGGAGCAGATGGATGGGTGCAGCAAGCCCAAAAGGCTTGCTGCATAACAGAAAGGTCACAAAATGAGTACAGTCCATTCATCAATCGATCACCACCCGGATCTATTGGCTCTACGTGAGCGCTACGAGCGCGCTGCCGAGTCGATGACCGCCCACGGAACCTTCGGCCTCACACTGCTGACTGCGGTGTATCTGGCTGTGTCGCCGTGGATTATCGGATTCGGAGAAACGCGACCACTTGTTGTCAGCGATTTCACCGTCGGAATGGTGTGCGCGGCGCTCGCGTTTGCGTTTGCGATGGCATTGGACCGCAGCCACGGCATGACCTGGACGCTACCGGTCTTCGGCGTCTGGTTCATCGTCTCGCCGTGGATCCTTCACGGTGTCTCCACGCATGGCGCCATGATGTGGTCGAACGTGATCGCAGGCGCGGTGCTGACCGTACTGGGCTTGAACGCGATGTACTTCGGTATGCGCGCTCGTAGCTCGACAGCCGGCTGACACCAGCGAGATTTAGTTCACCCGGCCGGGTGATACCGGCCGGGACGAGCGAGCTGCGGCCAGTCGTTAGCCGCAGACCGCTCCGATCGCGGCCGAACCCACCAGCTTGACGTACTTGGCCAGCACGCCGGTGCTGTAGCGCGGTGGCAGCGGAGTGAAACCCTCACGGCGGGATGCGAACTCGTCGGGGTCAACCAGGACGTCCAGCGTGCTCTTGGCGACATCGAGCCGGATTCGATCGCCGTCGCGCAGGAAGGCGATAGGTCCACCGTCGACGGCCTCGGGTGCGACATGCCCCACGCACAGTCCGGTGGTGCCGCCGGAGAACCGGCCGTCGGTCAACAGCAGCACGTCCTTGCCCAGGCCGGCGCCCTTGATCGCACCGGTGATCGCGAGCATTTCCCGCATCCCGGGACCGCCCTTGGGTCCCTCGTAGCGGATCACCACCGCGTCACCGTGCGTGATGGTGCCGTCGGCCAATGCATCCAACGCGGCGCGCTCCCTGTCGAAAACCCTTGCGGTGCCTTCGAACACGTCAGAATCAAAGCCCGCGGTCTTGACCACTGCACCCTCGGGTGCCAGCGATCCATGCAGGATGGTGATCCCGCCGGTGGGGTGGATCGGATGGTCCAGAGCGCGCAGCACCTTGCCGTCGGGATCCGGCGGGGCGATGTGCGCGAGGTTTTCGGCGATGGTGCGGCCGGTCACCGTCAAGCAGTCACCGTGCAGCAGGCCGGCATCCAGCAGGGCCTTCATCACCACCGGGACACCGCCGATGTGATCGACGTCGGACATGACGTGTCGGCCGAACGGTTTGACGTCGGCGAGGTGCGGCACGCGTGAGCCGATGCGGCTGAAATCCTCAAGTGACAACTTGACGTTGGCCTCGTAAGCGATCGCCAACAGGTGCAGTACCGCGTTGGTCGAGCCGCCGAAGGCCATCACCACCGCGATCGCGTTCTCGAATGCTTCCTTGGTGAGGATGTCGCGGGCGGTGATGCCGCGACGCAACAGTTCCACGACGGCCTGCCCGCTGTGCCGCGCGAACCCGTCGCGACGGCGGTCGGTCGCGGGCGGCGATGCACTGCCGGGAAGCGACATGCCCAGCGCCTCGGCGGCACAGGCCATGGTGTTGGCGGTGTACATGCCACCGCAGGCGCCCTCGCCGGGGCAGAATGCCCGCTCGATGGCGTCGACATCCTCGCGGGGCATCAGGCCGCGGGCGCACGCGCCAACCGCCTCGAACGCGTCGATGATGGTCACCTCGCGCTCGCTGCCGTCGGACAGCTTGGCGCGGCCCGGCAGAATCGTGCCCGCGTAGAGGAACACCGCCGCCAGATCCAGTCGCGCCGCGGCCATCAGCATCCCGGGCAGCGACTTGTCACAACCGGCCAGCAGCACCGAGCCGTCCTGCCGCTCGGCCTGCATGACGGTTTCCACGCTGTCGGCGATGAGCTCGCGCGACGGCAGCGAGAAGTGCATGCCCTCGTGGCCCATCGAAATACCGTCGGACACCGAGATCGTCCCGAACTGAAGCGGGTAGCCGCCCGCGGCGAACACGCCCTCCTTGACCGCCTTGGCCAGGCGGTCCAGTGACAGGTTGCAGGGCGTGATCTCGTTCCAGGAGGACGCCACTCCGATCTGAGGCTTGGCGAAGTCGTCGTCGTCCATGCCTACCGCCCGCAACATGCCACGTGCGGCGGCCTTTTCCAGGCCGTCGGTGACCTCACGACTGCGGGGTTTGATATCGACGGCGGACGACGGATCGCTGGCATCGGGCTTGGTTTGGGGCACGGACCAAGTATGCGCGGGCTGCCCTGCTGGCCCAAAATCATTTATATACCCCGGCGGGGTATAGAATGTCCTGGCGACAAGCAGATATACGGGGGCGCCGTCGAGATCGCTCGACCCGGCATCGAGAATGGTCTCAATACCGGCGCGGTCACGCCGAGATCGATGCCAAGATGCTGGAGGGTAGATGACACCCGCACGCGGATACTCGTCGCAGAAGGACAACTACGCCAAACGACTGCGGCGCATCGAGGGACAGGTGCGTGGCATCGCCAAGATGATCGAAGACGACAAATACTGCATCGACGTCCTCACTCAGATCAGCGCCGCCAACAACGCGCTGCGATCGGTGGCGCTCAACCTGCTCGACGAGCACCTCGGGCACTGCGTCAGCCGCGCGGTCGCCGAGGGCGGAAGCGAGGCCGACGAGAAGCTCGCCGAAGCCTCCGCCGCGATCGCGCGACTCGTCCGGTCCTGATGGTTAACGCGATCAGCGCATTGCATGGTTGAGTAGTGGCCGTGGGGCCAGCCCGTGCCGACGGAGCAGCGCGATTGCGCCGCTGGCGGACTAACCCCCCATCGCAGGTCGCCGGCGGCTTAGACGATCAGGGCCGGGCCCCCTCGAGCGGGCCGTGGACGCCGCGGATCGCGATGCAGTTGGCCGTCCTTGCCGCGGCCGCGTTCATTTACGTCACTGCCGAAATCCTGCCCGTCGGTGCGCTGCCCGCGATCGCGCGAGGCCTGCACGTCAGCGTGCCCATGGTCGGCACGCTGCTGGCCTGGTACGCGCTGGTGGCGGCGGTGACCACGATTCCGCTGGTCCGTTGGACCGCACATTGGCCGCGGCGCCGTGCGCTGCTGCTGTCTTTGGCGTGCCTGACCGCCTCCCAGCTCATCTCGGCGGTGGCGCCCAACTTCGTGGTGCTCGCCGGCGGCCGGGTGCTCTCCGCGATCACGCACGGCCTGATGTTGTCGGTCCTCGCACCGATCGCCACCCGGCTCGTCCCGCGCAGTCACTCCGGACGCGCGACGACGGTCATCTACGTCGGCATCAGCCTGGCAGTGGTGGTCGGCAGCCCGGCCACGGCGGCGATGAGCTTGCTGTGGGGCTGGCGGGTCGCCGTCGCCGCGGTGGCCGCGGTAGCCGCCATGGTCACGGTGGCGGCCTGGGCCGTACTGCCGGTGCTGGCGTTGACCGAGCAGCAGCTCGCGCGGGTCGGCTCGGGAGCAGGCCATCATCGCAATCGGCGACTGGTCATCGTGAGTTTGCTCACAATGGTCGCGGTCAGCGGCCACTACATCTCTTACACCTTCATCGCGGTCATCATCCGGGACGTCGTCGGGGTGCGCGGACCGGCTCTGGCCTGGTTGCTGGCCACTTACGGCGTCGCGGGCCTGTTGGCGATGCCGCTGATCGCCCGACCGTCGGACCATCGGCCCAGAGCGGCGGTCATTAGCTGCATGGCGGCGCTATGGGTGACGTTCCTGGTGCTGATCGCGCTGGCGTTCCGCGGTTCGCACACCGCAGTGGGCGTAGTGATCGGGATCGCGGCGATCGCGTTGTGGGGTGCCACCGCTAACGCGGTATCACCGATGCTGCAAGCTGCGGCGATGCGCGCGCGGTCCGACGACCCGGACGGGGCGTCCGGGCTATACATGGCGGCCTTCCAGATCGGCATCATGGCTGGATCCTTCGCCGGCGGTCTGCTGTACGAACACGGCGTGCTGGCGATGTTGGCCGCGTCGGCCGTTCTGATCGGCGCCGGAGGTGCGGGGATGACCGCCGAGCGGCAGCTGTTCGACGTGCCCGCCGACGATCACCGGTAGAATCCCTCCCAACGATCGACAACGCCGCAGGTCAGCGGCCCGTAACGGGCCGGCGTCCCGGCTAAATCAAGATTGCCGACCCAGAAGCCGTGGTAACCGCTATGCATACTGGGTTGAGAACGTGACTGGAGGGATATGTATGTCGCGACGGACCAAGGCTCCTCTCGTCGCCGCGCTCAGCGCAGCGGGAATGACCGCTGCGCTGACCTTGGCGAGCGGCTCGGCGCTGGCCGACCCGGAGCCGGCGCCGCCGCCACCGCCCGCGCCGGGCGTGGACGCTCCGCCGCCGCCGGCACCGCCACCGCCCGCTGACCCGCTGGCAGCACCGCCGCCACCGGCACCTGGCGTTCCCGCGGCCCCGCCGGTGCCGGGCGTTCCCGCGGCCCCGTCGGCGCCGGTCGACCCGTTGGCGGCGCCGGGAGTGACTCCGGCCGGCGTGCCGCCCGGCCCGGTCGTCGGGCAGAACCCCGCGCCGTTTACCGGCACGCCGCCGTTCGTGCCGCCGACCTTCAATCCAGTCAGCGGCTCGACGGTCGGTGTGGGCGAGCCGATCATCATCAATTTCGCCCGCCCGATCGCCGACAAGCCGCTGGCCGAGCAGGCGATCCACGTGTCGTCGACCCCGCCGGTGTCGGGCAAGTTCTATTGGCTGACCCCTAGTCAGGTGCGGTGGCGTCCGCTCAGCTTCTGGCCCGCCCACACCGCGGTGCACGTCGACGCGGCGGGCACCCAGGAGAACTTTGTCACCGGCGATGCGCTGACGGCCACCGCCGACGACGCCACCCACACGCTGACCGTCACCCGCAACGGGACGGTGCAGCAGACTTTCCCGATGTCGATGGGTATGGCGGCCGGCGGTCACCAGACGCCCAACGGCACCTACTACGTGCTGGACAAGAAGGCCAAGGTCGTGATGGATTCGTCGACGTACGGCGTGCCGGTCAACTCGACGTACGGATACAAGGTGAACGTCGAGGACGCCGTGCAGTTCGACAACAGCGGCGACTACGTCCACAGCGCGCCGTGGTCGGTGTCCGATCAGGGCAAGCGCGACGTCAGCCATGGCTGCATCAACATCAGCCCATCCAACGCGAAGTGGTTCTTCACCAACTTCGGCACCGGCGATCCCGTCGTTGTGAAGAACTCCGTCGGGACCTACTCGAAGAACGACGGCTCCAACGACTGGCAGCTCTAAAAGTACCGCCGGCACCTGACGTCGGGGCCACGCCGCTGCGATTGAGACGCATCTCGATCCACGGCATCCGCGGCTATCCTGCTCGGACTGAGCTATGCGGTCCCCGCCGGCCCGGCTACGAAGCTGCCGGGATGGAAAACGTGGCGCGGGTGGCGCCTGCTACCTTGACCGGGCTAGTTCCAGATCCGCACCCGGTGTTGCGGGTCCAGGTATAGCTCGTCGTTTTCGACGACGTCGAAGGCGTCGTAGAAGGCGTCGATGTTGCGGATCACGCCGTTGCAGCGAAACTCCGGCGGCGAGTGCGAGTCGATGGCCAGCCGCCGGATCGCTTCGGCATCGCGCGACTTGGTGCGCCATACCTGCGCCCAGCCAAAGAACACCCGCTGCACGCCACTGAGTCCTTCGATGACGGGAGCGGTCTGCCCGTTCAGCGACAGTTGGTAGGCCAACAGTGCGATGGAAAGACCGCCCAGATCGCCGATGTTCTCGCCGACGGTGAACGCTCCGTTGACGTGATGGCCGTTCTCGAGCCCGCGGGGCGTGTAGACGTCGTACTGCTCAATCAGCGCTTTGGTGCGGGCGCCGAACTCGCTGCGGTCGTCGTCGGTCCACCAGTCGACCAGATTGCCGTCGCCGTCGTATTTGGCGCCCTGGTCGTCGAAGCCATGCCCGATTTCGTGGCCGATGACCGCGCCGATACCGCCGTAGTTGGCGGCGTCGTCGACGTCGGGGTCAAAGAACGGTGGCTGCAAAATGCCTGCGGGGAAGACGATTTCGTTCATCCCCGGGTTGTAGTAGGCGTTGACGGTCTGCGGGGTCATGAACCACTCGTCGCGGTCGACGGGCCCGCCCAGCTTGGCCATCTCCCGGTCGGAGTTGACCTGGTAACCGCGCCGGTAGTTGCCGTAGAGGTCACCACGGTCGACCACCAGCTTCGAGTAGTCCCGCCACTCTTTCGGGTAGGCGACTTTGGCGGTGAACTTGTCCAGCTTGACCAGCGCCCGTTGCCGGGTCTCCGGGGTCATCCAGTCCAGGCTGGTGATGCTGACCCGATACGCCTCACGCAGGTTGGCGACCAACGCATCGATGCGGGCCTTGGCATCAGGCGGGAAATACCTTTGGACGTAAAGCTTTCCGACGGCGTCACCCAGCATGCTTTCGACCAGCCCGACACCGCGCTTCCAGCGCTCGCGGATCTGCTCGGCGCCGGTGAGCTTGCGACCGTAGAACGCGAAGTCCTCGGCGACCAGCGCATCGGTCAGCAATCCGGCGCGGGCGTGAATCAGTCGCCAGCGCAACCAGCTCTTCCAGTCGTCGAAATCCTCGCTGCGCCACAGCTGAGCGAAGGCGGTTACGTAATCCGGTTGGCGCACCACAAGTTCAGCGACGGCATCCGGCGTACTGCCCAGCGCGCCCACCCAGGCGGGCCAGTCGAAACCTGCCGCCTCGGCCTGCAAGTCGGCGAAAGTGCGCAAGTTGTAGGTCAGCTCAGCGTCGCGGCGTTTGACCACATCCCAGTGTGCAGCAGCCAGTTTGGTCTCCAACGCCACGATCCGTGACGCGGTCTGCCGATGGTCGTCGGGCGCACCGCCGTAGACCAGCGCGAACATCCGGGCGATGTGCTCCGGGTAGGCGGCCAGCAGCTCGGCGTGCTGCTCGTCGCGATAGTAGGACTCGTCGGGCAGTCCCAGCCCCGACTGGTTGAAGTGAACCAGATAGCGGGTGGAGTTCTTGGAGTCGGTATCGACGTACACGCCGACGCCACCGCCCACGCCGGTACGTTGTAAGGCGCCGACAACGACCGCCAGCGCGTCGGCGTCGGCGGCGTCGTCGATCGCCGCCAACTCGTCCAGCAGCGGCTGCACGCCGCGCTGCTCGACCGTGTCCTCGTCGAGGAAGCTGGCGTATAGCTCGCCGATGCGTTGTTCGTCGGTGCCGGGCGCCGACCGCTTCTCGCTGACTTCGGTGATCAGGTCGCGCACCTGGATCTCTGCCCGGTCAAACAATGCGCGGAATGCGCCGTCGGTGGCGCGGTCGGCCGGGATCTCATAGTCGGCCAGCCAGCGGCCGTTGACATGGCCGAACAGGTCGTCTTGGGGGCGGGCACCAGCGTCGACATTGCTCAGGTCGATGCCCGAGCGGATAGCTTCTACCGTCACGCCCACCATTGTTCCTTAAGCGCCCGGCTAGGTCCGATTGCCGGCCTCCTCCTCATCGCGCTACGCGCTCTGCATCGTCGCCCGGCTGATATGTAGGGCTGTTTGTCAAGAGGCAGGTTGAAGCGGCGGCCGTAACCGTCGTTGCGGCCGCCGCTTCGTTGACCAGATAAGGGGTCGGGGGTGCCGGGCGTGTCGTTGTCGACGCGAGTCAAGTCTGATATACGCGGGTTGGTTACCGCAAAGACGGGACTTTCGAGTAGGAGGGTGGCCGCTTGTCTAGGGGCGAGCGTGATCACGTTGTGGGACAACATGATTGCTCAATAGCCGGGCCGCGGATATCTCCGAGTCGCCTGCCGACACCGCCGCTGTGATCCTCATCTGGACGTTTATTGGCGGGTCAGTCGAGGATGGCCAAAGACCAGCACCAGCCAGCCAGTTCCCGGGCGATCGCGGCGTTAGCGACCACGGGGCGTTTGTCGCGGGCATCGAAGCGTTGCCAGCGGGCGTGCAGCCGACGGTTGGCGGCTTGTCCGCGTGCACGGGCAGCGGGACTTGTCGCCTCCCAACGTTGCCGTAGTGCCTTGACCGGACGATAGGGCTTGCGGTGATGCCAGGCCGCTTCGACCAGTAGTCGGCGGGCGTGACCGTTACCGGTCTTGGTCAATCCGCCTTGGCTGCGGGTGGTCCCCGAGGAGTGCTCAGTGGGCACCAACCCCAGATAGGCGCCAATGGAGCGGCCGGTAAACCGATGCCAGTCGCCGATTTCGACGGCCAAAGCGAACGCCGTCAACGTCGCCACTCCCCGCAGGCAGCTCAGCCGCTGCACGATCGGGGTGAACTCTGAGTCGCCGGCCATGGTCGTGATCGCCGCGTCCAGGCGGTCGCGGCGATCACGTGTCACCAGCATCGCGTCGAACGCTTCCTGGTAGGCCAACCACAGCCCGGTCTCGTCGAAGCGTTGCCGGCGTAGCCACCGTTCATGGGTGGCCGTCCAGGCTTTACCGCCGTAGTAGAGCCGGCCTTGGCGCAGCAGCAGTTTGGATAACCGGTGGCGGGCCCGCATCAGATCACCGCGGCAATCCTCGCGGGCACGCACCAGATCGCGGGCCGCTTCCTGAGCCACAGTTGGCATCCTGACTTCCACGATCTGACCCAGATGCAACAGCCGGGCCAAATGACGCGCATCGCGGGCATCGGTCTTGACCCGGTCGCCAGACGGACGGATCAGCTTCGACGGCGCCGCGACCAGACAGCTGATCCCGGCCTCCTGCAAGGATCGGGCCAGCCCGAACCCCGTCGGCCCGGCCTCATAGGTCACCGCAACCGGCGCCGGCAGCGCATTAACCCAGTCCAGGATCTCGCGGTGATCCGGGCATAACCGGCGCTCGACGATCTCACCGGTCTCCCGGTCTAAGCCGCACGCCAACACCGAACGCGCGTGCACATCCAACCCAACACTCGTACGCTCAAACATCACTGGGGCCTCCCACATCTGTGGCTCTACTGCCAGGACCCATTTCCTGACAGCAACCCACGTTCACATGTGAGTGAGGCCCCAGCCCCCCATACCGTCTAGGGGGCATTCTCTTTGCGCTCAGAGCGGCGCTGGCCGTGCGCGAATGGTGGTGTGATTGTTACAAGGCCAGTGCCGCAGTGACGATTCTAGTGGGCACCGGCCCTGAGTAACGGAAAATGAAAGCTCAGAGCCGATGCACTGCCGATTCTAGGTGGCTGGGTACCGGTTCCGGGACGGTACGGGAATGAAGAACCGTGTGAAGCGGAACCGGTGCCCAGGGTCTAAGCCATCGACCACT
>JAFAID010000272.1 GCA_019236925.1 Mycobacterium sp. | reverse complement strand
CGATACCGGACTCGGCGAGGCGCTTGAGCTTGCCGGCCAGCGAGTCAGCGGACGTGCCCGGTTCGAGGTTGATTCGTATGGCGGTCTTCAGCGCGTCAGGATCGCGGCCGGCGTCCTGCGCCGCAAGGCGGGCTATCGACCACAAGTGGTCGGCGACCTCGTTCGGCAGCCCCTCGAACCCGAGCCAGCCGGTGCCGCTGCGGCCAACCCGGCGCATCGCGGCCTCGCTGGCACCGCCGATCCAGATGGGCGGCCCGCCCGCCTGGACCGGGCGCAGGTCGGCGTGGACCGGCGGCAGCGAGAAGAACTCACTGTCCCAGGACACCGGTGTGGTGGTCCACCATGCGTGCAGGAACGCCAGCAGGTCATCGAGCATCTTTCCGCGCCGGTGCCAGTCCGCGCTGCGGGCGATGTCGTGCTCGTCCTTCATCCACCCCAGTCCCACGCCAACGTCAAGGCGGCCGTCGCTGAGCACGTCGAGCGTGGTCAGCGGCCGGGCCAGGTGCGGCGGCTCGTAGTAGAACGTGCTGAGCGTGCTGGCGTTCAGCCGCACCCGGCGGGTCGCCGTGGCGGCGACCGTCCACAGCAGCACCGGATCGAGGTAACGGGTCATCTGCGGCGGGTACGGCTGTTCTTTGCCCGGATAGGTGCTATGCATATCAACCGGCGTGACCAGGCGATCGGCGACCCACAGCGTGTCGTAGCCAAGGTCCTCGAGTCCGCGGCAGAACGCGCTCAGACCAGCGGCGCTACTGACAGCGGGCCCGACGATGGGAATTGCGAAACCAAGCTTCATCGCGAGAGTCCTCTCCGGGCAGACCATCGTCCGCCAACATTGATATCGTTTCGGTGATCCATCAACCATTTTTAGGGCGCACTCCCCTGTTCGTTCACGGCTTGGACCGGGGCGGTGCGGCTCAGCCGGGAAGGGTGACGCCGAGGGCGAAGTCGTAGTTCCCCACCCCGTGGCTGGCAAGGCCCATCACGACCAGGCCCGTTCCTTCCAGCCAGTGCGCCATGTTCAAGCCGCCCACGTCCAGCGGGCGCAGTCCGAGGCTCTCGATGAACTCCGCCACGCCCGCCTTGGCGCGCGCGTCGTCGCCGGCGATGAAGACGTCGAGCGGCCGGCCCTGGGCCAGGACAACACCGAAGATGGTATTGAATGCCTTCACCACGCTAGCGCTGGCCGGGGCGGCCTTGGCAACTTCCTGCGCGATCGAGGTGTCATCGGGGATGGCTAGCCCGTCGGCCGCGGCATTGAAGGGGTTGCTGATGTCGACGATGACCTTGCCCGCGAGGGCGTCTCCGTACTGGGCGACGACCGGAACGACATTGGCGTACAACAGGGACACGATGACGATGTCCCCGGCCGGGACGGCGCCGAACTCTCCCGTCGTGGCGCTGTCGCCGAGAGCCTTGGCCAGGTCAGCGGCCTTGGCCTGATCGCGGCCGATGACCTCAACCTTGTTGTCGCCCGCTACCGCTAGCGCACCGATGGTGCGGGCCATGTTCCCGGTGCCGATGATGCTGATGCTGCTCATGAGGTGTCCTGTCTTTGACTGACGATCGAAAAGGTTGACAGGTCCACCTTAAGTTAGATTTGTTGATGCGTCAACCAATCGGCTAGCATGGAGACTGATGGAACCGAACTGGCTGAGCCCTCGCGAAGACCGCGCCTGGCGGGCCTTCCAGCACGCGCATCATCAGCTCGACGTGCACCTGAACCGGGGCCTGCAGGAGTCGGGCCTGTCCGGGGCCGACTACCAGATCCTGGCGGTGCTCTCGGAGCACGACGGGGACCGCATGCCCGCGCGCGACCTGTGCAACACGCTGGGCTGGGAGAAGAGCCGTGTTTCCCACCAGGTGGGGCGCATGCAGAAGGACGGGCTGGTCTGCCGCGAGCCCAACCCCGACGACGCCCGCAGCACCATGGTCTGTCTGCTGCCGGCCGGCCGCGCGGCCGTCGAGAAGGCGGCGCCCGGGCACGTGCAGGACGTCCGCCGGAACTTCATCGACCTGCTCACCCCGGCTGAGCTCGACATGCTCGCCGCCCTCAACGAACGAGTCCTGCGCCACCTGGCCAAAGACGACGACTCCCCCGCCGAAGGCGAGCCCTCCTAGTCTTCATCGGGCGTGAGCATTTCAGCCCCCCGCAGGAATCGAACCTTCCCCGGCACCGGCCGACCTGGGTGCAGCGTTAATTGACTTGGGCTAAAAACCGTCGGACGTCGCGCGGTTTGCGGAGCACGTAGACGTCGGCGTCGCGGGCGTTGGCGGCGATCGCAGCCATCACTGTAGGAAGGCTACGGCGGCGGTAGAAGATCAACCAACGCCAGAAGACGAGGTTCTCGCGGGATCGACCGGCGGCTTGCCATGCGCAACGCCACAACGCGAAATCCAGCACGATCACTGTGTCGGCTG
>JAFAID010000164.1 GCA_019236925.1 Mycobacterium sp. | reverse complement strand
CGCCGGAATTCCGGTGCTGAAAACCCCGGGCCGCAACGCCGATGCGGTCGCCGAGATGACGCTCGCGCTGCTTTTCGCCGCCACCCGCCAGGTGCTGGGCGCCGACGCCGACGTGCGGGCCGGAGAGGTGTTCCGCGACGGCAGCATTCCCTATCAGCGCTTCCGCGCCTGGGAAGTCGCCGGCCGAACAGCCGGGCTGATCGGCCTCGGCGCCGTTGGGCGGGCGGTGCAGTGGCGGATGGCCGGGCTCGGCATGCGCGTCATCGCCTACGACCCTTACAACGACGAGGCCCGGCACAGCCTCGACGAATTGCTGGCCGAAGCCGACATCGTCTCGCTGCACGCGCCGGTCACCGCCGACACCACCGGGCTGATCGGCGCCAAGCAGTTCGCGGCCATGCGCGACGGCGTGGTCTTCCTCAACACCGCCAGGGCCCAACTGCACGACACCGACGCGCTCGTCGAGGCGCTGCGCAGCGGCAAGGTCTCCGCCGCGGGTCTGGACCACTTCGTCGGCGAATGGCTGCCGACCGATCACCCGTTGGTGGCGATGCCCAATGTGGTGCTCACGCCACATATCGGCGGAGCGACGTGGAACACTGAGGCGCGGCAGGCACAGATGGTGGCCGACGACCTGGAAGCGCTGCTGAGCGGCAAGACGCCGGCCCATATCGTCAACCCGGAGGTGCTAGGACCATGAGATTGGTGAGATCCGTGGCCAACGCTGAGGCGGCGGTGCTGGCCGCGGCCAAGGACATGCTGCGGCGCGGGCTGGTCGAGGGCACCGCGGGCAACATCTCGGCCCGACGAGAAGACGGCAACCTGGTCATCACCCCGTCGTCGGTCGATTACTCCGACATGACGCTCGACGACCTGGTTTTGGTCGATCCGGAGGGCGGCGTGCTGCACGCCGCCGAGGGCCGGTCGCCGTCGACGGAGATGAAGTTGCACCTGGCCTGTTTCCAGGCGTTCGACGACATTGGCAGCGTCATCCACAGTCACCCGGTGTGGGCCACCATGTTCGCGATCTCCCACCAGTCGATTCCCGCGTGCATCGACGAGTTCGCCATCTACTGCGGCGGCGACATCCGCTGCGCCGACTACGCCGCGTCGGGCACACCCGAGGTGGGCAGCAACGCGGTGAAGGCGCTGGAAGGGCGGGCGGCCGCGCTGATTGCCAACCACGGCCTGGTGGCGGTCGGGCCCAGGCCGGACAAGGTGCTGCACGTCACCGCCCTTGTCGAGCGCACCGCTCAAATCGCTTGGGGTGCACGGGCTCTCGGTGGGCCCGTCCCGATTCCCGACGAGATCAACGCGAACTTCGCGGGCGTTTACTCGTATCTGCGCGCCAACCCGATGTAGCGGGCACGACGGTTCAGAAACGATCTCGCACGCGCTGTCACATCTGAGTCGATCCCATACCGCCACTCATCTCTGCTCCGGAGACGGGGCGAAGGCCACGGAACAGTCTCATGCGATGGATGTTGATCCGATAAAACAGGCCCGGAAACCGGCGGTACAAGTGCCAGATGACCTGAACCGCAACCGGAAAGACAATCAGCGGCCGATTCCGGCCCACGCCGCGCAAGATCACGCGTGCGGCGTCTTGGGCGGTCATTTGAGGCATCAAATAGTGGGTCCGGCGACTTAACGTCGCCACCTGCTCGCGCGGCATATTGACCACGACCATGTTGTCGTAGATTTTCGTTTTCATGTCACCGGGGCATGCGGCGCTCACCTTCACCCCGAGATCCGCTCCCTCGGCGCGCAGCGAAAGCGAAAGCCCCACAATTCCGTGCTTGCTCGTGCAGTAGGCACTGTTGCCCGGCTGAGGAATCAGTCCGCTGAGCGAGGAGATGTTGACGATGTGCCCATGACCTTGACGCGCCATTACCTGATAAGCGTGCACCGTTCCGTACACGACGCCGAGCAGATCGACATCGAGCACTCGACGCCACTGCTGGATCGATAGGTCACGACAATCACCGCCGATCGCGATGCCGGCGTTGTTGATCATGTAGTCCACGCGTCCGTATTCGGCCACCGTGCGCTGGATCAGCTGCGCCACCTCGGCTTCGTCGGCCACATCGACCCGCGAAGCAACCGCCGCTGCGCCGCGTTCCTCCAATCGCCGCGCTACCTGACCTGCGGCGTCGCCGTCGATATCGGCGACTACGACCGTCGCGCCGTGACGCCCCAGCTCTTCACACAGCGCCTCGCCTAAACCCATTGCGCCGCCGGTGACGATTGCCACCGCGTTCTCGAAATGCTCCATCAGTGGCACTCCTCGACAGTCTTTACATTCGATGTAATATTACATCGAATGTAACGAAAGTGGAAGCGGGTGACTACCAACGGGATGAGTCTGCGACAGCGCAAAAGGCAGCAAACCAGGCAGGAGCTGATCGACGCGGCCATGCGGCTCTTCGAGCAAAAGGGCTATGAGCAGACCACTGTCGCCGAGATCGCCTCCGCCGCAGGGGTTTCCACGAAAACGTTCTTCAACTACTTCGCGAGCAAGGATGAGGTCCTTTTTCCGCACTTGTCCCGCCGGATCGATGCTGCGGTGGCCCTCATCGAGCAGCGCGGCCCCGATGACCGAGTGGCCGAGGTCGTGGTCGCTGCCATGCAGCACATGCTGGCCGACGCCCTCACTGAGGAAGTCGATGGTGGACTGGCGGCGGTGCGGTTACCCATGATCATCTCCGTACCAGCCGTTCAAGCGGCCACCCTGCACCGCTACTTTCTCGCTGAAAACCAACTCGCCCAAGCGCTCCACCGCGCTTATCAGGACGCGCTTGACCCTGCGGCCGCCGCTGCCGTCATCGGTTCGGTCATGGGCGCGGCGATTGCCGCTGCATTGGTCTGCCTGCAAGAAAGCGTTACCACCGAACAGCTACGGGTCGCAGTCGAAAACGCTGTCGGTATCGCAATCCATGGAGTGCGCAGCGTGTCGACTACCGCGTAGCGCGCTGGTCGAGGGCCACCTTCACCGCGCCGGTTTCGCCCTGGTTGGCGATCGCCAGGAAGGCGTCCCGCCACTGGTCCAGCCGGAAGGTGTGAGTCAGCATGGGCCGCAGGTCAATTCGCCCGTCAGCGACCAGATCGAGGTAGTGCGCGATCGCATGCTTGCGCTGCCCGTCGACCTCCTCGACCCCGAACGCGTTGCTGCCGACCCAGCTGATCTCCTTGAAGTACAACGGACTCCACTCCCACCGGCCGGGCGCGTGCACACCGGCCTTCACCAGCGTCCCCCGCGAAGCGAGCACCCGCACGCCGACTTCGAACGTTTCCGGTTTTCCTACGGTGTCGTAGACGACGTCGACGGCGCCCGGGTGTGCCATCGGCAGCCCCTGCAATGGCTGCCACAGCCGGCCGCCGCCCCAGCTCACCAGCTCTTCGATGATGGCCAGCCGGGGCTCGTGCGCCAACACGACGTCCGCGCCGAACCGGCGGGCGAGCTGCGCCTGGGCATCGAAACGGGCTACCACCGCGACCGCCACGTCCGGGTAGAGGGCCCGCAGGATCGCTAATGCGCACAATCCCAGCGAGCCGGCGCCGTAGACCAGCACCCGGCCCGATCGCGGCGGCGGGTGGCGGGTTATGGCATGCAGAGACACCGAGAACGGGTCGGCGAACACCGCCATCTCGTCGGGCACCG
>JAFAID010000261.1 GCA_019236925.1 Mycobacterium sp. | reverse complement strand
TGGCGACCAGCACCGGGCGCCCGGTGGCGCGCGCCGAGTCCCGCGAACTGCTGGCCGCCGCCATCGTTAACACCCAGGGTTCCTACTTGGTGTACAACTTCGGCGGCGGGCATCCGGCGCCGATGCTCAACGCCGGCGGTAGCTGGTATGACGGGAACAGCGGTGGCCACCTGATGATCATCAAAGGTGCCGCGCAACGACTTTCACCTCATCTGCTGGTTGACAGCCATCGTGGCTTCCAGGCCCGCTGTGAACGCGATCCCAGAGCGCGCACCAGCGACGGGTTGATGCAAGCCTCGGAGACCTACGCGCCAGTGCAGGCCTGGCAGATGATGGGCCAGCCGACGATCGCCATCAATGCCAACTTCTTCGACATCCGCGGGCAGAAAGGCGGCTCGTGGCGGTCCACCGGGTGTAGCTCACCGCTCGGTGCCTACGTCGACAACACTCACGGCCAGGGCCGGGCCAATCAGGCGGTCACCGGCACGATTCCTTATGCGGGTAAACAAGGCCTTTCCGGCGGAAATGAAAATTGGAGCGCGTTGGCGACGATGATCCTGCCGACCCAAGGTCCGCCATCGGTGTTGTGGCCCAGGGGCGGCCGGGACGGTCATGACTACGACGCTGCCACCGCGGTCGTGAATGGCTTGGTAGACCGCGGCGAGTCGTTCGTCGCGGTAAGCGGGCTCGGGCTGTTATCTCCGGGGAATACCGGCCAGCTCAACGACGGCGGACCCAGCGCGGCGCGCACGGCGCTGGCCTATTCGAAGCCCCGAGACGAGATGTATGTCTTCCAAGGGGGCAGCTACACGCCGGACAACATCCAGGACCTGTTCCGCGGGTTGGGCAGCGACACCGCGGTCTTGCTCGACGGCGGCGGCTCATCGGCGATCGTGCTGCGCCGCGACACAGGCGGCATGTGGGCCGGGGCCGGCGTACCGAAGGGGAATTGCGATACCTACCAGGTTCTTTGCGACTCCCACGAGCGCGCACTGCCCAGCTGGCTCGCCTTCAACTAGCCGTCGCTGTGGGAGCCGGTCGCCGGTCGGGACCGAATCGGAAGATCAGCAGGCTCACCGCCACCACCACGGCAGCCAGCGCAATAACCGGAGCCACCGTGTAGCGCGACATCGTCGCGCCGACGATAGCGCCCGCGCACAGAGCGAAAATGACGCTGTAGCGCAGCTTTTCGCGCTCACCTGTGCCACCGGCCAGCCTGCTGTCGACACCGATGCCGACGACCGTCGACGTCAGCACGGTGGTGCTGAGCTCCTGAACGCCGAACTGGCGCGCGGTGGCGTTCTGCACACCGAATGTTATTGCCAGCCCGGCGATCAAAATAAGTTTGGTGTTGGCGTGATAGCTCACCACACCCGTGCCGGCCAGGATCGACAGCGCTATCAACACGACGATTTCGATGCCCAGCGACGTAGTGAGCCACCGGCGGCTGTGCACGCCGAGATGTCGGGCCAGCCGGCCACCGATTACGGTGCCGGTGAGGAACCCGACGAACGCAACGATTGCGGCGGTCAGATCGATACCGGCGCCAGGGACGAACCAGAATCCGAGGAAGATGATGTTCCCGGTCATGTTGGCGACGAAGATGTGACCGAGCACCAGCACGCCGATCGCATCCACCAGCCCGGTCGCGAACGTCAACAGCAACAAAGCGGTAACCGTCAGTCGGTCCGATACCGGCGAGGCCAGCGCGTCAGCGGCCATGCGGTCCAGTCCCTTTCGGCGCGCCGCCTTAGAACTGAGGAGTCAGATCCAGCGACGTGATGGTCGTCATCCTGGTGACCAGCCATCGTGCGTGATCACGTTTCATGGCTAGCCGATAGGACAGGTACTTCAGGGAGGGAATGTCTTTGGTAGCCGGGCTGGTGGATGTCGTGTTGGTGTAGACGATGGCGATGGCATCCGGCCCGTCCAATGACTCCACCGCCGCACCGGTGACTTGAGTGGTGTTGGTGACCTTGGCTTGTTTATTGGGCGCTCCGATCGCGTCAATGTATTTGCGGTATTCAGCTTCGAAATCGCCGCTAAGATATTGCGCCGCCCGATCGGCCAATTTGTCCATGTTGTCCGGCGTGTAGGTCCACAAGGTTGTGATCGCATTGGCCGCCGTGCGTGCGACTCGCAGCTTGGTAGCGACAGTGGCGCGATCCTTCACGTAGGGCTGTACGGTCGCGCCGGCGAACGCCGCGGAACCAACAAACAGTGCGGCCGCGGCAGCCGCCCCGATCGCCGACCACCTGCCGACCAGTCGTCTCGTCTGCAGCCCACGGTCGGCTTCATCCGCCGTCTCGTTAGCCTTCGCCTCTTCGTCTTCGGTTGTCCCATCGTCGGTTTCGTCGTCTGCGGCCGAGTCGCTCGTGGATTCAGGCTCAGAAGCCTCCGGCTCGCGCTGTTCGACTTCGCTCTCCGCAGTGTCGGCTTCGACGGACTCGTCATCCCGCGACTGGCTATCGTGAATCTCGTCGGTCACATCACCTGCTGGAGGCTGCTGATCTTCCACTGGTCGCCTTCCCGCTGGGCGGTTAGCACCCAACGATTTGTGTTCTCGGTTATTTGCTTTCCGTCCGGAGACTTGTACGTGACTTCGGTAGCCACCAGCACGTTTGCGCTGCCGTCGTCGTTCCACCTTTCCACGCCGGCGTCCAGAGCGATGCCTTTGGTCGGCTCCGCTTGGGCAACGTTGAGGACGATCTCGTTCACCTTGTCGCGGTACTTCTTGGCGAAATCGCCTGTGGACTGGGCTGAAACCCGATCTACGTAGTCGTTGGCGTGAAACGGATCCAGCGACGTGAACGCTGTCATGAACGATCGAGCGAAGCCGAGCACGTCGACATCCTTCATCGCTACTTGATGATGCGATTCATGGTCGACCAGGACGAAAGAGGACGTTGTTATGGAGCCCGCCGCGAGCAGCACGGCTACGGCCATCGTCATGGGCAGCGCCCACCGGCGCGACGGTTTCCACCACTGCCGCGGTAACTTCCACCGTCGCAGCGGTAATCGCGCCCACAGCGGCGATTTCGGCACCCGCTCAGGCAGGAGCGGCTCTTCGCCGGGCTGAATTCGGCGGCGAGGGCTCATTTTTCACCCTTAGGTAGTTTGGGTTTCGTCACCACAGTCAGGTCGTCGATGAGCCACCGCCCGGCTACGCCTTTAACGAACGAAACCCGGACGGTCGCAGTGATGAAGCGTTCCTCCTTCTCCCCGCCGCGGTGACCCTGCATAAACAACAGCATCGTCGCCCGATCCCGCGTTGCCGACTCTACCGCGCTATTGGTCACCCAATACTCGTTGACAACGGGGTGGCCCTTTTGCACTGCCTCCTGCTGGGCAGCCAACTCCCCCCGGTATTTTTCGGTCGTCAGCGATTGAGCCCGGGCGAAATCTTCATGCAGCGATTTCGGGTCGTAGGTCAGCATCTCGGTGACCATCTTCGGCCCCTGCGCCTCGATCGCAGCGCGCGTCTGGTCGGAATCCCGATCATGCAGAAAAACCACCGTGAAGCTCAACGCGGCACCGCCGACGCACAGCAGCGCCGCGGTCGACACGACGATTGCGGTGAGCCGCCGGGTGTTGGCGGGCCGCTGATCCGGTTCGGCGCGACGCACTTCGGTGCGCAGCAGGAAGTCGGCGAAGGTACGCCGTCGTGCGTCCCACAGCGGCCACAGCCAGCCTACGAATACCGAGATGGTGTCCAGCAGGTGGGCCACGTCTCTCAACAGCAGGCGCCCCAGCCCGGCGGAACCCCCGTCTTGGCGCACGACGGCGATCCCCATGAGGGCACGGCCCAGACTCCAACCCCGGTTCGCAGACCACACCAGCCGGTTAATCAAGGTCAGCAGTATCACGGTGGCTAGGACCGAAACCGATAGCCACCACTGCGTGCTGCGCAGCGGCACCGCCAACCAGGTCAGCATCATCGTCGCTATTACGGCGACGCCAGGCAATACATCAACGGCGAACGCAGCGGCACGGATGTGCCAGGGCGCCAGATCTCTCGGCGCTGCCGCCTCGCCTGCCGGTGTTGTCTCGGTCTTCTCGAGCACCGCCGTCACTTCGCCACCTGGTCAAGCTTCGCAATCCGGTACTGGCCTTGATCGGGTGCCATCGTCGCCCGCAGCCGGTAGCCGATTTCTCGGTTTTGCGTTTCACTGTTGGACGATTTGACGCGGAATGCCACCAGCACATCGACCGATCCGTCAGCATTGCTGCGTTCTGCCGCCGCACGCATATCGGACAACTGGACGTGAACGTTCGCAGCCTGATAGGCCTCGACAAACAACCTGCTGTACAGGATCGCTTGGGCACGGAAAGCTCCGGTGCTACAGTCGATGATTTTTTGCGCGCCAGCGGTCATCGCGGCGACATCGGGCGCCTGGGTTGCCGCGACGCAATCCTTTGCGGCCTGCACGGCCTCCGCGTCGTGGCGCGCGATGGCCTGGCTCTCTTGGTTGGCGCGCATCGCAAAGTAACCACCGGTACCGACACCGCCGGCCACCACGAGAAGTGCCGCGGTGATGCCGATTAACCACCTGCGTCCCAGACGCGACGGGTTCCCCTCGACAACAGGGGAATCCCCCACTTCGGATTCATCCTCGGCGTTCGGCTCGGTGCCGTTGTCGACTCCTGCCTCGGATTCAGCCTCGGCGTTCGTCTCGGGGAGACCCTCGGCGGTTGTCTCGGCGCTGGTCTGGTCGGTTCCGATCTCGGATTCCGACGGATCCTCGCTCTTCACCTCTGTGCTGGCCTGGTCGGCTCCGATCTCGGATTCCGACGAATCCTCGCTCTTCACCTCTGTGCTGGCCTGGTCGGTTCCGATCTCGGATTCTGACGGATCCTCGCTCTTCACCTCCGAAGACGATGAATCGTCGCTATCGGCGGGTTTTAGCCGGTTGGCGCCAGCAT
>JAFAID010000225.1 GCA_019236925.1 Mycobacterium sp. | reverse complement strand
GCCCGGCGTGAAATGCACGAGGCGACCGTCACGTGCGCGTCCGCTCATCCGCGCCGTGCGGCTGTCCTTGCGGCCTTCCCCGGTGGCCACCAGCAACTCAACGGTCCGTCCGATCTGGTCGCGGTTTTCCTCCAGCGCGATCTGCTCCTGCAGCGCCACCAGGCGCTCATACCGTTCCTGCACGACGGCTTTCGGCAGCTGACCGTCCAGCTCGGCGGCGGGAGTGCCGGGGCGCTTGGAGTACTGGAAGGTGAACGCGCCGGCGAACCGCGCCCGCCGAACCACGTCCAACGTCGCGGCGAAGTCCTCCTCGGTCTCACCGGGAAAGCCGACGATCAGGTCGGTGGTGATGGCAGCGTGCGGCATGGCCGCCCGCACCCGATCGATAATGCCCAGATAACGCTCGGCGCGATACGAACGCCGCATCGCGCGCAACATCCGGTCGGACCCGGATTGCAGCGGCATATGCAAGGCGGGGCAGACGTTCGGCGTTTGCGCCATCGCGTCGATGACGTCATCGGTGAACTCGGCCGGATGCGGCGAGGTGAACCGCACCCGTTCCAGTCCGTCGATGCGCCCGCATTCGGTCAGCAGTTCGGCGAAAGCGCCGCGATTGCGCGGTAACCGCGGGTCGGCGAATGAGACCCCGTATGCGTTGACGTTTTGGCCCAGCAGGGTGATTTCCAGCACGCCGGACTCCACCAGCGACCGCACCTCGGCGAGGATGTCTGTCGGGCTGCGGTCGACCTCCTTGCCCCGCAACGACGGCACGATACAGAAGGTGCAGCTGTTGTTGCAGCCAACCGAGATGGAAACCCAAGCGGCGTAGGCAGATTCGCGGGCAGCGGGCAGTGCCGACGGAAACTCCTGCAATGCCTCGGCGATTTCCACCTGGGCAACCTTGTTGTGCCGGGCCCGATCAAGCAGCGCAGGCAGCGATCCGATGTTGTGGGTGCCGAAGACGACGTCGACCCACGGCGCCTTGCGCAGAACTGTGTCTTTGTCCTTCTGGGCCAGGCAGCCGCCCACCGCGATCTGCATATCGGGGTCGCTGCGCTTACGCGGGGCCAGATGACTGAGGTTGCCGTAGAGCTTGTTGTCAGCGTTCTCTCGCACCGCGCAGGTGTTGAAGACCACGACATCGGCGTCTGCGCCGTCGGCGGCGCGCCGATAGCCGGCCGCTTCCAGCAGGCCCGCCAACCGCTCCGAGTCATGGACGTTCATCTGACATCCGTAGGTGCGGACCTCGTAGGTGCGCGACGGCAGCGGCGAGCGCTGCGCCGCCGCGTTCGGAACCACCGTCGAAGTCACGGGGCCATGGTACGGCGAGGCGACGCGGCATGGCCCGGCCTGGGTAGGGTCACCACATGGACCCGTCGTCGGAGCTGCAATGAGCCGACCCGCAGCCTACGACGAGATTGGCCTGGGCTATGGCGCGTTCCGCAAGCCGGATCTCAGGATCGCCCGAATGATCGACGCGGCGCTGGGAGATGCACGAACCATTCTGGACGTGGGGGCCGGGACCGGATCCTACGAGCCGGCAGGTCGTGAAGTCGTCGCGATTGAGCCCTCCCCGGTGATGATCTCCCAGCGTGCGCAGAATGCGCCGCCGGTGGTGCGGGCAGCAGCGGAAAGCCTGCCGTTTCGCGATCAGACTTTCGACGCGGCAATGGCTGTTCTCACCGCACACCACTGGGCGGACCCGGTCGCCGGGCTAACCGAGATGCGCCGGGTAGCCAAACGACAAGTCGTGCTCACCTTCGACCCCGAAATAACCAACCGCTTCTGGCTCATCACCGACTACATTCCGTCCGCCGGAACCATCGCGGCGTCTACCGCGCTGCCGTTGTCGACGGTCGTGGAGACCTTGGACGCATCTTTGGTGCAGCCCGTCCTCGTCCCTCACGACTGCGTCGACGGGTTCGGCTGGGCCTATTGGCGTCGCCCGGAGAAGTATCTCGATCCGCGAGTGCGTTCGTGCATCTCGATGTTGGCTCAAAGCGATCCATCCCGCGTCGAGGAGGGGATCCGGCGCCTTTCGAGCGATCTCGTCTCCGGTGAATGGACTCGTCGCTATCGCTCTCTCTTGCAACAGGACTCGGTGGATGGCGGTTACCGCATCGTGGTGGCCAGCGAGGCCGGTTGAGGCAGCTAGACGCGCCTGCGCTCCCGTTCGGCGGCCAGCTCGGCGCTGACCACTTCATAGGCCATCGTCTGGTCGAATCCGCGGCGCGCCAGCATCGCCGCCAGTCGACGGCTTACCCGGGTGGCGGCGTTGTCGTCGCCCAGGTTCTCCCGCCGCAGCCTGGCCCGCACCAGCTGCTCGGCGCGGCCACGCTCGGCAGCAGGGTTGATGCCGCCGAGCACCGAGGTGATCACGTCGTTGTCGACTCCCTTGGTGTGCAGCTCAGCGGCCAACGCGCGCTTGCCTTTTCCCGCGTTCGCCCGGCGCGAGTACACCCACTGTTCGGCGAAGCCGGCGTCGTCGATCAACCCGACGTCAGTCAGCCGGTCCAGCACCTTGGCGCTGACGTCGTCGGGATAACCGCGCTTGGCCAGCTGACCGACCAACTCGGCGCGGGTGCGTGCCCGCGCGGTGAGCAGGCGCAGGCACAATGCCCGCGCCAGCTCCTCGCGAGACGGCTCAGAAATCAACGGGGGCGGGCAAGACGCTGTTATCGGTCAAGCCATCGGTCATCACTGCGCCAATGCCGAGCTTTTCCTTGATCTTCTTTTCGATCTCGTTGGCCACGTCGGTGTTTTCCATCAGGAAGCTGCGGGCATTCTCCTTGCCCTGACCCAGCTGCTCGCCCTCGTAGGTGAACCAGGACCCGGACTTGCGGATGAAGCCCTGGTCCACGCCCATGTCGATCAGCGAGCCTTCCTTGCTGATGCCCTTGCCGTAGAGGATGTCGAACTCGGCCTGTTTGAACGGCGGTGACACCTTGTTCTTGACGACCTTGACCCGGGTGCGGTTACCCACCGCATCGGTGCCGTCCTTAAGTGTCTCAATTCGCCTGACGTCCAAGCGAACTGAAGCGTAAAACTTCAAAGCCTTTCCGCCCGTTGTTGTTTCGGGTGAGTTGTGCACCATAACTCCGTCGACAAAGTAGTTGTGGTTGCCTTCAACCTCGATGTCGAATCGATTCATGGACCGGGTGTGCGGTTTAACATGCACATCCAGCACCCGAGCCGGCACTAGCCGCTGCGTCGGTGTGACTAATTGCAGCACCACTTGACTCCGACCGCGGAACCGCGGCAACAGCTTGTACTCCATGGACGGCGCCATGTAGGGCGCCACCATTTCTTGGAACTTCGCTGTCGCCGCTGTGGAGAACACCAGCACCACCTTGCGTGCCGAGCCGGCAGACCGCAGACGAACATCTAATCCATGAGTGTCGCGTAGATAGTCACGCAACCGCACCCGCGTGCCGGCACTCATGGCCTCAACGCAGATCTCGATGCGTCCGCTACCGCCAGCGGTGCGTTCCTGTAACCCCTTGGAGCGCAATGTAAACGAGCCGTCGTCCATATACCAGATGGCCAGCGCCAGCGGCGTCAGCGCCTTGAGATATTCCTCGGAGAAGAATTTCTTGCCGTCCCCGAGGTATACCGCGCGCTGCAGCTCGGCGAGCTCTGCCAGCGGGGTGAAGTCGACGAAACTCGCGCCCTTGGTGTTCTCTCGCAACGCATGCCGGATATTGCCCATTAACGCGGTCTTCCACCGCAGGTACTCCACCTGCTTGGCCCCGTGTCCCAGCCGGAACCGGACACCGTTGCGATCACGTCGATTGGGCGACAGGTTCCCGTCACCCATCAGCGAGCCGAGTACCACCTGGAACTGCTGGTCGCTGAGCAGATGCGGTTCGGTCGCAAGCACCCGATCTCCGGTGTTGAGGTCACCGGCTTCAGTCCAGCCGGCGGGTGTGCGAATGAGGTGGTTGGGTGTCGCCGCGAACTGCGACTTGCCGTTGCCGCCGGACTTTTCGACGGTGAACTGAAGGAACTGATCGGCCGGCCCGTTGTTGAACCAGTTCACGACTTTTCGGGGCACAATTTGGTCAGTGTCCGGGTCGTAGGACAGCACCTCGACGTCCATCTTGTTGTTGACGATCTTGCCGATCTTTTCGGTGCTGCCGTCAGCCAGGGTGACTCGGGTGGCATAGTTCATGCACCCGAACATGACTCCGATTTTCTCACGCAGCTGGTTGATGAAGATCGCCGTGGTACCCGAATTGTTCAGCGCGCCAGTCATTTTCCTTAGCGCCTGACTCATCAGTCGGGCCTGCAGTCCGACATGGCTGTCGCCCATCTCGCCTTCGATCTCCGCCCGCGGCACCAGCGCGGCCACCGAGTCGATGACCAGAATGTCCAGCGCGCCGGAGCGGATCAGCATGTCGGCGATCTCCAGCGCCTGCTCGCCGGTGTCAGGCTGGCTGACCAGCAGCGAATCGGTGTCCACACCAAGCTTGTTGGCGTAGTCGGGATCCAGCGCGTGCTCGGCGTCGATGAACGCTGCGATGCCGCCTGCGGCCTGGGCATTAGCCACCGCGTGCAGTGCGACCGTGGTTTTACCCGATGACTCCGGGCCGTAGATCTCCACGACCCGGCCGCGCGGCAGACCGCCGATGCCCAGGGCAACGTCCAGTGCGATCGACCCGGTCGGGATGACCGAGATCGGCTGACGCACCTCGTCACCGAGGCGCATCACCGAACCTTTGCCGTAACTCTTCTCGATCTGGGCCATCGCCAGTTCGAGGGCCTTCTCGCGGTCGGGGGCTTGCGTCATGGTGCTACCTCTCGGTGTAGTCGGTGTCCGATTGACCGGTATTGGTCAGTTGGCCGTGACGCTAGAGGCAGGGTCTGACAAATGGCCTGACCAGCATCTGACCGTCGGACACCGACCACACTAACGAACGTGTGTTCGAACGCAAGTAGGCGCGCCGTGTCGCCGGCGAGAAGCGGAACCGGCGTACGTAACACTCCGAGTTACCCAATTTTCGATCATGAACTAGCCTCAACAGCGACCTAGAGTTGTGGCCGGTTTTGGTGGCTGGCGCTGTCGCGCCGAGCTTGACGACGGCAACCGCAGTGGCCGTCGGTGCAGGTAGGGGCACGAAGCACATGTCTGGCGCCGGGCCGGCGAAATTGGCAGTCCGGCGCGGGATGGCAGGAACCTCGTGTCCATGGCTGCGCTGAAGAAAGGTTCACGAAACGATGACCGACAACAAGCCCGTTACCGAAGCTGCCGGAGAAGACACCGCGAGTGGTAAAGGCGTGCCAG
>JAFAID010000157.1 GCA_019236925.1 Mycobacterium sp. | reverse complement strand
GTTCGCCGACGGCGACCGGCACCCGCCGACATTCGACCCCGACACGCACGACGTGACCCTGCCGGAGCCGGTCAAGAAGTCGCTGTCCGCGTGGCGCGACGGCGAGTGGTTCCGGGTCGGGCTGAACGAAGACGTCGGCGGTGTGCCGGCGCCGTCGATGGTGCAATGGGCTATCAATGAGCTGGTGCTCGGCGCCAACCCGCCGGTGTTCATGACCTTGGCGGGTCCATTTATGGCGAACATCCTCTACGGCATCGGCAATGAGCAGCAACGGCATTGGGCGTCGCTGGCGATCGACCGCAACTGGGGCGGCACCATGGTGCTCACCGAACCCGACGCCGGTTCCGACGTGGGCGCCGGCCGCACCAAAGCCATCGATCAGGGCGACGGCACGTGGCATATCGACGGCGTCAAGCGGTTCATCACCAACGGCGACACCGACGACTTGTTCGAGAACATCCTGCACCTAGTGCTGGCGCGGCCCGAGGGCGCCGCACCGGGTACCAAGGGACTGAGCCTGTTTGTGGTGCCCAAATTCCTGCTCGACCCGCAAACCGGCGAGCCAGGGGAGCGTAACGGGGCATTCGTCACCGGGCTGGAACACAAGATGGGCCTGAAGGTTTCGGCCACATGTGAGCTGACGTTCGGTCAGCACGGAGTGCCGGCGACGGGATTTCTGGTCGGGGACACCCACAACGGCATGGCGCAGATGTTCAAGGTCATCGAGTACGCGCGAATGATGGTGGGTACCAAAGCTATTGCGACGCTGTCGACAGGCTACCTGAATGCGTTGGACTATGCCAAGACTCGGGTCCAGGGGGCCGACCTCACCCAGATGACGGACAAGACCGCGCCGCGGGTCACTATCATCCACCACCCCGATGTGCGCCGGGCGCTGATGACCCAGAAAGCCTACGCCGAAGGCCTACGCGCGCTGTACCTTTACACCGCCGCCCATCAGGACGCGGCGGCGGCCGCGGTCGTGTCCGGGGCCGATGCGCAGTTGGCGGAGCGGGTCAACGATTTCCTGCTGCCGATCGTGAAGGGCGTGGGTTCCGAGCGGGCCTATCAAACATTGACCGAATCGCTGCAAACGTTCGGTGGGTCCGGTTTCCTGCAGGATTACCCCATCGAGCAGTACATCCGCGACGCCAAGATCGACAGTCTCTACGAGGGCACCACCGCGATCCAGGCGCAGGACTTCTTCTTCCGCAAGATCGTCCGCGACCACGGCGTGGCGCTGCAACATCTCGTCAAGCAGATCGAGGCATTCGTCGAGAGCGACGATGCCCGTCCCGAACTCGCCGATGCGCGCCAGCGGCTGACCACCGCGCTCGATGACCTGCAAGCCTGGGTCAACACCATGACTGGTTATCTGGTCGATTCCCAGCAGAGCGCTCGCGAACTCTACCGAGTGGGCTTGGAGTCCGTGCCATTCCTGCTCGCCGTCGGCGATCTGCTGATCGGATGGCTGTTGCTCCGGCAGGCCGAGATCGCGCTGGCAGCGCTCGATCGCGATCCGGCGACGGCCGATCGCGCTTTTTACAACGGAAAGGTTGCTGCGGCAAACTTTTTCGTCAAGAACATGTTGCCGCGACTGACCGCCGATCGCGGAATCGCCGCAAATGTCGACCTGGCGATCATGGACCTGCGCGAAGAAGCGTTCTAGCTGGTTGCGGCGTACGGGTCGATCTCGACGGCGGCGGCGACCTGCCGCCAGAGGATTTCGACGACGCGATCGGGCCGCGGACGCGGTGTGCGGCCCAGCGCGGTCACCATAACCCGCTGCATCGCGCCGAACATCGCTGCGCCGGCCAGTTCGGGATCGATGGATGACGGTAGCTCGCCACGCTTTTGGCCGCGGCGAATGTTGGCAGCAGCGTGTTTAACGACCCTGTCGATGTGCCGGTTCTCGGTCAACGCGACTTCGGGGTTGCGAGATAAACAGGTGTAGATGATCACAGCGGCAGGATCGGTGTAGTGGAAGTGCACACCCTTCTCGAGGCGGATGTGCTCGTGCCGTGCCCACGTGCCCTGATCGTCGAGGTCGAGGTCAATAACCTCGGTGCGTAGACGGGTGAAGAAGTCGTCCAGCAGTGCGCTGACGAGTCCGGCTCGTGACCCGAAGTAGCGATTAACCAGGCTCGGCACGACGCCCGCGGCCTCTGCGACCCAAGCTATCTCGAGATGGCCGTTGTTGGCGATTGCTATGTCGCGGGCACACGCGAGCAAGCGTTCGCGTGTCGCACGCCCCTTCTGCGTTCTCGGCCCGGCTGTAGTCGTCACGGCGCAAGCGTATCAAAAAATAAATTGACTTCACTTCAATTTCAGAATACCGTTTTGCTGAAGTGCAGCCATCGACCCGTCAGGAGGCGCCCCGTGAGTCCCTCGGCAGAAGCGTTGGTCGCAGACGATGTGGAGATAGTGCGCCGCGTGCTCGCTCATATCGACGCGGGGACGACCGATGAAGGTGAGGCGTGGCGAGAACCGGTCGAAAACTACCTCGACCCCGGACGATTCGCGGATGAACTGCGCTTGCTGCGTTCGCTTCCCAGCGTGTTCATTCCGTCGGCGGCTATCCCAAACACGGGCGACCACGTCGAACGTGTCTGCTTCGGGACGCCCCTGTGCGCGATTCGTGGCAACGATGGGCGTGCACGGGTATTCCGCAACGCCTGCCGTCATCGCGGGATGGCTCTCGTCGAAGGCACCGGGTGCTCGCATGCGCTGGTGTGCCGTTACCACGGCTGGACTTATCGCCTCGATGGCTCGCTTGCCCACGTTCCCCACGCAGACGCCTTCCCGGATCTGAACCCCTCGACACGTGGCCTGGTCGAAGTGGCGAGCAGGGAGGCCGCTGGCCTCATCGTCATCGGCGCGTTGGAGCTGGATATGGCGCATGATTCGCTGCGGGGTTGCGCTGAGGAAGCGATGGCAGCGCTGAGCGACGGGAGTCCTTGGCGCGACAAACTATTGCCAGCGAAGCGGATGGCCAGCGAGAACTCTGTTGTGCTGCAGACCAATTGGAAGGTGCTCGTCGAGCAATTCCTGGAGGGCTATCACATTCGCTCGACCCACCGTGAGACGTTCTTCCCGCTGCAGTACGACGATCTGAACGTGGTGGAGACGTTCGGTCCCAACAGTCGAATCACGTTCCCATTCCGCAACATAGAAAGGCTCCGAGACCGCCCGGAGGCGCTGTGGACAATTGAGCGGCGCGCGACGTTTGTCTATCAGCTCTTCCCGAACGTGATGTTGGGAACTTTTCCGGATCAAGTGATCGTGATCGTCGTCGACCCGATCGATGTCGACCACTCGCGAATTACCACCTATAACCTCTCCACAGCCGATATCGCGGAAGCGGTTACGATCGCGCTCGCCCGACAGGGCGATGCGACCGCGCCCACCCTGCTCCAGCGCGGTGCCGTGGAGGACAACGAGATGTCGGCCGGCGTGCAGCGCGGATTACGCGCCGGCGCGAATGCCTTCGTGGAATTCGGACGGCATGAAAGCGCTATTGGGCACTTCCACGACGCCCTGGATCAACGCCTCGCGCTGTTGACTGAGACAGGGCAGCGACCATGACAGTCCATTACGAAACCGACGACCCGGTCGTCGTCATCACGATCGACCGTCCAGAAGTGTGCAATGCGATCGACCGGCCGACTGCTGAAGCCGTGGCCGACGCGATGCGCCGATTCGACGAAGATCCCGGACTCTCGGTAGCGGTCCTGACCGGTGCGGGCGGCAGGTTTTGTGCCGGTGCGGACCTCAAAGCGATGAACGAACCCGGCGGTGAGCGGGTCAACCGGGTCGAGGTGGACGGCGACGGGCCAGTCGGCCCCACTCGCATGCTGCTCTCCAAACCGGTGATTGCCGCGATCGAAAAACTCGCGGTTGCCGGTGGGCTCGAATTGGCCTGTTGGTGCGACCTTCGAATTGCATCTGCCGACACCGTGTTTGGGGTCTACTGCCGGCGGTGGGGCATCCCATTGATGGACGGCGGCACCGTACGGCTCCCCAGACTGATCGGCCACAGCCACGCACTCGACCTGATCCTGACCGGCCGCGCCATAAGCGGCGAGGAGGCATTGCGGATGGGCCTCGTTAACCGGCTGGTGGAGCCGGGTCAAACTCTGAAGGCCGCGCTCGCGCTGGCACACGAGATTGCCGCGTACCCGCAGGCCGCCATGCGGAGCGACCGAAGGTCGAGTTATGAACAGTGGGAGCGACAACTACCCGACGCGCTCACCCGGGAATTCCTTCACGGAATGTCCACCCTGCACACTGGCGAGACCTTCGAAGGAATCCGCCAATTCGGGGCAGGCGAACGACGCTACGCCCAGGTCGATACCGGCGGACGCCTGCGCAGCTGACAAGTGCAAGGAGTCGATTAACACAAACGAGTGGCGCGGGGGTGACATTGCGGGTGATCGCGTCGCGCCCGGCGAGCCTGATATCCCGGTCGAACTGGGATCTGGCTAGGGCATTGCGGCACTGTCCAGCAGCCAAAACTTCCCGGCCGGCTGCTCCACCAATAAGGTTCATGTGCACCGGATCGGGTAGAGCAACTCGTAGGAGGGACACCGTTGGCCAGTGACTTCGAGCAGTTGCTGACGATCCTGGACCTCGATCGCGTCGATGAGCTCACCTTCCTCGGATCGCACCCGACCAAGAACCCAGGACGCACGTACGGCGGTCAGCTGATGGCGCAGGCGCTGATCGCCGGTAGCCAGGTGCTGACCCACAAGGTGCCGCCGGCTGCGCTCCAAGTGCATTTCATCGCCGGCGGCGACCCGAAGAAGGACATCCAATACCGGGTGGTCCGGCTGCGTGATGAGCGCCGGTTCGCCAATCAGCGGGTCGATGCGATGCAGGACGACACATTGCTGGCCTCGGCGATGATCTCCTATGTATCCGGTGGCCGGGGTCTCGAGCACGGCGTTACGCCGCCGAAGGTGCCGGATCCGCACACGTTGCCCTCGGTCGACGAGCTGCTACATGGCTACGAAGACGTCGTCCCCGAGATCATGAACGCATTGCGGCCGATCGAAGTGCGTTATGCGAACGACCCGACCTGGGTGATGCGCGATAAAGGGGAGCGGCTCGACTACAACCGGGTGTGGCTGCGCGCGAGCGGCGAGATGCCCGACGACCCACTGTTGCACACCGCTGCAATGGTGTATTCGTCGGACGCCGCGCCCCTCGATTCGATCATCACAACACATGGGTTGTCGTGGGGCTACGACCACGTCTTCGCTGCCTCGGTCAACCACTCGATCTGGTTCCACCGCCAGGTCCGCTTCGATGACTGGGTGCTGTACTCGACGTCCTCCCCGGCGGCAGCCGACTCCCGCGGCCTCGGCACCGGGAACTTTTTTAACCGCGACGGCCAATTGGTAGCAACGGTGGTCCAAGAAGGAATCGTCATACACATGCCTCGGTGATTTCGCGCGGACGACGGAGCCCCCGCTCGAACGTACGAGATCGTCCGGGAATCGACTCGGCCCATCCCAGGTTTACGCTGTCAGCTGCGGCAAACGTCGCTAGCGACCGTTTGCCCGAGCCAATATGACTAGCCACGGTATGAGTGACCCACAACCCCCTTAGCCTCGTCGGCGCCTCATCACCACGGGCCGCGAAGCCTGCGTCGGAGCTTGGCCGGCGTCTGGGGCATTTGTCCCCGTTGCGCCGGGGGAGACTACTTTGACCACCAAACTTCGGTCCACTGCCCAGCACCCTGACGACAAGAAAAGTAAAGGTCTCTAACACGGAGAGGGGACAACGTGTCTGTAGCGGCCGATGAGCTTGTCGCAGCACTTCGTCTGGCAGCGAAAGAGAACGCCGAGCTGCGTCGTCAGAATCGCGAGTTATCGACACCTACAAATGCGCCGCAAAACGCGCCGGTGGCGGTGGTGGGGATGGGGTGTCGGTTTCCGGGTGGGGTGTGTTCGCCGGAGGGGTTGTGGGATGTGGTGGTGGGGGGTCGGGATGTGGTGTCGGGTTTTCCGGTTGATCGGGGTTGGGATGTGGAGGGGTTGTTTGATCCGGAT
>JAFAID010000694.1 GCA_019236925.1 Mycobacterium sp. | reverse complement strand
AGCATTGGCGGCGTGCGCGGATTGCGCGACCGCGCCGAACAGTTGCCCGACGGCCGCCCGCAGGTTCAGATGGACGGGGTCGACACCTTCGGCGATCTCGTCCCAGGGCGGTGTCTCGACCTTCTCCGCGGCAGCTTTGCCGGCGTCGGTCAGCTCGAAGAGCTTTTTGCTGCCTTCGGTTTCCGACGCGGTAATCTGCCCCTCGTCAACCAGCAGTTGCAGGGTCGGGTAGACCGAGCCGGGGCTGGGTCGCCACAGGTCCTGGCTGCGCTCAGCGATCTCCTGGATCATCTCGTAGCCGTGCATCGGTCGCTCGGCCAGCAGCACCAGGATCGCGGCGCGGACGTCGCCACGGCGGCCGCGCCGACCGTGTCCGCCACGCCCTCGTCGTCTACCGCGCGGGCCAGGGCCGAAGCCGAAGCCGAATCCGCCGGGCCCGAAACCCCGGCCGAAGCCGGGTCCGAAACCCGGGCCGAAACCCGGTCCAAACGGCCCGTCATGGCCGGCGTCGTCGTGACCGCGGACGTCGTCGCGGAACTCGCGACGGGCCTGCCTGCGCTGTTCGTGCAGTGCACGCCGTGCATGAGGCCGGAAGCCAAAGAGGTCGGAGCCCTGTGCTCCGGGGCCCCCGGGGAACGGTCCCTCTACATGGGGGAATGGGTTGTTCATATGTCATCTCGTTTCTGGAAAGGTAGCGCCGGATGCGCTACCGATACGACGACGATATATCGCGAACTATCGTTGTGCAAGGATTAGTTCTGAATGCGCTCGTCGATCGCCTTGATCAGCCAGCGCGCCCACTCGACCCGCATGGCTTGGATGCGCAGGCCGTACTCCAGCGCCGCCTGACCGTAGAAGTCGCAGTCGTCCTCGCCCCAGGGCAGCGTGTCACGTAGCTCCTGGAGGCGGCGCTGCTCGGACTCCGCGTGCTCGGCGACGGCCTCCATGTGCTTGCGTGCCTCGGTTGCGGGTACCTCGCCGAGCAGGAATACCCGCAACAACTCGGCACTACGAAACGGCAGGTCTTCCTGCGGATTCGTCACCCAACGCAGCAGTTCAGCGCGCCCGGCATCGGTGACTCGATACTCCTTGCGGCCGCGGGGGCCTACGTCGGTCACCTCGATCAGGCCAGCATCGGCGAGCTTGTTGAGCTCGCCGTACAACTGGCTCTGCGTCGCCGGCCAGACGTTGGCCATCGATGTTTCGAACCTTTTGAGCAGGTCGTACCCGCTGCCGGGTTGCTGGGCCAGCAAGCCTAATGCGGCGGCACGAAGACTCATGGAGGAATCATACCTCCACTCTTGACATGTTAGAAATGGCATGTCACTCTCGACATGTCAACTGTGGAATATCGAACATTCGGAGGCATCGACATGACCGACACTAACGTTGAGCCCGCCGGCCTGGCGGGCACGGGTCAGTTCTTCCGGACCGGCAACTATGCGCCGGTCACCGACGAGCTGACCGAATTCGACCTGCCCGTCGAAGGCGCGATCCCGCCCGAACTCGACGGCTGGTACCTGCGCAACGGCCCCAATCCGCGGCAGGGCACCGCACACTGGTTCACCGGCGAGGGCATGATCCACGGCGTACGCATCGAAAACGGACGCGCCGCCTGGTACCGCAACCGCTGGGTCCGCACCGATTCTTTCAAAGAGGACTTCGCGCTCTACAACGCCGACGGCACCCGCAATCTGCGGTACAGCGTGGCCAACACCCACGTCGTCAACCACGCCGGCAAGACCCTGGCGCTGGTCGAGTCGTCGCTGCCCTACGAGATCACCAATGACCTGGAAACGGTGGGGGCCTACGACTTTGGCGGCAAGCTCGTCGACTCGATGACGGCGCATCCGAAGATCTGCGCGACCACCGGCGAGCTGCACTTCTTTAGCTACGGCAACATTTTCCAGCCGCACGTCACGTATCACCGGGCTGACGCCAATGGTGAGTTGACGATCAACCGTCCCCTTGACGTCAAGGCGCTGACGATGATGCACGACTTCGCGATCACCGCCGAGCATGTGATCTTCATGGATCTACCGATCGTGTTCAACCTCGACGTTGCGCTCAAGGGCGACCGGGATATGCCGTATCGCTGGGACGACGACTACGGAGCCCGGCTGGGAGTGCTGCGCCGCGATGACCCGTTCGGGCCGGTGCGCTGGTTCGAGATCGGCCCGTGCTATGTGTTCCATGTCGCCAACGCCTTCGATAGTGGCAATTCCATTGTGCTGCAGGCGGTTCGTTATCCGGAGCTGTGGCGCGACAATAGTGAGTTCAACACCGAGGGCGTGCTGTGGAGCTGGACCATCGACCTGCAGCGCCGCATGGTCACCGAGCAGCAGCTCGACGGTCGGTCGGTGGATTTTCCCCGCATCGACGACCGGCTGGTCGGGCTTCCCGCGCGCTACGCGGTCTCTGTCGGTCATAAGCGCCTGGTGCGTTACGACCTGGACACCGGCAATGCCGTCGAGCACGACTTCGGCACCGGCGGGCCCGGCGAGGCGGTGTTCGTGCCGTCGACCAACGGGCCGCAGGGCGAAGACAACGGCTGGTATCTCGGCTACCTGTATGACCCGCAGCGCGACGGTAGCGATCTGGTGATCCTCGACGCGGCCGACTTCTCCGGAAAGCCGGTAGCCAGAATACATCTGCCACAACGGGTTCCGTACGGCTTCCACGGGAATTGGATCGCAGCCTGACAGGCGCGATCGCCAGAGTGGCACGTCCGCTGACATCCACGGCCCACAGTCATTATCGAGCTGTGGTTTGCAATCCGCGGCGGTGGGGTAGGGCCCCTGTGTGAGCGACGAAAACCGCAATCTGACGATCGACACTGATACGGAACGGGCGGCGAAAGGCGATACCGATCGCAACACCCGCCTGCGGTTATGGGTGAACTGGGCCCTGGCGGCTTTGACGGTGCCGGGCGCAGCCGCCGTGATGCTGTTTGCGCTCGGCTCGGTGATGAGCACGGCCGCCTGCAGCGACAAGCAATGCCCGAACCTCGGGCCCAACGGAATAAGCTTCGACCTGCTGTTCTATGGTCCCCCGGTGGTCGCGGCGCTGACCGTCATCGTCTCGTTCTTCACCGCGCGCCGCCGACGGGGCATCGCGGTTCCGGTCGTGGCATTGGCGCTGTTAGCCGCCGATATCGGCATCCTTGCCGCCACGGTCGCGCAGTAGTTCGCGTCGCGTTCGTCCCTAGCGGGGTGGCGAAAATCCGCCGGTCGATGGCCCAGGCCAGGTTGGAGACGCGGCGGGCGGCCCTGGTATCGGCCCGTTCGGGGAGGCCCGCAACCGCGCCAACTCCCGACGGTGTCGTTCGGCCAGCACCGCGGCAAGCGCGAGTTGCGGCGGGGTTCCGGGCGGTGGCGGAGGGGCGACACGACTCAGCACGTCACCGGCGATCCGGTAGGCCATCTGATCGCGTAACGCCGGATCGAGTTGCGGTGCGCGGGAGAGGAATTGGCGCGCGACGTCGGCTTGCTCAGCACCCAACCCGGACAGCTGCAACGACGCAGCCCACCAAGCCAGCGTCGGCGGCATCAACGGCGGAGGCCCCATTTTCGGCCCGCGTTCTCTGATCACCACCGTGCCCGCGAAGATGTCGCCGATCCGTTTGGCTTTCGGCGACAGCATGCTGCAGATCACCGCGGGGCTGCCCAATAGCATCCAGATCTCGACGACCGACGCCAGTGCGCGAAAAAGGGCCTGGCGGAACCGCTCCGGGCCGCCGTCTTCCGAGACCACGCGTAGTCCCATCACCATCTTGCCCACCGATCGACCCCGCGTTGCGGTTTCGAAGACGAGGGGATAGCCGACGAACACCAGCACGGTGAAGATGATCATGATCGCCGCGGTCACGGCCGCGTCGAACTGGCTCAGCGTGGCTGCCCACAACGTCAGTGCCAGCAGGTAGCCGATGACGATGACGGCGATGTCGATCAGCGCGCTGACCGCGCGCACCGGAAGTTGCGCGATCGGCACGTCGAGTACCACCGCGTCGCCAGTCACCACCTCCGGCATACTGCGAACGCTACCTGGCTTCTCGATCGCGGCTAGCTCTGTAGCTAGGCTTCGAGTGGTGGACGTCGACGCGTTCGTGCTCGCTCACCGCGACACCTGGGATCGCCTTGACCGATTGGTGAAAAAGCGTCGGCAGTTGACGGGCGCCGAGATCGACCAACTCGTCGAGCTCTACCAGCGGGTGTCGACGCATTTGTCGATGCTGCGCTCGGGCTCGTCAGATTCCGCCCTGGTCGGCAGCCTTTCGAGTCTGGTGGCGCGTGCCCGTGCCGCGGTCACCGGTGCCCACGCCCCGCTTTCCAGCGAATTCACCCGGTTCTGGACGGTGTCGTTTCCGGTGGTGGCCTACCGCGCCTGGCGGTGGTGGCTGGCGACGGCAGTGGTGTTCTTCGCCGTCGTGACGGTCATCGCTGCGTGGGTGATGGGCAGTCCCGAAGTTCAGTCCACGATCGGAACGCCAAGCGAAATCAACGAATTGGTCAACCATGACTTCGCCTCGTACTACGGCGAGCATTCCGCCGTCGCGTTCGGGCTGCACGTCTGGGTCAACAATTCCTGGGTGGCGGCGAAGTGCATCGCGTTCTCCGTCGTGCTGGGTGTGCCGATCCCGTTTGTATTGTTTGCAAACGCCGCCAACCTCGGAGTCGTGGCCGGTCTGATGCTTCAGGCCGGTAAGGGCGACGTCATGCTGGGGTTGCTGGTTCCGCATGGCCTACTTGAGCTCACGGCGGTCTTCTTGGCGGCCGCCGCTGGGATGCGGCTGGGGTGGTCAGTGATCTCGCCGGGTGATCGCCCGCGCGGACAGGTGCTTGCCGAGCAGGGCCGTGCTGTCGTCGCGGTCGCCGTGGGATTGGTTGTGGTGCTGCTCATCTCGGGTGCCATCGAGGCGTTGATCACCCCGTCGCCGTTGCCGACATTCCTACGGATCGGTATCGGAATCCTCGCCGAGGCAGGGTTTTTGACTTACATCGTGTACTTCGGTCGGCGGGCGGTTCGGGCGGGCGAGACCGGCGATATCGCTGATGCGCCGGACGTGGTCCCAACCCGCTGAGTTAGAGCCGGCCGGTGGCTTTCATCGCCAGGTAGCGGTCAGCCAGTGCCGGCGCGAGTTCGGTGGGCGGCGCGTCGATCACCTCCACACCGCCGTGCCGAAGCCGCGAGGCGATCACGTGCCGGTCGTTCCGGGAATGTTCGGCGGCCGCCGCGACATACACCGCGGCCGCATCGGTGCGCCCGGCCGCCAATTGGTCGACGCGCGGGTCGGCGACCGCCGCGATGAGCACGCGGTGCTTGGTCGAGAGCTGGGGCAGCATCGGCAGCAGCCCCTCGTCGAGAGCGCTCGCGTTGAGGTCGGTCAGCAGCACGACCAGCGCCCGCCGCCGTGTTCGGCGGACGATCGCAGAAACCATTGCGGTAGCGTCGGATTCGATCAGGGCCGGTTGCAACGGCGCCATCGCATCGACCAGGCGTGCCAGCAGGTCGGTTCGTGTTGCGCCGAACACGCCGGCCCGGGTCACCCGGTCGTGCGCCAGGAAGTCGACATGGTCACCGGCTCGCGAGGCGAGCGCCGCCAGCAGCAAAGCGGCGTCCATCGACCAATCGAGCCGGGGCCAACCGCTTGGATCGCTGGCCGTCGGATCGACACCGACACGACCGGCGGCCGTGCGTCCGGTGTCAAGAACGATCACGACCCGCCGGTCACGTTCGGGTCGCCAGGTCCGCACCACGACGTCGGCCCGACGGGCGGTTGCCCGCCAGTCGATCGATCGAACATCGTCGCCGACGACATACTCTCGCAGCGAGTCGAACTCGGTGCCCTGTCCGCGGGTCAAGGTCGGCAACAGCCCGTCGATCTCGCGGAGTTTGGCCAGGCGTGACGGCAGATGCTTGCGCGACAAGAACAGGGGCAGCACCCGGACCTGGCCAGGCACCGGACGCGACCGCTGCCGCCCCGCCATCCCCAGCGGGCCGATAGACCGTGCGGTGACCACCGCCGAGCGCTGATCACCGCGGCGCACCGGGCGTAGCCAGGTGTCCACCCGTTGCACCTGGCCGGCGGCGATGTCGACGGCGTGGATAGCCGGTTCGGCGCGGGTGCTGGGCGCCCAGGCGTCGCGAACTTGTCCGCGGAACCGGCGCCGGCCCGCATTGTGGATCAGCAGCCCGGTATTCACCGCTTCGCCGAGTCGCACCGAGCTACTGGCGCCATTGTGCATCCGGGTGTACTGCAATCGAGATGGGCTTGCCGCCAAACCGGCATCGGCGATCACCGCGACGGCCAGCACCGCCAGCAGCACAACGAAAGATGTTGCCGGCCAGGGTGATAGCACAATCGGCAGAGCGCAGATGAGTGCAATCAGCCCAGTACGCCCGGTCAGGATCACTAGCGCGGCACCGGGACCGAAGCCAAAATGCCGTCGAGCACGCCGTCGGGCGTGGCGCCCTCCAGCTCGGCCTCCGGCCGAAGCATCACCCGGTGCCGCAATGTCGGTCGGGCCATGGCCTTCACGTCGTCGGGCGTGATGTAGTTGCGTCCGGAGAGCCACGACCACGACCGCGCGGTGGCCAGCAACGCGGTTGTGCCGCGCGGTGAGACACCCAGCTGCAGTGCCGGCGAGTGGCGGGTGGCGCTGACGAGGTCGACGATGTAACCTAGCACCTCGTCGGCGACAAGCACCTGACGCACCGCGTGGCGGCCGGCCGCCAGCTCGGTCGGCCCGGCCACGGGTCGGATCGCCGACAAGTCGCGCGGATCGAAGCCGTGTGCGTGGCGGCCGAGGATGGCGATTTCGGCATCGCGCGGCGGCATCGGCACATTCAGCTTGAGCAGGAACCGGTCCAACTGCGCCTCTGGCAACTGATAGGTGCCTTCGTATTCGATCGGGTTTTGCGTCGCGGCGACGATAAACGGATCGGGCAGTGCTCTCGGCTCGCCGTCCACGCTCACCTGGCGCTCTTCCATCGCCTCCAGTAAGGCCGCTTGGGTCTTCGGTGGCGTGCGGTTGATTTCGTCGGCCAACATGAGATTGGTGAAAACCGGACCGCTTCGGAAGACGAACGCGGCGGTGCGAGTGTCGTAGACCAGCGATCCGGTGACGTCGCCGGGCATCAGGTCGGGCGTGAACTGAACCCGCTTGAACTCCAATTGGAGCGCCGCTGCCAGCGAACGCACCAGCAGCGTCTTCGCCACGCCTGGAACACCTTCGAGCAATACGTGGCCACGGCACAACAACGCGATCACCAAGCCGGTGATCACCGCGTCCTGCCCGACGACGGCCTTGCCGATCTCGCTGCGCAACGCCAGCAACGCATGACGCGCCGCGTCCGCCATCGGCGGCTGAGCGGAGGTGTGGCGCGGTTGGGTCATGTTTGTGCGACCTGCCTTTCGATGTCGTCGAGTGCGCGGGCAAGGTGGACCATGTCAGCGTCCGAGGCCGGCGGCGGGCCGAACAATATGTGCCGCACCGACTCTTCGTGAGATCTGCTGCGTTGCGCAACGGCGATCACCACCGCGGGCACCGACATGTCGGCACCCAGCCCGAGCCGGGGCAGCAGTCGGTGCAGTGTCGCAGCGCGCAATGCTCGCGCGGCGCGATCGCGGGCTCGCCGCGACCGGTATAGCCGGCCGCGGCCCTCGACCGTCTCCGATGCGCGTACTACGACGGGAAGTTCCTCGGCGACAAGCGGACCGATTCGACGGCCCTTCCACAACGCAATCAGCAGCACGACCAGCCACAGCTGCAGGACCATCCAGATGACGCTATCTGGGATCAGACCGAAAATGGTTGTCGAACCCGATGATTCGCCTTCGACCCGCTGCGGTGCGTACCACACCAGCCGGCGATGCTGGCCTGCGAGGTTCATTGCCAGCGCCGCGTTGCCGGCCTGCAAGAGGCCTCCGTTGGTCATGAAGTCGGTACTGCCGACCACTGTCACGGTGCGGTCGCCGTCGCGGTAGCGGACCAGTGCTCCGCCGTAGCAGCTGGAAACTATCCGGTCACCGACCGCGCTGTAGGTGTTGGACGGCCCGAAATCCACCGACCCGGCCCGCTCCGCTTCGCGCAGTGTGCAATCCGGCTTGGTGTCGAGCACGCTGGCGCCGCCGCTGCGGATGCCGGGGGCGAGGGTGGCGCGGGCGTGCGAGGTCGGCTCCACCAGCAGCCGATCACCTGGTAGAGCGGCCAGCCGCTTTAGCAGCGAATCGCTTGTGACCCGTTGGCTCTGAGCGAACAGCAGCAATGTTCCGGGGCGCGCTGCGTTTTCCGCGTCGGCGACGCTGGTCGCAACGACCACGGTGACACCACGGTCTCGCAGCAGCGTGACCAACGCGTGCCCGCCCTCGGGTCCGGTCGAGGCCGGGTCCATCCGCCCTCCCGGACGGGGTGCGGTCAGGTAAGTGCCGACCGCGGCGACGACGCAGACGGCGGTCAGTGTTAGCAGCACCCAACGCCAAGACCACCGTCGGCGCACCGGGATGGCCTCGTCGGTGACGGTCACCGAACCGGCGCCCATGCGTCGACGGTGACGGGCTGACCCAAGCCTGGCCGGCCAGCGACAGACCGGAATCGCAGGTGGTCATCGAGGTCGACAACCATCTGGTAGGCAGCCGGGGTACCCGGTCTTTCGCCGTACGTGACGTCGTTGAAGGCCGTTGCCGCTCCGGTTAATTCGGAAGCCAGGTGAGGTAGGCGTGCGCCGGCGTCGTGGGCCAGCTCGTTGGCGGTGCGGCCGGGAGCGGGATCCAGTATTCGGGTCTCCTCGAGACCGCGGGCCACCGCACGCAGCCGATGTCGAATCGCTGCGGCCCAATTACTTTCGGCGGCAAAGCGTTCTGCAATGGCGCGATGCTGGTCGGCGCTGAGCTGGCTGGTATCGAATAGTTGGTAGTCGCCACCCTGATGCGTGCGGATGGTGCGCCGAGCGATGCGGATGGCGATCACTATCGCGGAAATCAGCACGATGATCAGTACGCTGACGGTGAACCATCCGCCCGGCACCGAAGAGCCCTTTTCCAGAGTGCGGAAGAGCAGTTCATGGATCCATTCGTGCAGCCGTTGGGCCAGCGAACCCTGCGGGTAGATCGGTTTGTCGAGTTCGTGCTGGGCGGCCTGATGCGCGGTATCGCGGTCGACGTCGATGGCGGGCATACTCGGCTCGTTCCTATACCGGCCGCGTCAGCCAGAGATAGTCGGTGGAGGCCGCTGGTTGCGTGCGGGCGGGACCGCCGGCGGCGCCGGTCTGCAACACCAGATCGAATGCCTCGGCGCGGATCCGGCGATCGGTGTAGAGCAAGACGACGACGCCGGCGCTGAATGGCGCGGTGATGATCCGGCCGATCGCCGCTCCGACCGCCCCCACTGTTGCGCCGATCAGCGATGCTCCGCTGGGCCCGACCAGCAAGTGACCGACGAAGCTGAACGGGGCCGCGACCGCACCGGCGATCAGAGCCACCACCACCCAAGTCAAGACCCGGATGCCGAGCACCCGCCAAAAACTGTTGCGAACCAACGTAAATGATCGCGTGATCGCATCGATCACCGGCAGCCGCTCCAGCACTATCAGCACCGGCGCGAACGACAACACCGTGTAGAAGTAGGCCACCGTCGCCACCGACGCCAGCACCAGGGGGAAACCGACGAGACCAGCCGCGGCCGCGCTGCCGGCGGCGCCGACCGCCGCGATGATCAGCCCTACGAGGCCGCTCAGCACTATCAGCCCAACGGACTCCAACGCCACCAGCCCGAACAATGCCGGCAACCGCCCACGAATCCTGGCCCATGTTTCGCCGGCGCCGATTGTTGAGCCGAATACCGCCCGGCCCACGACGACCGTGAGCATGCCGCTGAGCAGGACGTCGGCCAGCCAGCCGACCAGGCCGCCGAGCCCCGCTGACAGCAGCCAGGCGGCCACATCACCCCCGGTGAGTTCGTCAGCCGGGGCTGTCCTCAGCCGGCTCGCAGCAGCCAAGGGTCCGATGGCGGCGATCAACGTGATGATCTGCGTACTCACCACGATGATCGCGGTCAGGCCCAAAGTGGCCTTGAGGTTGGTCCGGATGTAGGCGGCCGCGCCATTGAAGATGTCGCTGAGGCTCAACGGCCGCAACGGGATTATCCCCGGCGTGAGTGTGCCAACCCGGTGTGGTGGCCGACCGCCATAGCCGGACGGCCAGGCATAACCGGGAGCGGGCGGGTAGCTCGGTGGCGGAGCCGGGTACCCGGGCGGCGGGTAGCCCCAAGCTGGATAGGTGGGGGGCGGCCCGTAGCCAGGCGGAGGGCCCCATGACGGATAGCCCGGCGGTGGGTACGCGGGAGGACCGTAACCGAGCGGGGGGTAATCCGGGTAGTCCGGGTAATCAGGCGGCGGTGCGCTCACCAGGTAGAGCCGCCGCCATCGTCGTGGGTCATGAGCGCCGCTCCCCTCCGCAAGCGGGTGGGGGTACCCCCAGCCGCGCAGCGGCGAGGGGGCGTGCCTCCACCGCATCGCTCCCATCTGTGTGGTCGCCGGCGGATCATGGCTCCATACTGTCGAGCACCGGATCATTTCTCAACGTCCCGCGATGCGCGCGGTGTCACCGCCGCAACACGGTAGCGTCTGTGGCTATGGCGGAACTCAAGTCCCGGCTGCGGGCAGATCTGACCGACGCGATGAAGGCGCAGGACAAGTTGCGTACCGCGACGCTGCGCATGTTGCTGGCCGCGATTCAGACCGAGGAGGTCTCCGGTAAGGAGGCGCGCGAGCTCTCGGACGACGAGGTGCTCAAGGTGCTGGCCAAAGAGTCCAGGAAGCGCGGCGAAGCGGCGGAGATCTATACCCAGAACGGCCGCGGGGAGCTTGCGGCCAACGAGCACGCCGAAGCACGGGTCATCGACGAGTATCTGCCGACCCCGCTCAACGAAGCGGAGGTGGCCGACGTCGTCGATACCGCCATCGCGCAGGTGGCCGAAGAGTTGGGCGAGCGGCCCAGCATGAAGCAGATGGGCCTGGTGATGAAGGCCGCCACCGCGCTGGCGGCCGGCAAGGCCGACGGGGCGCGTCTGTCCGCGGCGGTCAAGGACCGCCTCTAGCTCCGCGACGATCCAGGCCGGTAACGGCCTGAGGTGCGGATACGCCCATCAGCCCAGCGGCGAGGGGCGAACCGGGCAATGAGACCCAGGCCCGGAGTAGTTTGCTCCGGCTGTCCAGGGGTACCCAATGTGGCACGACAGGCAACCGCAAAAGGAGAACCCGGATGCCAAACTCATTGCAAGACAGGAAAGTAGCTATCCTCGCCGCCGATGGCGTGGAGAAGGTCGAACTTGAACAGCCGCGTGCGGCGCTAACCGAGGACGGCGCACAGGTTCAGCTGCTCTCGCTGAAAACCGGTGAGATTCAAGCGCGCAACCACGATCTGGAGCCGGCGGGCTCATTCGGCGTCGATCGGACGGTCTCGGATGCCTCGGTGGACGAGTTCGACGCACTGATTCTGCCTGGCGGCACGGTGAATCCAGACAAGCTACGCCTGGACGATTCGGCGGTCGCGTTCGTGCGCGCGTTCGTCAACTCGGGCAAGCCGGTCGCTGCCATCTGTCACGCACCGTGGACACTGGTGGAGGCCGGCGTGGTTGCGGGCCGAAAGCTGACGTCGTATCCGAGCATTCGCACCGATCTACGCAACGCCGGCGCGAAAGTCGTCGACGAGGAAGTCGTCATCGATGGAAATTTGGTGACCAGCCGATCACCGTCGGACCTGCCGGCGTTCTGCTCGGCCATTGTCGACCAACTCGCCCATGCGCCGGCGCGCACCTGACTACTTCGCTGCCGAATCCGGTTTCGAGGTCGTGATTTGTGGGCATGAGTTAGCTAAGGCCGTGACCGCCACGGCGATCACGACCTCGGAAGGCCGAAGTGACCATCGCCTATCCTTCACCCTGCGATTCCTTAGACATCGACGGTGTCTACCCGCCGCAACTCGACTCTGCGTTGCTCATTGGCACTTTGGAACGGACCCAACTGGCCCAGGGGCGGCGGGTGCTCGATCTGTGTACCGGCAGCGGTGTCATCGCGATCGCTGCGGCGGCGTTGGGAGCGGCGAGTGTGACCGCGTTCGACATTTGCCCGCGCGCTGTGCGGTGTTCGCGTGGCAATGCGGTCCATGCCGGCGTAGATGTCGATGTTCGCGAGGGATCGTGGTTAGGCGCACTGGATTGCGCGCCCTTCGAAGTCATCGTGTCGAACCCGCCGTATGTGCCCACCCCACCGGTTCCCGACCCCACCGTCATCCCACTAACGGCCGGCCCGGCGTGGGCCTGGAACGCGGGTATCGACGGGCGGATGGTGCTAGATCCGTTGTGTAAGTCGGCGTCTCGCTTACTTGCCGATGGTGGCTCGATGCTGCTGGTGCAGTCAACGTTCGCTGGTGTCGAGAAGTCGGTGAATTGTCTGCGATCAACTGGTCTGGACGCCGAAGTCACTGCTACCCAATGTGTTCCGTTCGGGCCGGTACTGTCGGCGCGGGCCGGCTGGCTGGAAGCCACCGGTAGGATTCAAAAGGGCTGCCGGACAGAAGAACTGGCGGTGATTAGGGCGGACAAGCCATGACCGAGCGCACTCGGGTCCAAGTGATACCCAACGGTCCGGTGTTGGTATCCGGGCCGGTGCGCATCGAGACGCCCGAAGGCGGCGTCGTAGAATCTGACCGATTCATGGTGGCCATCTGCACCTGTCGGCGCAGCAAGAACTATCCGCTGTGCGACACCAGCCATCGGCGTGGCCGGCCTGCCCGACGCTCAGCGCAGCGGTCGTCGTAACGACGTCTCTCCGGCCTTCCACGACGGCATGATCGCGTCGCCAAGCCGATCTTCGACGACAGCGTGCGCCCGGATGCCAAACACCACATCGGGGTCCAGCTGCGGTTCACGGGCAACCAGATCGCCCACCACGTCGAGGCGTACCACCTGTTCATGCACCGCGTCGGCCTCAACGTGCTCGCGGTAGAACTCAACGCATTCCTGCGGCGCGGCAAGCCGCTGCAGCGCCTCGACCAACCGCCGCGAGCCCGGCGGCGAAGTGATCTCCGTTGCTGCGAAATGCCCGATGGCAGCTCCGCGTAATCGCCGGTGCAAGCCGAACAACGACATCAAGTTCACCACCGCCAGCGACTCGGCGGGGACCGCGTCGAGGTAAGCGAGGTACGTCGAATCCAGGCCTGCGGCGCTCAACAAGTCGGCGAACAGCTGCTGGTGAACTTGCGGGCCGCGCCCGGCCCCGTATTCGTCAAATTCGATTGCGACGAACGACGCCTTGGCCTGGCCGGTTAACCGTGGAATCGCCCAGGCGTGCGGATCACCCTCCTTGAGGTGGTACAGCGACCGGTGCACGAAGTATTCGCGCATCTGCTCCCAGGTGCCGCTATCGCGAAGCCAATATGACGGGCCAGTCCAATCGACGGATTCGACTGAGAGGGCGTCCATTTCGGCCTCTGCGGTATGGCCGGGTTCGATGCGGCCAACGTCGCGGCGCACACCGGCCAGAAAAGCTCGCTCTAATTGCCCGCGCAGATGCAGTAGACCTGCGTTCCATTCCCAGCTGGGGTCGACGCCGGCGAAACCCCGGTAATGCAGCTCGTAGCACATGTACAGGGCCAGTTGCAGATCCAGACCGTAAGGATCGGAGTCGCGCATCGAAGGGCCGATGCGAGCCAGTTGATCGCGCGGCGCCAGTTCGGTCAGGCTGCACCGGACAGCCATCGACAGCGGCCCATGCGCTGCCGGCAACTGAGGTTCGACCGTCGTTTGTGCGTGGGTCACGTACCGGTTTACCCGCGAATCCACAGCCGTCAAACGCTCGCCCGGAACCTAGCCCGCATCGCTGGTCTGCCAGTCGCAGCCGGTCAGCTCAACAGACAATTCCCACAACCGCGCTGCCATCACGGCGTCGCGGGCCTTCTTGCGCAGCCTGGTCACTCTCGGCTTGCCCCACTGGCTGAAGCGCGGCGCGAGATAGCTGCCGCTG
>JAFAID010000683.1 GCA_019236925.1 Mycobacterium sp. | reverse complement strand
GAAATTGTCCTGCCCGTTCTCTTCGAAGATCGGCGTATTTTGAACCGCGTCTTCGTACGGCCCGGGTGTGCCGAAATTGTCTCGCGGATTTCCATTCCACGGCGTCGGCGGCCACGGTTGGTAGTTATCGATCTTGCCGTCGCGGATGACCATGTGGTGCGAAAGCACGCCGCGCACCGCCTCCGTGAAACCGCAGCCGATGGCCTCGTCGGGCACGGTGAACTTCTCCCACGTCTTGGTGCGGCCGGCCCGGATTTCTGCCAGCGCTTGCTCGCAGAAGTGCAACGCGCACGCGGCCGCGTAGGCCTGGAAGTAGGTCCTTGCCCGGTCGCGTTCAATCGTGTTGCTGCCGTGCTCGGGGATCTTCCACTCCAACTGGACCGGGCCTTTGAGGACGGTCTTGGGGAGGTTGATCTGCACCGAATGACCGGTGGACTTGACGTAACCGATGTCCACCAGGCCGGCCAGTGCGGTCGGCCACAGCCGGGCCAGCGGGCCGCCGCCGGTGTCCAGGGCCAGGTGATTCTTGCCGTCGAACCAGCGCGGCGACATCACCCACGTGTACTTGCCGCCGTCCATGTCCCGCTTTTGCGGGTGCGGGTTGGTGTGTTGGTTCCACGGGTGGCGGCGGTCGATCGGATTACCCAGTGGGTCGGTCTTGACGAACATCTCCTGATCGGTCCAGTCGTCGTAATACGAACTGCCCAAAAGGATCCGGATGCCCAGGTTGATGTCGACCAGCGAGTGCGTCACCAGCTTGCCATCGACCACTACGCCCGGTGTGACGAACATGGCGTTACCCCACCGCTCCATGTCCTTGTAGTCGAAGTTGCACACCTCGGGATCCTGGAAGGAGCCCCAGCAGCCCAACAGGGTGCGGCGCAGACCGACCTTCTCGTAACCGGGGACCGCCTCGTAGAAGAAGTCGAAGAGGTCGTCGTGCATGGGCACGACCTTCTTCATGAACTCGACGTAGCGCATCAGCCGGCTCATGTAGTCGGTCATCAACTGGATGGTCGCCACGGTCCCGACCCCACCGGGGTACAGCGTGGACGGGTGCACATGCCTGCCCTCCATGAGGCAGAACATCTCCCGCGTGTACCTACTAACTTGCAACGCCTCGCGGTAGAACTCCCCGCTGAACGGGTTGAGCGACCGCATGATGTCGGCGATGGTCTTGTACCCGTGCGCGTCGGCATGCGGAGCCGCGGTGTTCTCCGCTTTGGCCAGCACACCGGGGTTGGTCTCGGAGACCATCTTTTCGCAGAAGTCCACGCCGACCAGGTTCTCCTGGAAGATGTTGTGGTCGAACATGTATTCCGCGGCCTCGCCCAGGTTGACGATCCACTCGCCCAGGTGCGGCGGCTTGACCCCATAGGCCATGTTCTGCGTGTAGCAGGAACACGTGCAGTGGTTGTCACCGCAGATGCCGCAGATGCGGCTGGTGATGAAATGCGCGTCGCGAGGATCCTTACCGCGCATGAACAACGAGTAGCCGCGGAAGATGGACGACGTGCTGTGACACTCGACCACTTCGCGGTTCTCGAAGTCGATCTTGGTGTAGATGCCGAGGCTGCCCACGATCCGGGTGATCGGATCCCATGCCATCTCGACTAGTTGGCCGGGCTCGCGCTTCGCGTGGGACGGCTCGGGGATGATCGTTGTCATCGAACTTAGCTCCCTATCTTCAGCTCAGATGTCGCGTCGCGCCTTACCAGGTGCGGCGTGCGCCCGTCGTGAGTTTGTCGCCCTTGTGTCGCCACTTCGGCTCTTTGTCCACGGTGCGATTGGTGACACCGCGCAGGTTGCGGATCACCGAGCCGTACAGTCCCACTGCGGTGGTGGAAACCTTGCCGCCCGGCGGCTCGTCCATGAACGGCATGAACTTGTCCGGGAACCCGGGCATGGTGCAGCCGATGCAGATGCCGCCGACGTTCGGGCAACCGCCGATACCGTTGATCCAGCCACGCTTGGGCACATTGCATTTCACAACCGGGCCCCAACAACCCAGTTTGACAATGCATTTCGGTGATCCATACTCGGTGGCGAAGTCGCCCTGCTCGTAGTAGCCGGCCCGGTCACAACCCTCGTGCACGGTGTTGCCGAACAGCCACTTGGGCCGCAATGCGTCGTCGAGCGGGATCATCGGTGCCTGGCCGGTGGCCATGTAGAGCAGATAGGTCAGCGTTTCGGCGAGGTTGTCCGGGTGGATCGGGCAGCCCGGGACACAGACGATTGGGATCCCGGCCTTGGTCTTCCACTCCCAGCCGAGATAGTCGGGTACGCCCATCGCGCCGGTCGGGTTGCCGGACATCGCGTGCAGGCCGCCGTAAGTGGCGCAGGTCCCCACCGCGACAATCGCCGTCGCCTTCGGGGCGAGCCGGTCGAGCCACTCACTGGTGGTCATCGGCTGCCCGGTGGCTGGGTTGTTGCCGAACCCGCACCAATACCCCTCGCTCTTGATCGCCTCGTTGGGGATCGAACCTTCCACGACGAGCACGAACGGCTCGAGCTCACCGCGGTCGGCCTTGAAGAACCATTCGAGGAAATCGTCGGCCCCGCCGGTGGGGCCACACTCGAAGTCGATCAGCGGCCAGTGCACGGCGACCTTGGGCAGACCGGGGAGTGCGCCCAGCGCAATCTCCTCGACACTGGGTTGGGTGGCGGCAGTCAACGCCACCGAATCGCCATCACAACTGAGACCCGCGTTGATCCATAGCACGTGGATCAACGTTTCTTCCGCTTTGACTGCTGCTTCTGTTGGCATACCGCAGCTTTCCGGGGCCCGGGCTAAAGACCCCTTGCACCGCGGGAGTCGACGGTCGGCACGCTTAAGCGGCGCTATTTTCTGGGTCTACTCTCGCCGAACTGCCTTGTCAACGATGTGCTGGCAAATCCGGAGACCCCGTACAAGTTTCCGGATTCTGGCCTGAGTTCGTCGGCCCGGGCGTATTCTTAGGCCTCAATCGCCGTCGGGGCCTGTTATAGGTGCGTGCCGATCAGCAACACAATTACCGTCTTGCGAATCAGTTGCATGTGTTGTCGTTCAAGCGATTTCCAGGTCCGTGTCGAGCGGTGCGCACGAAGGGCGCCCGCCGCGCGTTCAGGTCGCCGGGTCGGCTATGAACCGTCGCAGCCAGCCGAACCAGGCCGACATCCCGGCGCCGGTGCGGGCACTGATCGGCAAAATCGTCGCGGTCGGATTGACCTCGTGGACGCGGGCCATATAAGAGTCGACGTCGACATCTAAATACGGAACGAGATCGATCTTGTTGAGCAGCACGACGTCGACGGCGCGGAACATCACCGGGTATTTCAGCGGTTTGTCGTCGCCCTCGGTGACCGAATAGACCATGGCCTTGGCGTGCTCGCCGACGTCAAACTCAGCCGGGCACACCAGATTTCCGACGTTTTCGATGATCACCAGGTCCAGTTGGCCAAGATCCAGTCCCTGCAGTGCGCGGTTGACCATGGGTGCGTCGAGATGACATTCACCGCCGAACCCGTTGCCGGTGTTGAGTAGGGATATCTGAGCGCCCCGGCCGCCGAGCTTGGCCGCGTCGAGGTCGGTGGCGATATCGCCTTCGATCACCCCGACGGCGAACTCGCCGGCGAATTCGTCGAGCGTTGCGCCCAGCACCGTCGTTTTGCCCGACCCGGGTGAACTCATCAAGTTCAGTGCGCGAATGCCATTGCTTTCAAAAGCTTTTCGGTTGTAGTCGGCGCGGACGTCATTTTCGGCGAAGATCGACTCCAGCACGTCGATGCGCTGCGACCCGGTCTCGTAGCCGCTGTGGTCGCCGTGGTCGTGATGTTCGTGCCCGTGATTCTCAGGATCCGAGTGGTCGTGGGTGTGCACCGTGCCGTCGTCGTGTCGATGAAACCTGCCCATGCGCTCTACCTTCCACCGGCCATCTAGGAGACGTCCAGCGAAGTCACCAGGAACTCATTACCGCGCAGCACCTCGACATCGGCACTCTCGCACAGCGGGCACAGCAGCGACCATTGCGAGGTGATCGTCGAACGTCGGTCACACGAGCGGCAGTGCACCTCGGCGGTGACGAACTCGAGCTCCAACTCGGCGTCGGGCATGTCCTCGTGGTCGCGGATCAGCGTCCAGCAAAACGTCAGCGACTCGGGCACCACCTGTCGCAGCGCGCCGATCTTGACGCGGACGACGTCGACATGGCGGCCGTCGGCGTAGGGCCTGACCACCCCGGCGATCGCTTCGCACAGCGACAGCTCATGCACGGCGGGTCACCGCCACGGCGCACTGAGGGCAGGGCAGGCCCATGAGCACCGTTGTACACCTCACGGCTCGTCACCGAAGCCCTAATGAAGTTGCACTAGCAGCCCGGCAGCGTCTACCCTCGACGATCGTGCAGAGTCTTCTTGTAGTAGCCGATACCCGCAGCGGGGTCTGATCCAGACCGACCCCCCGCTGTGGGTCGGAAGCTACTACCTGTCGGTCACCACTGAAGACCAGAGAAGACCGGCACATGACAATCACCGAACTGAGCTTCCCGAGTGGCGCCGATACGACGCCCACTCGACCCGAACCGCCATCGATCCGCTTTGACGGCGTTCCGCTGCCGCGGGGAATCCGGGAGGACGCCCACACCATGTCGTGGAGCACTTTCACCGACACCTACGCTCCCAGCGCGGGGCCCCTGCGCTTGGGCAAGTGGGAATGCACTGACACCGACCGTCCCGCCACCCGGTTGGGCCCCCAGGCCCGATCGTTCCGGGCCACGCTGGGGTTCGGCGATCGCATCGAAACCGCGACGGCCACCGCGACAGGCCCGGTTGCCGCGCTGACCGCGATGCTTTACGACCACGGCATCGCCGTGGAGATGCTGCGGTTTCATCAGCTGCGGACACAAGACACGACCGCGACCTTCATCCAGGGCAGTGACGGCTGCCGGGCCGAGTGGGCGATGGGCTGGTCGGAGGACCCGACGCAGTCGGCACTGTGCGCGGTCATCGCCTGCGCCAACCGGCTATACGGGGACGGCGCCTAGACAAACCTGTTACAGCGGGCGCAACACCATCGGCATGCCGTCCATCGGGACGGGCATGCCGGCGTAATCCCACTTCGCCTTGTAGCCGGGCTGGGGAAGCTCCAGCCGGTAGCGGCGCAGCAGCCGGTGCAGGATCGTCTTGATCTCCAGCTGGCCGAACACCATCCCGATGCACTTGTGCGCGCCGCCGCCGAACGGCGTGAACGCGTAGCGATGCCTCTTGTGCTCGTTGCGTGGTTCTGTGAACCGGTCCGGGTCGAACTTCAGCGGATCGGTCCACAACTCGGGCAGCCGGTGGTTCATACCGGGATAGGCGATGACGTTTGTGCCCTTCGGCAGGTAGTAGCCCAGTAGTTCGGTGTCGCGCACCGTTCGGCGCATCGCCCACTGGACGGGCGTCACCAGCCGGATCGACTCGTTCATCACCAAGTCGAGCGATTCCAGCTTTTCCAGTGATTCGATGTCCAGCGGGCCGTCGCCGAGCCGATCCGACTCGTCGCGGCAGCGCTGCTGCCAGTCGGGGTTGGCGGCCAGGTTGTAGGCCATCGTCGTGGTCGTCGACGTTGAGGTGTCGTGGGCGGCCATCATCAGGAAGATCATATGGTTGACGATGTCCTCGTCGGAGAACCTGTTGCCCTCTTCGTCCTCGGTCTGGCACAACACCGACAGAAGGTCGGTGCCGTCCTTTCCACGTTGCTCCTTTACTCGCTCGCGGAAGTAGTTCTCCAGGAGTTCTCGCGCCTTGAGGCCTCGCCACCAGGTAAATGGCGGAACACTGGTGCGGATGATCGCATTGCCGGCGCGCGTGGTGATCGCGAACGCCTTGTTCACCTTGGTGACCAGTTCACGGTCGGTGCCCGGCTCGTGGCCCATGAACACCATCGAGGCGATGTCGAGGGTGAGCTCCTTCATCGCCGGATAGAGCAGAAAGCGTGCATCGTTGACGACCCAGTCGTTCGCCACCACTTTGGACACCACCGTGTCCATCTGCTCGACATAGCTGACCAGCCGGGAGCGTACGAACGCCTCCTGCATGATCCGCCGGTGGTGCATGTGCTCGTCGAAGTCCAGCAGCATCAGGCCACGATGGAAGAACGGCCCGATCACCGGAACCCAACCCTGCTGCGAGTAGTCCTTGTTGCGATTGGAGTAAATGACCTGCGCAGCATCGGGTCCCAGCGCTGCGACCCCGGGCAGGACCGGCGAATCCCCGAAGATGACCGGGCCTTTGGTGTGGTACAGAAACATCAGGTAGTCCGGTCCGCCGCGCAGCGTCTCGATCATGTGGCCGAGGATCGGCAGCCCCCGATCGCCGATGACCGGCTTGAGACCGCTGCCCGGGGGCGGATCCGCGAGCTTCCTAGCTGGCCACTCGGTGTTCAGCAGCCTGTGTTCGACGGCCGCCATGCCAGGGAAGTTGTTGAACGACGGGGTGAACCGGCGCTTCGCTTGATCGAGCAGGTAATGCGGCGTGCTGATGGTCGCCATTGACACTCCTCCCTCTACGCCTGCGCAGAAGGGTAGACCGGCACTGACCGGCACCTGTGGCAAGCGTCACCAACCGTCATCTTTCGGTGAAACTTGACGGCTGTCAAGTTTCCTTTTGGGCGTGGCGTGGTGCATGGTCGAGGGGTGCGCATCGAGCCGGAGGCCCACGGTACGGCTGATCCAGGCGGGGTCGAGCCCGTCTCCACACGACGGGGTGATCGGCAGCGGCAGGCCATTGTGCAGGCCGTGCGCGAACTGCTCGAAGAAAAACCGTTCGCCCAGTTGTCGGTGAGCACTATTAGTGACCGCGCGGGCGTGGCCCGGTCTGGCTTCTACTTCTACTTCGACTCGAAATACGCGGTGCTGGCTCAGATCCTCGCCGACGCGAGCCACGAACTCGAAGAACTGACGGAGTACTTCGCGCCCCGCGGGCCCGACGAATCACCGGCCGCGTTCGCCAAGCGGATGGTCGGAAGTGCCGCCGCGGTCTATGCACACAATGACCCGGTGATGTCGGCCTGCAACGCCGCCCGCAGCACCGACGCAGAGATCCGCGACCTTCTCGACCAGCAGGTCGAAGGCGTGGTCCAGCAGATCATCGGCATCGTCAAAGACGAGATGCGGGCCGGCACGGCCCACCCCATTACCGACGACATCGCGGCGTTGGTACGGACGCTGTCGGTCACCACCGCGCAGACACTGTCCGGCGACACCGCTTTCCTGGGCGCCGACGGCGACGTACAACGTGGGGTGCGGGTGCTCGAGGCGCTGTGGCTCAACGCGCTGTGGGGTGGCGGCACGACCTAGTCGTTACCGCGCCCGGCGACGATGCAGCCCGCGGAGCGGGGTGAGGTGGGGGTACCTCCCGGCCGCGAAGCGGCGAGGGGGCGATCCGGGCGGTACCGTCGGTATCGTCATCTCTCATGGTGCAAACG
>JAFAID010000358.1 GCA_019236925.1 Mycobacterium sp. | reverse complement strand
CCGACCATTTCACCAAACACCTCAACCCAGACCGCCAGAAGCGCAACCACATACGCCAACTGGAGGCCCTCGGCTACACCGTCACCCTCACCCCAGCCGCCTGAACAGCCCCGCTGGGTCACCCTCATTTTCGGATTAGTAGCTAGTCGTCGCTGGCAACTACCAATGCCACGCTGCTCGCATGGCGGTCAATCAAGACAAACTCAAAGAAGCCTGTTATGGACCCCACGGTGCTACCCCAGTCATGTTCAGCGACATCACGTAAGTCTGGTAACTGATATCGGCTCGTCGCGCCCCGGATCCGCGGGTACAGCGTTTGCTCCATTTCTTGACGGCAGCTGTCTGGCAGCGGTGCCGCGTATTCAGCCCAGGTACGGATCAACGCTTCGGCATCCGGGGCCGACACCGGGAAAAACACCCCCGAGCTGATCGCGCTCAACCAGTACGGTCCGTGAATTGTCTTGGCGTCCTGGAAATCCGACGCCGCGTAACTGTCCCGATAACGGACATGTCGGGTCAACAATGTCAACACTTGGTTGTCGTCTGTGTCAGCCGGCAACGCAAAGAGTTTGATGCTGACCCACTGGTAGGTGTGGTTGCGGAAATTGATGAACTCGTCCCCCTGGTAAACCAACAACTCCTCTGCGGGCACAGCGACGCCTGGTTCGTTCATCACTTTTCACCTCCGATTAGTCATCGCTGGCGACCACCAACGCCACGCTGCTGGAATCGCGGTCGACCAATACGAACTCATAAAATCCGTCTGAACCGACCGACGAACCCCAGTCGTGAAGGGCGGTGTCGCGCAAATTAGGCAACTGGTAGCGGCTGGTCGCGTCGCGGATCCGCGGGTACACCTCGCGTTCCATCGCAGCGCGGTCGTCGTCGGCTAACGGCACCGTGTAGTCGGCCCAGGTGCGGATTAGCGCTTCGGCGTCGACCGCCGACACAGTGGAAAATATCTCAGGGGTGATGGCCTTCAACCAATACGGCCCGTGAATGTTTTCCATGTCTTTGTCGCCGGTGCCGCCGTAACTGTCGCGGTAGCGCACATGGCGGATCAACAACGCCAACACCGCGTAGTCGTCGGCGTCGGGGGGCAACGCGAACAACTTGGTCGAAACCCATTGCCGGCTGGTCCGGAAATTAATGAACACATCGCCCTGGTAGACCAACCGCTCCTCCGCCGGCACGGAGCTGATCCCAACACCGCCTGGTTCGTTCATCGCTTGTCACCTCCTCTAGACGACTGTGCGTCAACAGGTTCGCACTGCGGTTCCCGTCCACCCAAGGAGCACACGCGAAATGTCGCCCGGAATCAAGTCACTGGCTCGTTGCGGCCGCAAACGCTTCGCGCACGAAAAAGCCCCGGGCGAACCCGGGGCTTTTTCGATTGTTGACTTACCGATAGTCGCTGTAGCCGTAGTCGTCCAGGGGAACCGCAGCACCGGTGGCCTGACCGAAGTCCGGGCTGTAGTACTGATCCTCGTAGGACGGGATCGTGTACGCCGCGGCGCGGGCCTCCTCGGTGGGCTGAACCTGGATGTTGCGGTAGCGGTTGATGCCGGTACCGGCCGGGATCAGCTTTCCGATGATCACGTTCTCCTTCAGACCGTTGAGCCTGTCGCTGCGGCAGTTGATCGCCGCATCGGTCAGCACTCGCGTGGTCTCCTGGAACGACGCCGCGGACAGCCACGAGTCGGTGGCCAGCGACGCCTTGGTGATACCCATCAGCACCGGGCGGCCGGCGGCGGGCTCGCCGTTCTCGGCCACCACCCGACGGTTCTCCGCCTCGAAGCCCGCACGCTCGATCAGCGAGCCGGGTAGGAACTCCGTCGAGCCCGAATCGATGATGGTCACCCGGCGCAGCATCTGCCGGACGATCACCTCGATGTGCTTGTCGTGGATCGACACGCCCTGCGCCCGGTAGACCTCCTGGACCTCCTTGGTGAGGTGGATCTGCACCTCACGGGGGCCCTGCACGCGGAGCACCTCGTGCGGGTCGGCGGAGCCTTCCATCAGCTGCTGGCCCACCTCGACGTGGTCGCCGTCGGCAAGCAGCCGCTCGCTACCGTCCTCGTGCTTGAACACCCGCAGGCGTTGCCGCTTGGAGAGCTTGTCGTAGACCACTTCCTCGCCGCCGTCGTCGGGGACGATGGTGATCTTGTAGAAGCGCTCGCCCTCCTCCAGACGCACCCGTCCGGTGACGTCGGCGATCGGCGCCTTGCCGCGCGGCACCCGGGCCTCGAACAGCTCCTGCACGCGGGGCAGACCACCGGTGATGTCCTCACCGACACCACCCTGGTGGAAGGTGCGCATGGTCAGCTGCGTGCCGGGCTCACCGATGGACTGGGCGGCCACGATGCCGACCGCTTCACCGATGTCGACCAGCTTGCCGGTGGCCATCGACCGCCCGTAGCAGGTCGCGCACACACCGGTGCCGGTGGTGCAGGTCAGCACCGACCGCACCTTCACCTGCGTGATACCGGCCGCCAGCAGCGCGTCGATCTCCGGGTCACCCAGGTCGTGCCCGCGCGCAACGACGACGTTGCCGTCGCCGTCCACCGCGTCGGTGCCCAACGTGCGTGCGTACGCCGAGGTTTCGATGAACGGATCGCGGATCAGCGTGCCGTCGGGCTGACGCTCGGCCAGCTCGACCAGGATGCCGCGCTCGGTGCCGCAGTCACGCTCGCGGACGATGACATCCTGCGACACGTCGACCAGACGACGGGTCAGGTAACCCGAGTCGGCCGTACGCAACGCGGTGTCCGCCAACCCCTTCCGGGCGCCGTGGGTGTTGATGAAGTACTCCAACACCGTCAGGCCCTCACGGAACGACGACTTGACCGGCCGCGGGATGAACTCACCCTTCGGGTTGGTCACCAAACCCTTCATGCCGGCCAGCGTCCGGGTCTGGGTGAAGTTACCGGTGGCACCGGAGTCGACGATCGTGATGATCGGGTTATCGCTCGGGTAGTGCTCGCGCAACGCCTCACCCACCTCGTCGGTGGCTTCCTTCCAGATCTCCACCAGCGCCTCGTTGCGCTCGCCGTGGTTCAAAGCACCACGCTGGAACTGCTTTTCGACCTTGTCGGCCCGCTGCTCATAGGCGTCGAGGATCTCCTGCTTGCCCGGCGGCACCAACACGTCGGCCATCGACACGGTGACACCCGAGCGGGTAGCCCAGTGGAAACCGGCATCCTTGAGCTTGTCGACGGTCTGGGCGACCACGATCATCGGGTAGCGCTCGGCCAGGTCGTTGATGATCGCCGCCTGCACCTTCTTGTGCATCTGCTTGTTCACGAACGGATAACCCACCGGCAGCAGCTCGTTGAACAGCGCCCGACCCAGCGTGGTCTCGGCAATCCAGGAATCGCCAGGCTGCCAACCGTTTTGGCCGAACAGTTCGGTTTCCACCTCGGCCGGCGGCCGCAGTTGGGTCAGTCGCAGCTTGATCTTGGCGCGCACGCTCAAAGCACCGCGGTCCATCGCCATGATCGCTTCGGCCGGCGAGGCGTACACCCCCGACTCCGGACGGTCCTTGGCGGCCGGCCGGTATTCGCCGGTGTCGCCGGGGATCTCGGTGGTCAGGAAGTACAGCCCGGTCACCATGTCCAGCCGCGGCATGGCCAGCGGACGACCGGATGCCGGCGACAGGATGTTGTTCGACGACAGCATCAGGATGCGGGCCTCGGCCTGCGCCTCCGCGGAGAGCGGCAGGTGCACGGCCATCTGGTCACCGTCGAAGTCGGCGTTGAACGCCTCACACACCAACGGGTGCAGCTGAATGGCCTTGCCTTCCACCAGCATCGGCTCGAAGGCCTGGATGCCCAGCCGGTGCAGGGTCGGCGCGCGGTTCAGCAGCACCGGGTGCTCGGCGATGACCTCTTCGAGCACATCCCACACCTGCGGACGCTGACGCTCCACCATCCGCTTGGCGCTCTTGATGTTCTGCGCGTGGTTGAGGTCGACGAGCCGCTTCATCACGAACGGCTTGAACAGCTCGAGTGCCATCAGCTTGGGCAGACCGCACTGGTGCAGCTTGAGCTGCGGGCCGACCACGATGACCGAACGGCCCGAGTAGTCGACGCGCTTACCGAGCAGGTTCTGCCGGAACCGGCCCTGCTTACCTTTCAGCAGATCGCTCAGCGACTTGAGCGGACGGTTACCCGGTCCGGTGACCGGACGGCCGCGACGGCCGTTGTCGAACAGCGCGTCGACCGACTCCTGCAGCATCCGCTTCTCGTTGTTGACGATGATCTCGGGCGCGCCGAGGTCGATCAGCCTCTTGAGCCGGTTGTTGCGGTTGATCACCCGGCGGTACAGGTCGTTGAGGTCGCTGGTGGCGAACCGGCCACCGTCGAGCTGC
>JAFAID010000128.1 GCA_019236925.1 Mycobacterium sp. | reverse complement strand
GGCGGCGGCGTCAACCGCTGTGTCGGCGCGGCTTTCGCCCACATGGAGACGGACGTCACCCTGCGCACACTGCTACGCGAATTCCGGTTCGTCCTAACCGATGCGCCGGACAAACGACGGCGCCGGCGCGCCGTTGCGACCGCGCCGGCACGGGGCGCACGAGGGGTGGTTTACCGGCGCACCGCCGAGGCGTCGAGCGATGCTGACCCTGCATAGGTGGCCGACGGCAGCCGCCGTCTAGGGGATCGTTTGAGCCGGCAGCCGACCTGCCTGGCATACTCGGCCGCTATGACCGTCACCCTCAGGCAGTACGTGAAGCCCATCGGCGATTACTCGTTGTTCTCGTTCAAAAAAATCATGAACAAGTACTGGTACCCCTACATCACCCGCCGGTGGAATGACGAGGACGTCGTTTTTCTCAACTGGGGCTATGAGGAGGATCCGCCGATGGGCCTGCCGCTGGCCCCTGCGGATGAGCCCAACCGGTACGGCATCCAGCTCTACCACCGCACGGCAACCCAGGCGGATCTCAGCGGCAAACAGGTCCTGGAGGTCAGCTGCGGCCACGGCGGTGGCGCCGCGTATCTGGTACGCACGTTCCGCCCGGCCTCCTGCACGGGGCTGGACTACAACCCAGACGGCATCGCATTCGCCCGAAAACGGCACAACCTACCGGGGCTGGATTTCGTGCACGGCGACGCCGAAAAGCTGCCCTTTCCCGATGAGTCCTTCGACGCGGTGATCAACGTCGAAGCCTCGCACGCCTACCCTCACTTTGACCGTTTCCTTCCCGAAATGACGCGGGTGCTGCGCCCGGGAGGGCATTTCCTGTACGCCGACTTCCGCGGGTACCTCGAATATTCCGATTGGGAGTCAGCACTGGCCGGCATGCCGATGCGGATGGTTTCGCAGCGGGAAATCAACGCGGAGGTTCTCCGCGGGCTGGACAAAAACTCGCCGCGGTATCGGGACCTGGTCGGTCGCCGTGTGCCGAGGTTCCTACAGCCCTTCGGCCGATTCTTCACCGGTTTGCCGGGCACGCTGATGTACCGCGAACTGCAACGCGGGAGGCTTTCGTACCGGATGTACCACTTCATCAAAGACTGAGGCGGGAACGGCATCCACTCACGCGGTGGGACGAAACCGCCGCGCCGGGAGCGGCTTGCACATGTCATCGGTTGCATACGACGCGCAGTAGCAGCGGCTCGCGAAGAACGGACCTCCAGCGACCAGCCTCCTCCAACACGGCTTTGGCCTAACTCGGCGCCAGGGACCGCCGCACCTCCGCAAAAAACCGCGTGCTGACCGGGCCGCTGAGGTGCTGCGGCGGTGGCGGCGAGCATGTCGGCAATCACAGTGAGTTTGTTTCAGGGACGCTTCGTCTCGCCGCGGGCGATCTCGCCTCGTCGATGGCCCGCCAACCCGCACGCGTACACGCCCGATCCGTCGCTGCAGCACGACTGCGGGATGAGGTGCCGCATGACGTCCTCAGGCGGCGACGACCGCGTGTTGGCGCTGCGGCGCGCCGCGATAACGGCTGGGGCGGCCACCCATACTTCTCGGGTGCGCACGAGTTCGCGCTGTCAACTCCTCGACAACACGGCGATCGCCGGCCTTCCTAGGCTGGGTTCTCCGATGCGTCGTTCTCAGCAGATCTGGACTGCTGAGCTTGGGCTGCCTGGCGGGCAGCCCGCGCAGCCGGCGACTGCGCCAAATAGTCCACCGCCAGCTGCGTGGAACATTCGGTGCTGGGATGATGGCTGGGACGCAGATAGCGCAGCGTGCAGAGCACAAACAGATTCCACGGCCCGGGCACCTTGTCCTCGCGGGCGGCCCGTAGCCAGTCTCTAAAGCGCGGTTTGGCGGTGGTGGTTGGGTCTTTCGCCATTAAGAAACGCACCCCTGCGAGCCACGCGAACAAGAACCCCGGCGCGTTGAACAGCATCGCCAAGGCGCGCAGCGGGTAGCTCCCGCACACATTCTGGTAGATGTCGAACACCAGCGAGCGGTGCTCTACCTCCTCGGCTCCGTGCCAGCGCAGCAGATCAAGCATGACCGGGTCGGTTCCTGCACCGTCCAGGCCGCGGTTTTGGATCCACCACTGGCCCAGCACCGCCGTGAAGTGCTCGAGCGCGGCCACGTCGGCCAGGCGCCGGTAGAGCCACCATCGCTGCAAACGCGTAGGCCAGCCCGGGTGCTGATTAGTGCCCGCTGACAACCACTTCCGCAACTTGTCGGCGTAGGGCTTGCTGTCGATGCCCTGCTCGGCCAGATGATCGAGGACAACTTGGTGCGACCAGGCGTGCCAGGATTCCTGCTGCACGAACGCTTTGATCGGTGCCGTCAGTTCCGGATCGTCGACCAGTGGCGCCGCCTCATTGACGGCCTTGATGAATCCCCGCTCCCCTTCGGGCAGTATCAGGTGCAGCGCATTCCAAAAGTGTGTGGCGAATGGGTCATCGGGGACCCAGTGCAGCGGCGTGTTCGACCAGTCAAAGCGGACTTTGCGCCGATGTGTCGGGTAGCCGTCGTGGTGTACTTCGAGGTCTTCGACTTCGGTCATCGCCTTC
>JAFAID010000002.1 GCA_019236925.1 Mycobacterium sp. | reverse complement strand
ATGATCGCCGCCTGGTTCAACGGGAAACGTGGCGAGCGCTACATCCTGGGCGGCCAGGAGCTGACGTATCGCGACTTCACGGAGCGAGTGGCACGGGTGACCGGGGTCGACCCGCCGCGTAGACGGCTGCCCTATTCGGTCGCATGGATCGCGGGTAAGGCCGGCGATCTGCTCGAGATCACTGGTCGGGAAACCATGGTGAACTCGATCTCCGTCCGATACGCGTTCACCGACCGTTACCGGTTCCGCAGCGATAAGGCGGTGCGAGAACTGGCCTATGTAGTGGGCCCCATCGAGCCTGCGATCCGCAACGCGGTCACGTGGTTTCGCACTCGAGGCATGATCCGATCTTGGGAGACACCATGATGTTGGTTTCGTGGTTATATTGGGTTAACTGCCACGAAGAACGGCAGCCTCTACGCCGATACGGTCGGCATCCGGCACGCGAGGGTGCGTTAGTTGGAAGGTATCCACAAATGGTCACGCTATCGTTGACCAGACTCGCTTCCGCGGTTGGCGGTATGGCTTTGTCGTTGACCGCGGGCGCTGGAGTCGTGTCCGCAGATCCTGATCTGGGTCCGGTCGTCAACACCACATGCAATTACTCGCAGGTGGTGGCGGCAATGAATACGGAATTTCCGCCAGCTGCCGCGCAATTCAACGCAAACCCCCTGGCGCAGTTCTGGTTGCAAAATTTCCTTGCTTCGCCGCCCGAGCAGCGCCAACAGTTGCTCCAGGAGGCGAAGAGCACGCCTGAGGCTGCACAGTTCGTCGGGCTTTTCGCGCCAGTCGCCAACACCTGCACCAACTACTGAGTGGGTTGGGCACGAGCTTCTTGCTGTCTCACCCATCGCCGTGTCAGGGCGCCCAGCACTCGGTATTGCCCAACGACGTCGGCACGCAGCAGCAACTCCGCGACCGCGCAGTCCTGGACTGGCGCGTAACATGCTCACCGGTGGTTGCAGGTAACTAAGCAACTTTGCTTCCGACCGCAGACGCAGATATGGTGACCGCCCTAGCAGCCTCAGGCGGCTGTGCCGTCGCGTCGGTCTTCGTAGGCGACGGGGCTGATCATGCCCAAGCCGAGTGGCGTCTACGTCGGTGGTAGACCTGTTCGATCCAGGCGCCTGCTGCGAGCTGTCCCAGCGTACTTCGGTGCTCCCGACCGGGCGGGCCAGGTTTGCTTGAGGGGCCAACCGCGTCCGGGTTCACGTATCCGTTGCGGGCTCGACGTTTTGATTGAGGGCGAAGCGGTTGTCTGGGTCGAGGCGAGCCTTCAGCTTGGCGAGCCGCCGGTAGGTGTCTTCACCGAAGCTGGCCCGGATGCGGGCCTGCCCTTCATCGCCGACGAAGTTGAGATACGCGCTTGCCGGACCGAGGGGACGCAGAGCTTCGTGCGCTTGATCGGTCCATGACTTGCATCGTTCGGTGTCGGCGGGGTCGGTCCACGTGGTGATCAGATGGACGATGTAGGGATAGTTGCGGGTCGAAAAGGCTGTCGCCTGCGGCGGAACACGGCTCGAAAAGCCGCCGAGCCGGATCAGGTGCAGATGTGTTTGCGGCGCGGGGCGAGTTCGCCCGAGCAGCGCGATGCGCCGGATGGCCTCGTCCGATAACTCCGTCAGGAAGATCGACTTCCAATAGTTCAACCGACCGGATGGGGACGTGTGGTCGAGGACCTGCTGCCAGGTGGGATACTGGAGTTTGCGCTGCAGCGACATCACCGGTTCGGTGGTCACCCCGCGGACCTGCAGCAGCGCACCGATAGCGGCCTGACCGACCTCTTCCGATCCCGTCGAGCAGCCGAGGATCGTGACCAGGCGGCGTCCTGAACTCTCATCGGTTCCGAAGTCGACGAGGGACGCGAGGTCGTCGTCGGCGTTGTCCATCTGGGCGCGGAAGTGTTCGAGCACGGCCTCGGCCTCGGTGCCGTTGTAGGCTCGCACGCCCCCGATGACGTGGTCGACTGGATGCAGGTCGAGCACAAAGTGTGCGACCACCCCGAAGTTGCCGCCGCCACCGCGCAGTCCCCACAGAACCTCGGGGTTCTGCGACTCGCTGACGAACAGCATTTCCCCGTTGGCAA
>JAFAID010000645.1 GCA_019236925.1 Mycobacterium sp. | reverse complement strand
CGGTTCCGGGCGCCAGCCGTGCGACGGCCTCACGCAGGGTGGGGCGCGGCGACGACGGCACTTCGCCGTTTTTCGTTGCTTTGCCAACAGTCATCGTTAGTCATTCTGCGCTATATCCAGCCGATGTGGTGGTGCCGGTGGGTTGCCGCGGTGCTCGGCGATGTCGAGCATGTGCTCTAGGGCTGCGACGATGGTGGCCGCCTCGAGCGCCCGCAAACCCGTCGGCACCGCATCACAGCCCGGCGGGATCAGCGCCGTCGTAAACCCTTGCCGACCGGCTTCGGCCAGCCGGCGCTCCATGCCGCTGACCCGCCTCAGGTCGCCCGCCAAACCGACTTCACCGATCATCACCGCGGTGGAAGGCAACGGCAGATTCACGTACGCCGAAGCCAGCGCGATCGCGACCGCCAGGTCCGATGACGGATCGGTCAGCCGCATACCGCCCACGGTGGACAGGTAGACGTCGTTAACCGCGATCTTGAGGCGGGCGTGCTTTTCCAGCACCGCGGCGATCATCGCCGCCCGGGCATGGTCGATCCCGCTGACGGCGCGCCTCGGTGAGCCGCCCGAGGGTGTCGCCAGCAACGCCTGGACTTCGCCGATCAGGGGACGTTTGCCGTCGAGCGTCACCGTGATAGCGGTACCGGCAACAGGCTGCGGCCGCTGATCCAGAAAAAGCCCGGAAGGATCAGCAACCCCCTCAATCCCATTGTCCTGCAACAGAAAACAGCCGACCTCATCGGCTGCGCCGAAACGATTCTTCACACCGCGGACCATGCGCAGCAGCGAGTTGCGGTCGCCTTCGAAATGCAGCACGACGTCGACCAGGTGTTCAAGCGAGCGGGGTCCGGCGATGGCTCCGTCCTTGGTGACATGGCCGACGAGGATCAGCGGCACACCGGTGGTTTTCGCCGCGGCAGTCAGGGCGGTGGTCACCGCCCGCACCTGGGTGACGCCACCGGTGACGCCGTCGGCGTCTGTGCTGGACATGGTCTGCACCGAGTCGACGACGACAAGCGTGGGCTGCACGACCGCGATGTGGCTGAGCACAGCCTGCAGGTCGGACTCGGCGGCCAGGTACAGCTCGTGATGACTGCAACCGGTCCGGTCGGCGCGCATCCGGATCTGACCGCGCGACTCCTCACCGGAGACGTACAGCGCGCGTCGCCCCGACCGCGCCCACTGATGGGCGACTTTGAGCAGCAGCGTCGACTTGCCCACCCCCGGATCGCCGGCGAGCAGGGTGACCGATCCGGGCACCACGCCGCCGCCCAGCACCCGGTCGAGTTCATCGATACCGGTGCGGCAATGGCGCGTGCCGTGCGGCTCGATGGAACTGATCGGGACCGCAGCCGACGACGGTGCTACTGAGTGGGCGGTGGCGCTTCGCAGGGCACTGAGCAGCGCCACTTCGTCGACAGAGCCCCAGGTGCCGCACTCCAGGCAGCGTCCCACCCATTTGGCGGTGACATGGCGGCATTCCGAACAGCGATACTGCGAACGCGCCTTGGCCACACGGTGACCGTATCGGGCGGGTACGACAATCTAGGAATGTTCGGCCGACAGCGGAGGGCCCTCGGGCGCCGAAATCGGCACCGGCAGAGTGACACTCCCGGCTTTCTCGAAAAAGAAGGTGAAGTTGTAGTTCGGACCGTTGGTGATCTGCGTGCTCAGCGTCACCGTCGCCTTGACGGAGTCGGCGGCCTCGACGGCGTCCACGGCCCTGCGGTTCTGACCGTTCGGAGTGCCAACGAACAGCGTCCCACCGGCCGGCAGAGTGGGGTCGCCGATAACCGTCACCTTGCCGATGTCGGTGGAGATGCCGACCAGCTTGTCGGTGACATCCGGCGACTGGTTGACGACAACCAGCACCAGGTCCACGGTTTTGCCCGGGCGCAGGAAGTCAGTGTTCTGCTGTGCCTGGATGCGCACATTGCGCAGCGCGACGTTGTTGATCACCGCGTGGTTCCCGTCGACGGCGGACTCCTGGCTGGCGGTCTGTGAGAGCTGACCGGCGCTACAGCCGGTGAGCGCTACCGCGCCGATGAGGCCACCCGCCGCGAGCGCGGCGAACCGGCTTGAGCGGGGTTTCGAGTCGCGGTAGGGGAAGCGATTCACTCCAAGCCTCCTGCTCGGCCTGCTTATGGCGCTGGGTTCTCATGGCGCTGGGTTCGACTATGCACAGTAGTAGGTCGCCCACGCGGGCGGTAGCCGAGGGTTTAGGAGGGCGACTGCAGGTGGATTAGCCCAGCGCAGTATGATCTTGACCGTGCCGAACAGCGCAAACCCGGGCCTCTCCGGGGCGCATCCTACGGGTCCCCGTTAGGTCGGTGCATTGCATGAAAATTGCGGTCTGTCAACCCCCTCTCTTCACGTGCGGTGCCCCTGACCTGCACCGTTGTTCCGCACGTGTTGGCGCGGCGTGTTAGCATGGAGTAACGAAAGGGGCTCGAAACTGATGAATTTTGCGGTCGGAGACACCGTTGTCTATCCACATCACGGTGCTGCGTTAATCGAGGCGATCGAAACCCGAACCATTAAAGGGGAGCAAAAGGAATATCTCGTCTTGAAGGTGGCGCAGGGAGACCTGACCGTTCGAGTACCCGCTGACAACGCCGAATACGTCGGAGTCCGCGATGTGGTCGGCCAGGAAGGTCTCGACAAGGTGTTTCAGGTGCTTCGCGCTCCGCACACCGAAGAGCCGACCAACTGGTCCCGCCGCTACAAGGCCAACTTGGAGAAGCTGGCCTCCGGTGACGTCAACAAGGTCGCCGAGGTTGTGCGCGATTTGTGGCGCCGCGACCGGGAACGCGGCCTGTCCGCCGGCGAGAAGCGCATGCTGGCCAAGGCCCGGCAGATTCTGGTCGGCGAGCTGGCGCTGGCCGAAAGCACCGACGATGCCAAGGCGGAGACCATCCTCGACGAGGTTCTGGCCGCCGCGTCTTGAATTCCTAACGCGCAGGGTCGGGGGTGACGGGCACAGTCGCGGTCGTCCCGGCCGCCGGGTCGGGCCAACGGCTGGCCGCCGGTGTGCCCAAGGCCTTCTTCCACCTCGACGGGCACACGCTGGTTGAACGCGCCGTCAGTGGCCTTCTGGAGTCCGGTGTCGTCGACCGCGTCGTAGTCGCGGTACCGGCCGAGCGCACTGGCCAGGCCAAATTGATCCTCGGCCGCAACGCCACCATCGTCGTCGGGGGGGCGAATCGCCGTGAGTCGGTGGGCCGGGCGTTGACAGCGATCGCGGACGCAGAAGCACCCAAGTTCGTACTGGTCCACGACGCCGCGCGGGCGCTGACGCCGCCCGCGCTGGTGGTGCGCGTGGTCGAGGCGCTGCGGGCCGGGCATTCGGCTGTCGTGCCCGCGCTGCCGCTTTCCGACACCGTCAAGGCCGTCGATGGCAACGGGGTGGTGTTGGGGACGCCGGAACGGGCCGGCCTGCGCGCCGTCCAGACCCCGCAGGGGTTCGCCACCGAGTTGCTGCTGCGCGCCTACCAGCGAGCCGCCGACCTTACCGGGGCGGATTTCACCGACGATGCGTCCCTGGTCGAGCACATCGGGGGTCAGGTTCAGGTGGTCGACGGCGACCCCCTGGCCTTCAAGATCACCACTCGGTGGGACATCCTGCTGGCGCAAGCGATTGTGAAGCAGTGAACGTCCGGATCGGTCTGGGCACCGACGTGCACGTCAT
>JAFAID010000133.1 GCA_019236925.1 Mycobacterium sp. | reverse complement strand
GTCGCAGGTGTCGACCCGGTGCAATTGCGCCTCGGCATCGGCTACGTGATCCAGGGCGCGGGCCTGATGCCACACCAACGAGTGATCGACAACGTCGCGACGGTACCGGTGCTCAAAGGCCAATCGCGCCGCTCGGCGCGTAAGGCCGCCTACGACGTGTTGGAGCGGGTCGGTTTGGACGCCAAGTTGGCCGGCCGCTATCCCGCGCAGCTATCCGGCGGCGAGCAACAGCGTGTCGGCGTAGCTCGGGCGCTGGCCGCCGATCCGCCGATTTTGTTGATGGACGAGCCCTTTTCGGCTGTTGACGCGATAGTCCGCCACGAGCTGCAACGCGAAATACTGCGGCTGCAAGCCGAATTGCACAAAACCATCGTGTTCGGCACGCACGACATCGATGAGGCCGTCCGCCTTGCCGACCGGGTCGCGGTGTTCGGTCCCGGCGGTTCGCTGCAGCAGTACGAGGAGCCCGCCCGGCTGCTGTCCCGTCCCGCCAACGATTTCGTTTCGCGCATGATCGGTCTGGGGCGCGGCTATCGCTGGCTGCAGTTCCTGGACGCGGCACAACTGCCGGTGCACGCCATTCAGCTGATCGCCGAGTCCGCGATCGGTGATGCGCAGCTTCGCGGCTGGGCATTGGTCGTCAAAGCCAATGGCGCGCCGTTGGGGTGGATCGACGCCGGCGGCGTGCGCAAGCACCGCGGCGGTGCGTCGTTGCTCGACAGCGTGACCGCGGTCGGGTCGCTCTTCCGCCCGGGCGCCAACCTGAGCCAGGCCCTGGATGCCGCGTTGTCGTCGCCGGCAGCGGTGGGCGTGGCCGTTGACAAGGCGGGCAAGGTCATCGGAGGAGTGCGGGCCGGCGATGTGTTGGCCGTGCTGGAATCCCAACCGCAGGACTAGGCGTGCACTACCTGGTCACTCACCTCCCGGCGGCGTGGATGCTGACCGTGATCCATCTACGGCTGTCGCTGGTGCCGGTGCTGGCCGGGCTGGCGATCGCACTGCCGTGGGGAGCGCTGGTGTGGCGCAGAGCCGTGCTGCGCCGACTGACCACGCTGACCGCCAGTGTGGTGTTCACCATCCCGTCGCTGGCGCTGTTCGTGGTGTTGCCGCTGATCATTCCGACCCGGATCCTGGACGAGGCCAACGTCATCGTCGCGCTGACGCTGTACACCACGGCGCTGCTGGTGCGGGCGGTGCTCGAGGCGCTGGACGCGGTGCCGTCGCAGGTCCGTGACGCTGCCAGCGCAATTGGTTACCGGCCAATCATGCGGCTACTCAAAGTTGAACTGCCGCTGTCGATTCCGTTGCTGGTCGCCGGGCTGCGGGTGGTCGTGGTGACCAATATCTCGATGGTCTCGGTGGGTGCGGTGATCGGCATCGGCGGCCTGGGCACCTGGTTCACCGAGGGCTACCAGGCGAACAAGAGCGACCAGATCGTCGCGGGGATCATCGCCATCCTGATCCTTGCTTTCGTCGTCGACATGCTGATCCTGTTGGCCGGACGGCTGGCGACGCCGTGGAACCGTGCGTTGCGCCCCGGCCGCCGCCTGCTGCTGGCCCCGGTGGTGGGGGGCTCGCGGTGAACTTCCTCGGACAGGCGCTGTCCTACCTGTGTACCGCCGCCAACTGGACCGGCCCGGTCGGGCTGGCGGCCCGCACCCTCGAACACCTGGAGTACACCGCGGCGGCGGTAGCGCTTTCGGCGCTGGTCGCCATCCCGGTCGGCTTGATGATCGGCCACACCGGCCGCGGCACGCTGGTGGTGGTGAGCCTGGTCAACGCGCTGCGCGCGCTCCCGACGCTGGGTGTGCTGCTGTTGGCCGTGTTGCTGTGGGGACTGGGCCTGGCGCCCCCGATTGTGGCGCTGATGCTGCTGGGCATCCCGCCGCTGTTGGCCGGCACTTACGCCGGTATCTCCGCGGTGGACCGCACCGTCGTCGACGCCGCGCGCTCGATGGGGATGGGGGAGATGCGAGTGCTGTTACGAGTCGAGGTGCCCAACGCGTTGCCGCTGATTTTGGGCGGACTACGCACTGCGACGTTGCAGGTGGTCGCCACCGCGACGGTGGCTGCCTACGCCAGCTTGGGTGGGCTGGGCCGATATTTGATCGACGGCATCAAGGTGCGCCAATTC
>JAFAID010000641.1 GCA_019236925.1 Mycobacterium sp. | reverse complement strand
TCTTGGCCCCCGTCGTCAAGGTCGTTCGTCCTCGCTACGCTGCGGGCGCTCCACCTTGACACCGGGGTCGGTCCAGCGCTGTCCACAACGAGGTCGAAACCGCTCAAAACGCCCTTGACAACGCCCCACCCCTTCAGGGATGACAATAGGCGTACGACCCTGTTCACAGGCAACTTTCAGTTAACCGGGAATTGTCACTTCAGGGTGGCGGTACCGTCCGGGTGAATCGCAACCTTGGCGCCGGCTAAGTCCTCCCCGTCGTCACGCACCGTCGCCACGGCCGCCGCCGGATCGGGCATCAACGCCAGTGTGCGGCGGTCGTCGGGGGTGCGGACAGCAAGAAAAGCCTTCTCTGGCTGGCCGTCCCGGTCAAACGGCGTCGTCCAGGATTCGACGGTACCGACACCTTCCCATTGCACCGCCGCGTCCCGGGTCGGCTCTTGGTCGACGGCGGATTGCGTATCCTCCCAACGGAACTCGACCGATGGTGGTTCGGTGCCATAGACGCCGAAGCTGTGCTTGGTCAGGTAGCCGCCATTGGCGGTGATCAAGCCGCGCCGCCCCGGGTTGGCCGTCAGCAGTTCGGCCATCGTCGCGATCGAGTGTGACACGTAGTTGCTCCACGGGCCGCCGGCGAACGTCAGCCCTCCGGTCACGGTGAGCGGCCGATCCGGATCATCAACCGGCAGCCCGAGTTCGGCCGCCGCGACCTGTACAGCGGACGGGTAACAGGAGTACAGGTCGACGTAGTGCACGTCGTCGATGCCCAGACCTGCCAGTGCCAGCACCCGCGCACCGGCGATCCGAATGGCCGGCGATCGGTGCAGTTCGGCGCGCTCACTGATGGCGTAGGTGTCGTGAGCATCGGTGCCCGCGTACGGGTAGACCCAGCGCTCGGCTGGGATACGCAGGCGGGTCGCGGTCTCGATCGACGTCAGGATCAGGGCGGCGGACTGGTCGACCATGTTGTTGGAGTTCATCAACTTGGTGTACGGCCAGCTGATCATCCGGTTCGTCGGGCCGTCCTGACAAATCTCTTCGGCTGCAACCGGTTTGCGGATCCAGGCATGCGGATTGCGCACCGCCACTGCATTGAACCGCGCCCAAAGCTCGCCGATGCGCTTGCGGTGGTCCTCGATCGACTCCCCCGCGCTGATCCGCAGCGCCTGCTCGAACATCGGGTAGATGTAGGCGGGGCGGTCCAGCCCGATGCGGTCTTCGGCCGACCCGGCCATCGGTACGTTTTCGTCACTGCCCTCCGGAAGAGGAACCGACTCATCCTGATCGGTCCAGGTGAGGCGTTTGCCCTTGGCGCGCAACTGCATCCTGGTGCGCCACATTTCCGCGCCGGCCACCAACACCACGTCCGCGCGTCCGTGTTGGATGTCCAGACAGGCCCGGTTGACCAGCGACTGCGGGACGTTGCCGCCGACGCCGCTGTAGCGGGTGGCCGGGTGGTCGGCGCCTACGCGTTGGCCGAGCAGCAGCCCGGGGTCGCGGTAGCGTGCCGACAACAGGTTGACGACGCGGATGGAATCGACGGCCTCGAGCACCCGAGGATCGGCGGCTTGGCGTGCGGCCTCGGCCATCAGGTCCACGGGTTCTTTCGCGTTGACCTCAGCTGCCGGGTCCTCATAATGGTTGAGCTGGCCATAGCCGACCAGTACCGGTGTTCTGGGGTTGACGGGCATTGCTGAAGACCTTCCGCGATGTGTGCCGAGGGGAATGCTAGGCGGTGCCGGTGGAGGCGAACAGCACGCCGTCGTTGATCAACCGCTCGGTTTCGTCGCTGCTCATCCCGAGGATCTTGTGACAGATCTCGCGGGTGTCCTGGCCGGGTAGGGGCGCCGGCCGTTGTGGCGCCGGCGGAATGTGGCGAAACGGCGCCGGGCCGGTTTCGGCCGGCAGCGGGTGGTCGAACAGTGGATGCACCATGTCGCTGAACAGCTTTCGGACGCGCAGCTGCGGGTCGTCGAGAATCTCGGGCGGACGGTTCATCTGGCCCGCGGGAACGCCTGCCGATTGCAAAGCTTCGGCGACCTGCAACGGCGTTCGCGTGCAAGTCCACGCCGATACCTGCACCAGCAACTCGGCACGGTGAGCAACCCTCGCCTCGCCGGTTGCGAACCGATCGTCATCGGCCAGCTCGGACAGCCCGAAAACGGCTGTTGCCGAATGCCAATCAGCGTCAGTGCGGATCGAGATGGCACACCACTCGTCGTCGCCTGCGCACGGGCAGACTTCGTGCACGCTGGTGTCGTCGCGCAAATCGGCGTTGCCCGCCGTCCGCATCGCGTCGGTGACATACCGGACGTCGAGTTGGTTGACGACGGCCTCGGCCTGGGAGACATGGATCCGGCTTCCGTCGCCGGTGCGGTCGCGGTGGATCAGCGCCGCCAGCGCCCCGATCGCGGTGATCCGCGCGACGACATGATCGGGGAAGATCGTGGTCGCGTCGTAGAACCGGTGCCGGGAGCCGTCTTCTGGACGATCAGCGTCCACGTCCGTCCAGAGCTTGCTGACGCCCGCGGTGGCACGCACCAGCGGTCCGTATCCCATCCGGTTGCTCCAGGGCCCGGTGTCGCCGAAGGCACTGCTTTCCGCGAGCACCACCCGGCGGTTCAGGGCATGCAGCATCTCGTACGGAAAATCAAGCGCAGCAAGAGTTCCCGGCTTGAAGTTGGCGAACACCGCGTCGGCGTCGGCGACCAGACGGCTGAAGATCTGCTTGCCCTCAGCGCTGCGCAGGTCGACACCGAATGCCAGGTTGTTGCGATGCGTCCAGGCGAATGACTCACTCATGGCCTCGCCATCCCGTACCTGGCGCAATCCGTCGGGATAGGCCGCACTTTCGACCTTGATGACCTCAGCGCCCAGATCACCGTAGAGGCGGCTGAGTTCGCCACCGGCGACTATGACGCCGAGATCGAGGATTCGCAGCCCGTCGAACGGACCGCCGACCGTTCGCGGCGGCGGGGTGGCTGCCGGGGCGGCGAGCCACCGGGCTTCGTCGTGGTCGACGGGCGGAGCGGGTGCGTGGAAACCGATGTGCTGCCCGTCGACGGCGAAATAGCCGGTCGGGACGCACGCGTGCACCCCCGGGACCAGTTCGGCGTCGGCAATGGCGCCCACCGACTGGAAATGATCCGACGCCAAGATCTGCGCCGGCGACAGCACGGCAGCAATCGGCACACCGTGCGCCTGCCCGGCGGGTACCAACGCTTTCATGGTCTGGCCGGCGAACAACTGCTGGACCAGCGCGCCGATCTGCGGCCAGGCGGCAAAGCGCGCCGCGAGCACGTCGTACTTGGGGTCCCGGAATTCCTCCGGCTCCCCGAGCCAGCGGCGCAGCCCGTGCCATTGCCGCGGCGACAGCACGCAGAGCCGCACGTAGCCGTCCTGGCATGGGTAGATCGGGTAGGCGTCCTGGTTTTTCGGGCGTCCGCGCCACCGATTAGGTCCACGCAGCCCGGCGGCGGCCTGCCCGTGTGCCCCGAACACCGGATCGAGCGCCATCACGACCGCGTCGAACCGGGAAAAATCGATGTAATCCCCTGTACCGCAACGTAATCGGTTGTAATATGCGACCAGCGCGGCCCAGGCGGCTTGTACGGCGGCGGTGGCCGACGCGATCCCGTCCGGCGGTAACACCGGTGTTCCGGTGGCGGGGCCCGACCGCGACAGCGAACCCGAAAGGGCATAGAGCACCGGATCGGTCGCCTGCCACGACGACCGCGGCCCGGTTGTGCCGAAGTCCGTGATCGACAATGCCACCAGCTGCGGATACCGATCGGCCAGGTCCGGGCACGAGATTCCGTACGCGGCGACCCGACCAGGATTGCCGCTATCGACCAGAATGTCAGCGCTACCGGCAAGCTCGACCAGTCGGGTTCGGTCGTCCGGGTCGGCCGGGTCCAGCACCGTGCTGCGCTTGTTGGCGTTGTGCAGCGCGAACCGCAGGCTGGTGCCGCGCAGCGTCGGCGCCCGGGTGCGTGACGGGCTGCCACCGGGCGGCTCCACCTTCAGCACATCGGCGCCCAGATCCGCGAGCAGCCGGGTGACCGCGTCGCCGTCGTCACCGGACAGGTCGAGCACCCGCAGCGACGCCAACAGCCCTTCGGTGTCGGCCAGGTCCCCGCCATTGGATCCGCCGTCGAGCACGTTCACGTCGGCCAGCGTAATGGGCGCCTGGTCTCCTACTCGCCTACCTCGTCGTGGTGCGCTGTTCACCAAGCTTGCGGACAATTGGTCGGATGAGCACACAAACCGTCACGCCTGCGAAGCTGTCCGCTGACGAACTTGCCGGCATCCACGCCTATTGGCGCGCGGCCAACTACATGTCGGTCGGCCAGATCTATCTACTAGACAATCCGCTGCTGCGTACGCCGCTGGCGCCGGAGCACATCAAACCGCGGCTGCTCGGACACTGGGGCACCACCCCAGGGCTGAATCTGGTCTATGCACACCTGAACCGCATCATCCGCAACCGCGATGCCAACGTCATCTTCGTCACCGGACCCGGCCACGGCGGCCCCGGGCTGGTCGCCAACGCCTACCTGGAAGGCACCTACAGCGAGGTGTACACCGGCATCGAAGAGGACACCGAGGGACTGCGGAAGTTGTTCCGACAGTTCTCCTTTCCCGGGGGTATCCCCAGCCACGTAGCTGCTCAGACGCCGGGCTCGATCCACGAGGGCGGCGAGCTCGGGTACGCCCTGGTGCACGCCTACGGCGCAGCGTTCGACAATCCCGACCTGGTGGTCGCTTGTGTCGTCGGCGACGGTGAGGCCGAAACCGGGCCGCTGGCCGCCAGCTGGCACTCCAACAAGTTCCTCAACCCAGTCAGTGACGGCGCGGTGCTGCCCATCCTGCATCTCAACGGCTACAAGATCGCCAACCCGACTGTGCTGGCCCGCATCCCATCCGACGAGCTCGAGTCGTTGCTGCGTGGCTACGGCTATCGGCCGATCACCGTCGCCGGAGACGATCCTACCGACGTGCACCAGCAGCTCGCCGCGGCTCTCGACGAGGCCTTCGATGACATCGCCACGATTCAGCGGGATGCCCGCGGCAGTGCAAAAACCCAACGGCCGGTGTGGCCGATGATCGTGCTGCGCACGCCGAAGGGGTGGACCGGCCCCCGACAGGTCGACGGCAAGCGGGTGGAGGGCACCTGGCGAGCACATCAGGTCCCCCTCGCCGAGACCCGGGATAACCCCACCCACCGCGCGCAACTCGAAGAGTGGATGCGCAGCTATGTGCCGGAGGAGTTGTTCGACGACGACGGCAGGCTGCGCGCGGCGCTACGGGCACTGGCGCCCGGTGGCGATCGGCGGATGAGCGCCAACCCGCACGCCAACGGTGGCCTGCTGCTGCATGACCTGGACTTGCCCGACTTTCGCGACTACGCGGTCACGGTCTCGCAGCCGGCCGTGACAACGCACGAGGCCACCCGGGTGCTGGGCACGTTCCTGCGTGACGTGATCGCCCGCAACCGCGACCGGTTCCGGTTGATGGGCCCCGACGAGACCGCGTCAAACCGGTTGGACGCGGTCTACGAGGCGACCGGCAAGGTCTGGCTTTCGGAGACCCTGCCCGATGATGACCCTGATGACCACCTCTCCCCGACCGGCCGGGTGATGGAGGTGCTCTCCGAGCACCTCTGCCAAGGCTGGCTAGAGGGGTATCTACTGACCGGACGGCATGGCCTGTTCAACTGCTACGAGGCGTTCGTGCACATCGTGGACTCGATGTTCAACCAGCACGCGAAGTGGTTGTCCACCGCCCGCGAACTGCCCTGGCGGCGACCCATCGCGTCGCTGAATTACCTGCTGAGCTCGCACGTTTGGCGCCAGGACCACAATGGTGCATCGCATCAGGATCCCGGCTTCATCGACCTGGTCGCCAACAAGCGTGCCGAGGTGGTGCGGGTGTACCTGCCGCCGGACGGCAACACGCTGCTGTCGGTGGCGGACCACTGCTTGCGCAGCCGCGACTACGTCAATGTGATCGTCGCCGGCAAGCAGCCGGCGCTGGCCTATCTTTCGATGGAAGAGGCGATCGACCACTGCAGCCGCGGCCTGGGCATCTGGCAGTGGGCGAGCACCGCGACAGCCGAACCCGACGTGGTGCTGGCCTGCGCCGGCGACATCCCGACGCTCGAGACACTGGCGGCCGCCGACATCCTCCGACGAGAAATGCCCGAGCTGGCCGTACGGGTGATCAACGTAGTCGACCTGATGCGCTTGCAGCCGGACTCCGAGCACCCACATGGGTTGCCCGACAGGGAATTCGATGCGTTGTTCCCCACCGACAAGCCGGTCATCTTCGCCTACCACGGTTATCCGTGGCTGATTCACCGCCTCACCTACAGTCGCGCCAATCACCATCACATGCACGTGCGCGGGTTCAGGGAGCGCGGGACCACGACGACGCCGTTCGACATGGTGATGCTCAACGACCTGGACCGTTTTCACCTGGTCATGGACGTCATCGACCGGGTGGATGGCCTGGCCAGCCGAGCCGCGGTGCTGCGTCAGCGGATGGCGGATGCGCGGCTGGCTGCGCGCCGCTACACCCGCGAGCACGGCGAGGACGACCCGCAGATCAGCGGCTGGACCTGGGAGTCGGACAGCTAAGAACCCAGGGCTGAGCTGACGCTACGCTGGTGCGGGTGGCAACTGTTTTGTCGGTCAACGTGGCTCGTGCGCGAACGAATCCCGATCCACGCGCAATGTCGAATGTGACCGGTATCGACAAAGTGCCAGTCACCGAGCCGGTCATGGTGCGGGCACCGGGACCAATGCACGGTGGTGTCGGCAGCGGACTGGTCGGCGACACCATCGGCAACCAGAAATTCCACGGCGGTGACGACCAGGCCGTCTACGTGTACGCGCGCGAAGACCTCGACGCTTGGGAGATCCAACTCCAGCGCACACTCACCAACGGAAACTTCGGTGAGAATCTGACCACATCGGGCATCGATGTGACCGAGGCGCGGATCGGCGAACGCTGGCGCATCGGCACCGACGGCCTGCTATTGGAAGTCTCCGCTCCCCGGACGCCGTGCCGGACGTTCCAGGCGTTTCTGAATTTGAACCACTGGATCAAAACCTTCATCCAGGCCGGGAAACCCGGCGCCTACCTACGGGTGATCTCGCCCGGAACCGTGCGCGCGGGCGACGGAATCGCCATCGATCACCGCCCCGATCACGACGTGACCATCGGGTTGGTCTTTCGCGCCCGATTGTCTGCACCGGAGCTGCTGCCTCGGCTGTTGGCGGCGGACGGGCTTTCCGCAGAGCTCAAGGACTACGTAAGCCGACGCAAGGCATCGAACGCAGAGTAAACGGGGCACCAAGGGTCCGCCGGTAAACTTGCCGGATGCTTGACGCGACGGTAGCCGCCGACCCCCATCCGATGCTGTCGCAGCTCTCGGCGCTGCACCACTTCCGCATCTACGTCGACGTCGCGCTGGTCGTGGTGGTGCTGGTATGTGCGAACCTGATCGCGCACTTCACCACGCCGTGGGCGGGCGTCGCAACGGTCCCGGCGGCAGCGGTCGGGCTGGTCGTCTTGTTGCGGTTCAACGGTCTGGGCTGGGCCGAGCTCGGGCTGGGCCGCGACCACTGGAAATCCGGTGCGGCGTATGCGCTGGGTGCGATTGCGCTGGTGGCGACGGTGATCGCGGTCGGCGTGCTGCTTCCGCTGACCCGGCCGATGTTCATGAATAACCACTACGCGACGATCTCGGGTGCACTGGTTGCGTCCATGATCCTCATTCCGTTGCAAACCGTGATCCCCGAGGAGCTGGCTTTCCGTGGTGTGTTGCATGGCGCATTGAACCGCGCCTGGGGGTTCCGCGGCGTCGCTGTGGCGGGTTCGCTGTTGTTCGGTCTCTGGCATATCGCCACGTCGTTGGGACTGACGAGCAGCAACATCGGCTTCACTCGGTTGTTCGGCGGAGGAGTCGTGGGCATGCTGGCCGGCGTGACGCTGGCGGTGGTCGCGACCGCGCTGGCCGGGTTCGTGTTCAGTTGGCTGCGCCGACGCAGCGGCAGCCTGATCGCGCCGATCGCCCTGCATTGGTCGCTCAATGGCTTGGGGGCTGTGGCCGCGGCGTTGGTCTGGCACCTGTCCAGCTGACGGTTTTACACCAGCAGCACGGCGGCACCGGCGATGCGGCCGGCGCTGAGATCCGATAGCGCCCGATCAGCTTGACGCAGTGGATATTCCGGCGTGGTCACCTTGATGTGATGCTCGGCTGCGAAGTCGAGGAAGGCCCGCGCGTCGGCGCGGGTGTTCGACGTTACCGAGCGCAGCTGGCGTTCTTGGAAAAGGTGGCGCTGGTAGTTGAGGACGGGAATGTCGCTCAGGTGGATTCCGGCGATCGCCAGAGTGCCGCCGCGGTCGAGCGCCTCCAGCGCGGGCAGCACGAGATCACCGACCGGGGCGAACAGGATCGCGGCGTCGAGGCGCACCGGTGGCGGGTCGGCGGCGCCCTGGGCCGACGCGGCACCCAGCTCGAGCGCCAGTTCTCGGGCGGCGGCGCCGCGGGTCATCACGTGCACTTCGGCGCCTTGGGCCAGTGCGACCTGCGCGGTAATGTGCGCGCTGCCGCCGAATCCATACAGCCCAAGCCGGCCGCCGGGCGGTAGCGCGGCCCGCAGCAGCGACCGGTAGCCGATGATTCCTGCGCACAGCAGCGGCGCAAGCTCGCTGTCGCTGTAGCCGCTGGGCAGATGGTGGGCGAAAGCTGCAGGGACGGTGGCGAATTCAGCATAGCCACCGTCGGCATCCCAACCGGTGTAGCGGGAGTTCGGACACAGGTTCTCGTCGCCGCGCCGACAGTACTTGCAGACTCCGCAGGTATAACGCAGCCAGGCGATCCCGACCCGGTCGCCAACGCTGAACTCGTCGCCGGCGTCGACGCCGACCTCGACAACTTCGCCGACCACTTCGTGTCCGGGCGTCACGTTATCCCGGTGCACCGGAAGGTCTCCCTCGGTCACATGCAGGTCGGTGCGGCACACCCCGCATGCGCGCACGGCGACCAGCAGCTCGGACGGCTCGGGGCGAGGCGACTGCGTGCGGACCCATTCCAGCGGCTCGGTGTTCATCGGACCGGGCCGACGCACCCGCCACGCGCTTATCGTGCCGCTAATCACAATGGCGGCAATGGTTTAGCGTCTGGTGGCGCCTCGCGCCAGCCGCACGACGAATAGCAGAATAACGGCCCCAAGTAACGCGGTGAAGAAAGTAAACCACCGGCGGCCGTGTTCGACGTCGACGTGGAGCCAGCTGAGGATCGTTCCGCCGATATATCCGCCGACTACGCCGACGACCACATCCATCAGAATGCCCGAGCTACCGCCTCTAACGATTTTGCTCGCGACCCAGCCGGCGATGCCGCCGATGATGATATATGCGAGCCAGCTGACGGCAGTCGGCGTGGACAGCGCGAGAAATTGAGTAGCTGCCATGACATCCATTCGGAACTCCTTGCTGTCGCTGGCCAAGCCCGCTGCTGGACTGTCACTCGGTATACCCGTATCAGCGTAACGAGTCGCGGTTGTCAGTCGGGCACGTTCGGTTGAACTGCGCCAGCCGTGCGATGGATTGGCGTGCGGTCAGGTCGAAACCGCGCCCGGAGCCGGCGAAGCACCGTTACCGCCCGTGGGCTGTCCAGGTGGCGGTGACGTCGGTGCCGCGGGTGCCGGCGGCGGCGCGTTCGGGGCGGGCGGCGGAGCCGGAGCCGGAGCTGCCGGGCCGGGTGCGGGCGCCGGAGCGGCCGGGGCGGGTGCCGGAGCCGGTGGAGCCGGTGCCAGCGGGCGGACCGACTCGGCCAGCGCCTTCGCCCCGGCTACGTCCACCGGATCGTTAGCGGTGCCCAGCCAGACCACGAACCAACGCTGGTTAGCTGAACCCTGGGGCGCATTCGGCCCCGACGGGCCGACCACTCCCGCCCAGATCTGGCCGTTCGGCTTGGTGGCGTCGCTGAATTTAACTTCGTAGTACGACGCGCCTCCCGCCATGCCGGGGGCGGCCAGCGGCGCGGTCGCCTGGTTGATCCGGGTGCCGGGATACGGCATGAAGAACTCACCCATATCCGATGCCAGTCGGGTCGCGGCCTTGGTGTTGTCGGCTTCAGCGCTGGCGTAGAGCTTCTGATCCAACTTGCCGAGCACGACGCGGGTGTCGTTGGCCACCGGTGGCGGCTGGCCAGGGGCTGGCGGCCCGGTCTCCTTGCTCAGCAATGCCGAGCCGTAGTCAAGATGAGTTGCGTCCGATTCCACCCAGCCAGCCGGAACGACATAGCTGAACCCGCCGACCGGGTTGTCGATGCGCGCCGGTTGAGGCGCGTTGGGATCGGTCGCAGGCGGCGCAGGCGCGTTGGGGCCGGCTGCGGGCGGCGCAGGTGCGTTGGGGCCGGCTGCGGGCGGCGCTCCGACCGGATCGGCGGGCGGCGGTGCCGCAGGAGGACCGGCCGCCGGACCGGGTGCCGCATCTGCCGGACCGTTGGGCGGCGGGGGCGCCGCCGTGGTGGTTCCCGGTGGTGGAACCGGGTCGGCGTTTGCTGTGGCCGCAGGCAACGCGAGCGCGATGGCTCCGGCGCCGCTTATCGCCGCGACGGCCAGCGTCGTCCAGCGGCGTTTGGGCCGTGTCGAGTGTGCGTGCACCTCGTCCATGAGGAAAAACCTACCGTGTGACAGCCGTGGAACAAGTTCCTAATGCTGACTATGTTACTGATTTGCCGCCGGTAGCAAGCACACAATCCGATACATCAACGCAGATCAGCGGGCCAGTTCAGCGAACGCCGCGACTGGGGCGAACCCGCGGCATCCTAATCGCCGCCGGGCGCGTCTTCAGGGCCCGGCGAAGCCGGCCTCGTTGAGGACCTTTTGGCCGGTTGCTCCGGTCACCAGGTCGATGAACCTCTGGGCCAGCGCGGGCTCGGAGGCATGCTTGAGGACGGCGATTGGATACGCGACGGCGGCGCCGGCCGACTCGGCGAACTTGACCGTGCTCACTTTGTTGCCTGCGTTGCGTGCGTCGGTGACGTAGACCAGCCCGGCGTCAGCCTCGCCGGCGGTGACCTTGGTCAGGACATCGGATACGGCCGGTTCTTCACTGGCCGGGTTGAGGTGCACGCCGGTGTTGTCCTCGATGCGCTGGGTCGCCGCTGCACAGGGCGCCGGTTGTCGGCACACCACGACATTGAGCCCGGGTTTGGCGAGGTCGGCGAACGAGTGAATCTGCTTGGGGTCGCCTGGCGCTGTCACGATCACCAATGTGTTGGATGCGAAATTGACCGGATCGGTCTCCGTCAAGCCGGCCTTGGCCACCGTGTCCATTTGCCCGCTGTCGGTCGAAGCGAAGATGTCAGCACTGGCGCCCGAGGTCAACTGGGTCGCCAGTTCCGCGGAGCTGGCGAAGTCGAAATCCATTGTGGTGCCAGGATTGTCGGCCTGGAACTTCCCGGCGAGCAGGGTGAACGGCGGCTTGAGCGCTGCGGCGGCGAACACCATGAGCGACTGAGCCGACGATTGGCCCTGAGACGAGGAGCGCGTGGCCGGCGGTGACTTCGAGCCACACGCGGACAAATTCGTCACCAGCACCACTGACATGAAGCCGTACACAACGCGGACCCGGGCTGGGTGCTTGAGCAAGCCCTGCCGCCGTGGGAGCACCCGCTCAGTTTCTCAGCCGGGATGTGATGGTGCCAACCGTTGTCCAAACGGTGACCGCGTCGTGCCGGTTTCAGAGTTTCATGTATAGCTACCGTCCAGTAACATGTACGCAGAATGACGCCATACACGCCCTGAAATCCCAGGGACCAGCGTTGCGGTGTGCCACCATCGAAGCATCGGATGACCGTTGCTTCAGGCGGAAACCGCAGGTGCCTGTAAATGGCCGTCACCTAGTTTCAGTGTTGAATACGAGGAGGTCATAGCGGTGGAGGTGCTGGTCACCGGCGGCGATACCGAATTGGGTCGCGCCGTTGCTGAGGGTTTCCGCGATGCGGGCCACACGATCACCCTGGCCGGGGCACGTCGAGACGATCTCGAGGTGGCCGCCAAGGAGCTCGAGGCGGATGCGATTGTCTGCGACACGACCGATCCGGCCAGCCTCGCCGAGGTCCGAGGGCTGTTCCCGCATCACATCGACACCATCGTCAACATCCCGGCACCGCGCTGGAACCCCGGTGACCCCCGCGCATACTCGCTGTCGGATCTGGCCTCCGCGTGGCGTAACTCGCTGGACGCCACCGTGCTGTCGGCGGTGCTGACCGTCCAGACCGTCGGCGATCACCTGCGCTCCGGCGGGTCGATCATCAGCGTCGTCCCGGAGAACCCGCGTGCAGGCAGCGCCGAGGCCGCGATCAAGGCCGCGCTGTCGAACTGGGTCGCGGGCCAGGCCACGGTTTTCGGCACCCGCGGTATCACCGTCAACGCCGTCGCTGCCGGGCGCGGCGTGCAGCCAGGCTACGAAGGATTGTCCAGCGCGCCGCCACCGGTTGCCGCTGAGGTCACGCGGTTGGCGCTGTTCCTGACGAGTTCAGCTGCCCGCCACATCACCGGACAGCTGTTGCACGTCAGCCACGGCGCGCTGACGCAATTCGCCTAGCGCGAACAATTCATTTGGGCCCTCCGCCACCGGCGGGCGGTCGTTAGGGTAGACCGCGTGACTATCCGACTTGGCTTGCAAATTCCCAACTTTTCTTACGGCACCGGCGTCGAACAGCTCTTCCCGACCGTCCTCGCGCAAGCTCGCGAGGCCGAATCGGCTGGATTCGACTCGGTTTTCGTGATGGACCACTTCTACCAGCTGCCGATGCTGGGCTCCCCCGACCAGCCGATGCTGGAGGCCTACACCGCTCTCGGTGCGCTGGCGACGGCTACCGAACGGGTCCAGTTGGGCGCGCTGGTGACCGGCAACACCTACCGCAACCCGACGCTGCTGGCCAAGGTCATCACCACACTGGACGTGGCGAGCGCGGGACGCGCAATCCTCAGCGTCGGAACAGGCTGGTTCGAACTCGAACATCAACAACTCGGTTTCGAGTTCGGCACTTTCACCGAGCGGTTCGATCGGCTCGAGGAGGCGCTGCAAATCCTCGATCCGATGATCAAGGGTGAGCGATCGACGTTCTCCGGCAAGTGGTACACCACCGAATCGGCATTGGCCGAACCGCGCTATCGCGATCGCATTCCGATCCTGATCGGCGGCAGCGGCGAAAAGAAGACCTTCTCGATCGCCGCGCGCTACGCCGACCATCTCAACGTCATCGCTGGATTCGACGAGCTGCCCGGCAAGCTCGACGCCTTGGCCAAACGCTGCGACGAGGCCGGCCGTGACCCCTCGACGCTGGAGACCAGCGTCCTGCTGACCGTGGTGCTGGACGAGAACGCCAAGCCGGACCTAATCCCGGCGGAGATGAGCCAGCGCATGCTGGTGGGCGGTCCCGACTACATCGCCAAACAGGTCCAGGCCAAGGTGCTGGACGCCGGAATTGACGGCGTGATCATCAACATGCCGCTCTACACCCCAGGCGTGGTCACCGCGGCAGCTGAGGCGCTGCGCCCGCTGGTCGGTCTCTGACCGACCTGGCGAGCGGCGTCACGTTCGACGTCGCGGGTGGGGGTGATCACACCGCTTGACGTCGATAATTGCAGGTCCGGGCGGCTAACGTAGAGGTGAACGAAGTCGCCGCTGAGGAGCAACCAGACCATGAGCGCCCCACCCGAGTTCAGTGCACCCAATCGTCGGCACCGGGTTGTGGTTATCGGATCAGGCTTCGGTGGACTGAACGCCGTCAAGAAGCTCAAGAGGGCTGACGTCGACATCAAGCTGATCGCACGTACCACCCATCACCTATTCCAGCCGCTGCTGTATCAGGTGGCGACCGGCATCATCTCGGAAGGCGAGATCGCCCCGACCACCCGCGTCATCTTGCGCAGGCAGCGCAACGTCCAGGTGTTGCTTGGTGACGTCACTCATATCGACTTGGCCCGCAAGGTCGTCGTGTCGGATCTGCTTGGTCACACCTACGAGACCCCCTACGACAGCCTGATCGTGGCCGCCGGGGCCGGGCAGTCATACTTCGGCAACGACCAATTCGCCGAGTTCGCGCCCGGCATGAAATCCATCGACGACGCGCTGGAGCTACGCGGGCGCATATTGAGTGCGTTCGAGGCGGCCGAGCGCTCCAACGATCCGGAGCGGCGCAAGAAGTTGTTGACCTTCACCGTCGTCGGCGCCGGGCCCACCGGCGTCGAGATGGCCGGTCAGATCGCCGAACTGGCCGACTACACGCTGAAAGGCGCCTTCCGGCATATCGATTCGACGAAAGCCCGAGTGGTCCTACTCGATGCCGCACCCGCCGTCCTGCCGCCGTTTGGTGAGAAGCTCGGCAAGCGAGCGGCCGCGCGGCTGGAAAAGATGGGCGTGGATATCCAACTGGATGCGATGGTCACCGACGTCGATCGCGACGGCATTACCGTGAAGGACCCCGACGGCAGCGTGCGGCGCATCGAATCCGCCTGCAAGGTGTGGTCGGCGGGGGTTTCCGCCAGCCCGCTGGGGCGGGATCTGGCCCGCCAGTCGGGAGTCGAACTCGACCGGTCCGGCCGGGTCAAGGTATTGCCCGACCTGTCGCTGCCCGGCTACCCAAACGTCTTCGTCATCGGCGATATGGCCGCCGTCGAGGGTGTGCCCGGGGTGGCGCAGGGCGCCATTCAGGGCGCCAAGTACGCCGCGACCACGATCAAAGCAGAACTCGCCGGCGCCGATCCGGCGGAACGGGAGCCGTTCCAGTACTTCGACAAGGGTTCGATGGCCACGGTGTCCCGATTTTCTGCAGTGGCCAAGATCGGTCCGCTGGAATTCAGCGGGTTCATCGCCTGGTTGGCGTGGCTGGTTCTGCACTTGGTGTATCTGGTCGGGTTCAAAACCAAGGTGAGCACACTGCTGTCATGGACAGTGACGTTCCTGAGCACTCGACGCGGCCAGCTCACTATCACCGAGCAGCAGGCCTTCGCCCGCACCCGGCTCGAGCAGTTAGCGGTGCTGGCCGCCGAGGCGCACGAAGGTGAACCAGCAAAGGCGGCCAGCTAGTCGGGCAAACAGGCCGATAAGCCGGGATCCCGCCGGTTAACCGGAATCTGCTTCGAGGTTCTGCAGCCGCACCTGGCCGCGGGCGACCACGCGATCGTCGGCGCCGGTGATCGTGACCAGCCACAGTTGCTGACGGCGGCCGCGGTGCAGCGGCGTCGCAGTGCCGTACACCATGCCCTTGCCGATCGCCCGCAGGAAGTCGGTGTTGTTGTTGACGCCGACGACCGAGCCGCCACCGTTCGCGCTGATCCAGGTCCATGCGGCGACACTGGCCATGCTCTCGACCATCGAGCAATAGACACCGCCGTGCAGGATGCCCATCGGCTGCAGCAGCTTGGGCTGCACCTCGAGGTATGCCCGTGCACCATCCGGGGTGAGTTCGGTGAACACCAGCCCCAGCTCGTTGTCGAACGGCGACTCGAAACCCGGCGGGATGACTGAGTCTGGCGATTTCTGCATGGCATAGGTCTACACGGCGCGACCGGACGCGAGTGTGTCCGGGGGTCTGGCAAAGTTCGTCAAAGACTGAGGCGGCATCCCCCACATACAGGCGAGCCCCGTGCGTTAATGCACGGGGCTCGCCGATCGAGTTGACCGGGGGTCACTGCAGCCCTCAGGACGCCACCGCGGTCATCTATTGCTCGATGTAAGCAGCATAGGCAAGGCTGCCCTAATCTCGCAAGAGGTCCGTGCTCGCGGCCGCGGCGCCGACGGGCCGCGGACCGGCAGGCCGAAGCCCACCAGCGCGTCGAGCACGGCTTGACCGCGACGCGTCGCGGTCAGCTCGTCGATGCCGGCCAGCTGCGGCACCTGGGCCGCCGCGGCCACCACCATCGATCCGACGATGTGCCACATCGTCGCGACCGAAATAGCGCCGCCGCTGACCGCGTGCAATTTGGCGAACAACGGTTCCAGGGTGCGGTGACAGCGGTGGGCGACCCAGGTGGTTAACGCCGCTTCGCTCGGCATCTGCACCCCGCCATCGCGTAGGCAGTCGTCGTCTGCGAATTAGGGGTCGTTGGGCAGCGCGCGCACCGTCGGATCCACCACCCCGGCCCAGTCGATGACCCCGTCGGCGTCGACGTGCACCCACTGGTTCTCCAGGCCGGTGTCCCACGCCCGTGCCTCCAGCACTACCAGCGCGACGACTCGCCCGATCACGGTGTGGACCAGCGTTGCCGCCAACTGGCGAGCGGCGCTGCGCTGGTCCATGTCCGACGCGGCCGCGTCGAACATGGCCTGCAGGCGATCGGTGCTCAGCGCCGACTCCAGTGGCCACCACCGGCGGACGGACACGTCGGCCAGTACCGCGACACCGTAGACCCGCGGGCATTGCGGATACAGCTCGCGAAGCCGCCGGCTGGACTCATGCAGCGGCAGCATGCGGTCAATCGCCATTGCCGCGATGAGCGGGTCGTCGATAAGAGTCGTCACGCGTACCTCCCGTTGTAAGGTAAGCCTAACCATAGAATGGAAGGGGACACTGTTGGGGGCCATCACACGGGCGGACCCCATGCCGCGGGAATTTCCACCGCACACGACCGTTACTAGGTCGTGGGCGTACGACGGTCGGTAGTAAGCCGGAGTAGGCTTACGTCATTGCACAGGAGATGAACGAACATGGCTAAGCTGACGCGTCTGGGGGATCTCGAACGTGCGGTAATGGACCACCTATGGTCCGCACCTGAACCCCAAACCGTGCGCCAGGTGCACGATGCGCTGTCCATGCGACGCGACCTCGCCTACACGACGGTGATGACGGTGCTGCAACGGTTGGCCAAGAAGAATCTGGTCTCCCAAATCCGTGACGACCGCGCCCATCGCTACCTGCCCGTGCACGGCCGCGACGAGCTCGTGGCCGGCCTCATGGTCGACGCGCTGGATCAGGCCGCGGACTCCGGAAGCCGACAAGCGGCCCTGGTGCATTTCGTCGAACGAGTCGGCGCCGACGAAGCCGAGGCGCTTCGGCGGGCACTCGATGAGCTGGAGTCCGGTCACCGCGACGCGCCGCCTGGCGCTCTGCCCAGGAGCTGAGGGAGACTTGCACCATGTCCGGGCTGGGCTTCACCGTACTTGCGGTGATGCTGGTCGGCCCGGTGCCGGCTTTGCTGTCGCGGGCACAGTGGCCGTTGCGTGCCCCGCGCGCAGCGATGGTGCTCTGGCAGGCCATCGCGGTGGCCGCGGTGCTCTCAACGTTCAGCGCCGGGATAGCGATTGCCAGCCGGCTGTTTCTCCCCGGTCCGGACGGGCGGCCTACCGCGACTCCGGTCGCTGACATCGGCCGTCTCGGCTGGTCACTTTGGACCCTGGATTTCGCGGCTTTGGCGCTCACGCTGCTGGTCGGTGCCCGGCTGGCGATGGCCGTGGTCCGGGTGGCCGTCACCACGCGCCGGCGCCGGGCCCACCACCGCATGCTCGTCGACCTGCTTGGTGTGGCACCGGACGCGGTCTCAGCGCGAGCCTGTGTGCGGGAACGTGACCTGCGCGTCCTCGAAGTGGCGCAGCCGTTGGCCTACTGTCTGCCCGGTGTCCGCAGCCGAGTGGTGGTCAGCGAAGGCACGCTGGACTCTCTCACCGAGACCGAGGTTGCCGCGATCCTGAGCCACGAGCGTGCTCATCTGCGCGCCCGTCACGATCTCGTCCTCGAGGCATTCACCGCTGCACACGCCGCATTCCCCCGGTTTGTCCGAAGCGCAAACGCGTTGCACGCGGTGCAACTGCTCGTCGAACTGCTGGCCGACGACGCTGCGGTACGTGTGGCCGGTCGCGCTCCCCTGGCCCGCGCCCTGGTGACTTGCGCATCGGGGCCTACTCCCCTGGGCGCGCTGGCGGCCGGCGGCACACACACGCTGCTGCGGGTGCGTCGGCTCTCCGGGCGGGGCAACAGCCTGATGTTGTCGACCGCTGCTTACCTCGTCGCGGCGGCGATTCTGGTGGTCCCGACCGTCGCGCTGGCCATTCCGTGGCTCACTGAACTGCAACGGCTGTTCACCGCCGCCTAACCTACGGCTGGGCAACCACGACGCTTTGGCGATACCTTGCAGATGGCCGAAACTCGCTGTGCCACAGTGTTCGGTGCAAGGCTTGGAGAAAGTCACGACCCTGAGAGGCGAATAGATGAGCTCGTCGGAATCGAAGACCGGTACCGCGCAGATCGGAGTGACCGGGCTGGCTGTAATGGGTTCGAACATCGCCAGGAATTTCGCCCACCACGGCTACACGGTGGCCCTGCACAACCGATCCGTCGCAAAGACCGACGCCCTGCTCAAAGAGCACGGTGACGAGGGCAAGTTCGTACGGTCGGAGACCGTGAAAGAGTTTCTCGACGCGTTGGAGAAGCCGCGCCGGGTGTTGATCATGGTCAAGGCGGGCGACCCGACCGACGCCGTCATCAACGAGCTCGCCGACGCCATGGAAAAGGGCGACATCATCATCGACGGCGGCAACGCCCTCTACACCGACACCATCCGCCGCGAAAAGGCGATGCGTGAGCGGGGTCTGCACTTCGTCGGCGCCGGCATCTCCGGCGGCGAAGAGGGCGCGCTGAACGGGCCGTCGATCATGCCGGGTGCGCCGGCCGAGTCTTACAAATCGCTGGGTCCGCTGCTCGAGGAGATCTCCGCACACGTCGACGGCGTGCCGTGCTGTACCCACATCGGCCCCGACGGCGCCGGGCATTTCGTCAAGATGGTGCACAACGGCATCGAGTACTCCGACATGCAGTTGATCGGTGAGGCCTACCAGTTGCTGCGCGACGGGCTCGGCAAGACCGCGGGCGAGATCGCCGACGTGTTCGACGAGTGGAACAAGGGCGACCTGGACAGCTTCCTGGTCGAGATCACCGCTCAGGTGCTGCGCCAGACCGACGCCAGGACCGGCAAGCCACTGGTCGATGTCATCCTCGACGAGGCCGAGCAGAAGGGCACCGGCCGCTGGACGGTGAAGTCGGCCCTGGACCTCGGCGTGCCCGTCACCGGCATCGCCGAGGCGGTATTTGCTCGCGCGCTGTCGGGTTCGGTAACCCAGCGAAAGGCCACGACCGGACTGGCGTCCGGGTATTTAGGCGAAAAGCCAAGCGATGCAAAGCAATTCATTGAGGACGTCCGTCAGGCCCTCTATGCGTCGAAGATCATCGCCTACGCCCAGGGCTTCAACCAGATCCAGGCCGGCAGCGCCGAATACAACTGGGGCATCACGCCGGGCGACCTGGCCACCATCTGGCGGGGTGGCTGCATCATCCGGGCGAAGTTCCTCAACCGCATCAAAGAGGCGTTCGATGACGACCCCGACCTGGCGACCTTGATCGTCGCGCCGTATTTCCGCAGCGCCATTGAGGCGGCCATCGACAGCTGGCGTCGCGTCGTGGTGGCCGCCACCCGGCTGGGCATCCCGATCCCGGGCTTCGCCTCGGCGCTGTCCTACTACGACGCGCTGCGCACCGAGCGGCTGCCGGCCGCCCTGACGCAGGGCCTGCGGGACTTCTTCGGCGCGCACACCTACGGGCGCATCGACGAGGACCCGACCAAGAAGTTCCACACACTGTGGAGTGGGGACCGCACCGAAGTGCCGGCCTAACCGGGCCAAATAAGGGGTACACGGACACCGATGAGGTTTCTGGACGGGCACCGTCCCGCTTACGACCTGACCTACGACGACGTCTTCATCGTGCCGAACCGTTCGGACGTGGCGTCGCGCTTCGACGTCGATCTGGCCACCCGCGACGGCTCCGGCACCACCATCCCGGTGGTGGTGGCGAATATGACCGCGGTCGCGGGCCGGCGGATGGCCGAGACGGTGGCCCGCCGCGGCGGGATTGTGGTGCTGCCGCAAGATCTTCCGATCGCCGTGGTGCAGCGCACGGTGGACTTCGTCAAAAGCCGCGACCTGGTTGTCGACACCCCGGTGATACTGGCGCCCGACGATTCGGTGTCGGACGCGATGGCGCTGATCCACAAACGCGCACATGGCGCCGCAGTGGTGGCTTTCGAGGGCCGTCCGATCGGGCTGGTCACCGAATCGTGCTGCGACGGCGTGGATCGTTTCGCGCGGGTACGCGATGTCGCGATCACCGACTTCGTCAACGCGCCAGTGGGCACCAACCCGCGCGAGGTGTTCGATCTTCTCGAGCAGGCCCCCGTCGATGTTGCGGTGCTGACCGGCCCCGACGGCACGCTGGCCGGCGTGCTGACCCGCACCGGGGCGATCCGCGCGGGCCTCTACGCCCCGGCCACCGACTCCGCGGGCCGGCTACGCATCGGCGCAGCCGTCGGCATCAACGGTGATGTGGCCGCCAAGGCGCAGGCGTTGACCGAGGCCGGTGTCGACCTGGTTGTCGTTGACACCGCGCATGGCCATCAGGTGAAGGCACTCGACGCGATCAAGTCGATTGCGTCGCTGGACCTGGGCGTGCCATTGGCCGCCGGCAACGTGGTGTCGGCCGACGGCACCCGTGACCTGATCGGCGCCGGGGCGTCCATCGTCAAGGTCGGTGTCGGCCCGGGCGCGATGTGTACCACCCGGATGATGACCGGCGTCGGCCGGCCTCAGTTCTCTGCCGTACTCGAGTGTGCCTCGGCGGCAAAGGAACTCGGCGCACATGTGTGGGCGGACGGCGGCGTGCGCCACCCGCGGGACGTGGCCTTGGCGTTGGCGGCCGGCGCGTCCAACGTGATGATCGGATCGTGGTTCGCCGGCACCTACGAATCCCCCGGCGACCTGATGCGGGACCGCGACGACCAGCCGTTCAAAGAGAGCTACGGGATGGCGTCCAAACGGGCCGTGGTTGCCCGCACCGGCGCCGACAGCGCCTTCGAGCGGGCCCGCAAAGCGCTGTTCGAGGAAGGTATCTCGACCTCGCGGATGGGGCTGGATCCCAACCGCGGCGGAGTCGAGGACCTGCTCGACCACATCACGTCGGGGGTGCGCAGCACGTGCACCTACGTCGGTGCGTCGACGCTGGCCGAGCTGCATCAGCGGGCGGTGGTCGGTGTGCAATCCGCGGCGGGTTTTGCTGAAGGCCACCCGCTGCCGTTCGGCTGGTAGATCCAGAGCGGTCGAAGGCGTGTCGTCGCAGCAGCGGAGGCTTCGCGGTGTTACGGCTTCGCTAACATAAAAGCTCCCGTAAGCAATGGGTAGGTCGAAGGAAAGGGTTTCCGTGCCGCAGGCACCCGCGCCGTCCGGCGTGTGTGACGCCGACCCTGAGGAGCCCCCTTCTCGAGGGTGGCCTCGATGAATCTCGTCATCACCCTGCTCAGCCTGCTGGCGATCGTGCTGCTCACCGCGGCCAACGCCCTGTTCACCGCCGCCGAGTTCTCGTTGACCACCCTCGAGCCCAGCACCGTCGAGGCCAACGCGCGCGATGGTGACCGGCGTGACCGCTACGTGCGCCGCGCCCAGCACACCCTTTCGTTCCAGCTGTCCGGAGCGCAGCTGGGCATCTCGATAACCACGCTGGTCACCGGATACCTCACCGAGCCGTTGGTGGCGAAGCTGCCGCACCCGGCGATGAACGCGCTCGGGGTACCCGACCAGATCGCCGAGGCACTTGTCGCATTCGTGACTCTGGTGGTCGTCACCTCGGTGTCGATGGTCTTCGGTGAACTGGTGCCCAAGAATCTGGCCGTGGCCCGGCCACTGCCGACCGCCCGTGCCGTCGCCGGCCCGCAGCTGCTGTTCTCGTTCGTGATGACCTTCGCGATCCGGCTGACAAATGGTGCGGCGAACTGGATCCTGCGCAAGCTGGGCATCGAGCCCGCGCAGGAGCTGCGGTCGGCCCGCTCGCCCCAGGAGCTGGTTTCGCTGGTGCGCATGTCTGCTCGCAGCGGCTCACTGGACCCGGCTACCGCGGCGTTATTGGATCGATCACTGCTGTTCGGCACGCTGATCGCCGAGGAGCTGATGACGCCGCGATCGAAAATCATTGCGCTGCAAACGGATAACACTGTCGCCGACCTGGTCGCCATCGCCACCGAGAGCGGATTCTCCCGGTTCCCGATCGTCGAGGGCGACCTCGACGAGACCGTCGGCATGGTGCACGTCAAGCAGGTCTTTCAAGTCCCGCCCGCGCAGCGGGAGTACACCTTGCTGGCCGCCATCGCACAGCCGGTCGCGGTGGTGCCCTTCACGCTGGACGGCGACGCGCTGATGGGAGAGATCCGCGCCAACGGCTTGCAGACCGCGATGGTCGTCGACGAGTACGGCGGGATTGCGGGCATGGTGACCGTCGAGGATCTGATCGAAGAGATCGTCGGCGACGTCCGCGACGAACACGACGATGCCACACCGGATGTGGTGGCATCCGGCAATGGCTGGCAGGTGTCAGGGCTGCTGCGCATCGACGAAGTGGCGGCCGCCACCGGCTATCACGCACCGGAGGGTGAATACGAGACGATCGGCGGGCTGGTGCTCCAAGAGCTCGGTCGCATTCCGGTGAGCGGGGACACGGTGCAGCTCAGCGGATATGAACCCGACGGCATCGCGGAAGGCACCGCCCGCTGGCAGGCCAGGGTCATCCGGATGGATGGCCGCCGTATCGACCTGCTCGAGCTGACCCAGGTGAATGGTCACGGTGATTCCGGCGCGGGACGGGCTCAATGATGAAAGACCTGTGGGGAGTGTTGGCGACCATTTTGCTGATCGCCACCAACGCGTTCTTCGTAGGCGCGGAATTCTCGCTGATCGCGGCGCGTCGAGACCGGCTGGAAGCATTGGCCGAGCAGGGCAGATCAAGCGCGGTTACCGCGATTAGGGCGGGCGAACAGCTGCCCCTGATGTTCGCCGGCGCCCAGTTGGGTATCACGGTGTCGTCGATCCTGCTCGGCCGGATTGGTGAGCCCGCGGTCGCCGACCTGCTGGAGCCACTGTTCGATTTCGTCGGCGGCGTCTCCCCCGCCCTGCTGCACACCGTGTCGTTCGCCGTTGCGCTGGCGATCGTGGTGACGCTGCATGTGCTGCTCGGTGAGATGGTCCCGAAGAACATCGCGATCGCCGGCCCGGAGAGGGCGGCGATGCTGCTGAGCCCGGCCTATTTGATGTATGTGCGGACGGTCCGGCCGATCATCGCGTTCTACAACCGCTGCACCAGCGCCACCTTGCGAGCACTGCGGGTCCGGCCCCGCGACGAACTCGACGTCACGGTTTCCACCGTCGAGCTCAGCGAGATGATCGCCGAATCGGTGTCGGAAGGTCTGCTGGATCCCGAGGAGCACACCAGGCTCACCCGGGCGCTGCAGATCCGTAACCGGACGGTCGCCGACGTGACCGTGCCGGTCAGCCAGATCCGTGCGGTGCCGGTGGCCGGGCCGCGCTCCGGGCCGACGGTCGAGGCGGTGGAAAAGGCGCTGGCCACCACCGGCTACTCCAGGTTCCCGGTAGTCGATGTGAACGGCCGATTCATCGGCTACCTGCACATCAAAGATGTGCTGCCACTGGCTGATAGCCCCCATGCCGTGGTCGACCTGGCCAGGGTTCGGCCGCTGCCCCAAATTGCCGAATCGCTGTCGATCCCCGAAGCGTTGTCGCGGATGCGTCGCAGCAAGAGCCATCTGGCGCTGGTCACCGGGCAGGACGGGACGGTGGTCGCGATGGTGGCACTGGAGGATCTGGTCAGGGACGTGGTCGGTGTCGTACGGGATGGGATGCAGCGTGCCTGACGTCCGGCGGCTGGACCCTGAGCAGTGGACGACGTGCGCCGACGACTACGCCGAACGCGCCGAGACGCTCGTCGCCCCACACCTCAAGCGCGCCCGGGTCGGCGAGCCGCATCCGGTGTGGGATTTCCTCTTCAGCTACTACAACCTGCGGCCGGGGCAGCTGCGCTGCTGGCACCCGGGTTTCGGGGTGCTGCTCGGCGGCGGCGAAGCGATCCGTCGGTACGGCGGCCGCCGCGGCTACATCGCTGATGACGCCGGTGTCATGGTCAGCGAGGCCTACCTGCGCAGCCGGCTGGACACCATTTCGTTCGTGGCGCGCCTGCTCGAGGCGACCGCGCGGCGCCCGGCTCGGCTGAACTGCTTCGGGCTGCACGAATGGGCGATGGTGTACCGCGACGGTGCCGTGCGCCACGAGCGTGTCCCGCTGCGGTTGGGCGCCGCCGGCACCGACGCCGTTGTCGAGGCTGAGGTTGCCGGGCCGCTGCGATGCAGCCACTTCGACGCGTTCCGCTTCTTCAGCGCCGAAGCGGCGCCGCGAAACGCGGGCTCGCCCAGCCGCGCCACCCAACAGGACTGGGAGCAGCCCGGTTGCTTGCACGCCAACATGGACCTGTACAAATGGTGTTACAAATTGAGCCCGCTGATCGACTCCGAGTTGCTGCTCGACTGCCTGGAGCTAGCCGCAGTGGCGCGTGAAATTGATATGCGAGCCAGCCCGTACGACCTACACGACTACGGGTATGCACCAATCGCCGTCGAGCACGCCGCCGGCCGCGCCGAGTATGTGCGTTGCCAGAAGGCCATCGCCGCACGTGCAGCGCCGTTACGTGCAGCGCTGCTGGCCCGGTGTGACCTGCTGCTGCAGGCCGCTGGTTACCGGCTTTCGGACT
>JAFAID010000637.1 GCA_019236925.1 Mycobacterium sp. | reverse complement strand
AACGTTACCGATGACATTCTCGAGGGCGCTGCGGTGATCGGCCATGGCTCGTCTCACCTACTTGTCTGCATTACAGAGGAGTATTCTGCTATCTAGAGGATGCCGTAGGCCGACGGCCTGGTCAACACCCCGGTCACGGCGTGTATCGCCGGACAGCCACATCGGACCTCGCCGCGACGGCGCAGTAGCCAAAATCCGCTTAACGGCAACCGATTCCGGCCAGCATGGGCGGTGTCTGCAGCCGGATGTCCTCGGCGAACCGGGCGGCTGCCGCGACGGCGTCTTCCCGCGATAGCAGGCCGGCATCCACCCATCCCTTCAGGGCGTGCCGCAGGCCCTCAAAGGACAACCTGAAAAAGTCAAAGCCGGGAGCGCGGGAGTCGATGCTCAAGGCGCGGCGCTCGCTGTGAACGTCGGCCCGCCCGGCTGCGCGAGGTCGGCGACGACGCGGCGGCCGTAGCGCGGCTCGAATCCGGCTTGCTGCATGAACGTGATGATGGCCTCGGCCACCTGGCCGAAGCGGATTCGTCGGCGCTCGGTGAGGTGCTCGAGCACCAATCGGGCCTCGGAGAAACCCTGGTCATAGATGTAGTCACGGGGCATCGGACCACACCATGGCGCATACGCAGCGGCAATTGCGCGAAGGCGGTTGAGGGTAGCCGATTCTCGCGTTAGCGTCAGTTTTGATGAAGGCTGCAGCAGAGTCGGCCCGCGTTGTATCCCAACGCGCGATCACGGCGGAGATCACCCGCATCGAGGCTGACTACAAGGGGAAAGATGAGCCGCAGGCGCTGCTCGACTATCCGCCGTACCGCAGCAGCCGTCTGCGGCATCCGAAGTCTCCATTCGTCAGCGTCGACCCAGACGAGGTCGAGCGCTGGGCGCCTTGCTTCGGCCGCCGGGAGGTCGACCCCCTCGATGCTGACCTCACCGCCGGCCACCCCGGCGAACCCATCGGGGAGCGCATCATCGTGACCGGGCGGCTGCTCGACGCAACGGGTGGGCCGGTGGCGGGTCAACTCGTCGAGATCTGGCAAGCCAATGCTGCCGGCCGCTACAACCACCAAGTCGACCAGCACCCGGCGCCGCTCGATCCGAACTTCATCGGGGTGGGCCGTTGCCTGACCGAACCCGACGGAACGTATCGCTTCGTTACCATCCGGCCGGGGCCTTACCCATGGCGAAATCACCAAAACGCCTGGCGTCCAGCGCACATACACTTTTCGGTGTTCGGAACCGCGTTCACCCAGCGTCTGGTGACCCAGATGTACTTTCCCGGTGACCCGTTGTTCGGATTAGATCCCATCTATCAGTCCATCGTGGATCCCGTTGCACGCCAACGGCTGATCGCCAGCTACGACCATAACCTGTCTGAGCCCGAGTATGCGACCGGCTACCGGTGGGACATCATCGTGGCCGGCGGCCAGCGGACCTGGACCGAACCAAACGGCAACCATGACTGAATTAGCCTGCACCCCAGGGCAAACGGTGGGGCCATACCTGCATCTCGGATTGCCCTATCCGGGTGACAACCAGCTGGTCGGCGACGCGCACGCCGACGCCATCCGGTTGCACGGGACGGTTTACGACGGCGCCGGTGATGCCGTGCCCGATGCCCTGGTGGAAATATCGCAGCCCGGTCCCGACGGCCGCCTGGTCGGGCGGGAGGGCTCGCTGCGGCGCGATGGTAAGACGTTCACCGGCTGGGGCCGATGCGCAACCAACGCCGCCGGCCGCTACAGCTTCCGCACATTGACGCCCGGTGCGCCGGTCGGGCGGGCGGCGTTCTTCGCGATCGTCGTCTTTGCCCGCGGATTGTTGGACCGGGTATTCACCCGCGCCTACCTGCCGGATTCCGATCTGGACGCCGATCCGCTGTTGAGCGCTCTCGACGCCGCACGACGGCAAACCCTGCTCTGCGCGCCCGAAAGCGGCGGATACCGCTTCGACATTCACCTGCAGGGCGCGAAGGAGACGGTGTTTCTGACCTACCGCGGTGGTCAGGGATGACCAACCTGTTGTGGCCGGGAGACCAGCGCGCCGGGGAGTTGATGTCCGATGCGACACTGCTGGCGTCGATGGTCGCGGTGGAATCGGCCTGGCTGGATGCACTGGTCGTCGCTGGCCTGGCCCCGGATCAGTGCACCGGCGCTGACCTCACCGGCCTGGTGAACGACGGCGACCGCGAGGTGCTCGCGGTCAAATCGGAGGATGGCGGCAACCCTGTCATCGGCTTGGTGGCACTGCTGCGTGACCGGGCCGGCGCGGAGGCCGGCCGGTGGATCCACCGTGGCCTTACCAGTCAGGATGTGATCGACACCGGCTTGATGCTGGCGGCGCGTGCTGTGGTCGATGAGTTGATGTCGCAGCTGGCCGAACAGATTTCAGCACTCTCGCTGCTTGCCGCAAGCCACCGCGGCACCCCGATGGTGGCTCGTACCCTGACGCAGCATGCGGTGCCGACGACTTTTGGAGTCAAAGCCGCGACGTGGTGCAACGTCGTGGTCGACGCATATCAACATCTCCGCGCGCTGAACATGCCGGTGCAAATCGGCGGCGCGGGCGGAACGCTGGCCGCCACAACTGAATTGGCCGCTCTCGCCGGCCATCCAAATCCCTCGGCAATCTCGGTGGAGCTGCTGCAAAATACCGCGGCCGCTTTGGGTTTGGACGTCATGATGCCGTGGCACACCGACCGTGCCCCGGTAACAGCGATCGGCGACGCGTTCATCGGGTGCACCGACGCCTGGGGGCGCATCGCGTCGGACGTCGTGACACTGGCCCGTCCGGAGATCGCCGAGCTGAGCGAACCCGCGGCCGGAGGTCGTGGTGGATCGTCGAGCATGCCGCAGAAGCGTAACCCGATGCTGTCCATCCTGATTCGCCGCGCGGCGATTTCCGCGCCGCCGCTGGGCGCGACATTGCACACCGCCGCCGCACTGGCCAACGATGATCGCCCGGACGGCTCGTGGCACGCCGAATGGGAGACGCTACGCATCCTTGCCCGGCGCACCGTCATCGCCGGCTCCCAGTGCAGTGAACTGCTCGCCGGCCTGGAGGTCCATCCGGCGCGGATGGCCGAGAACCTCGGCAGCGCCGACGTCCGCGCCGAGCAACGCGTCATCGCCGAGCTGGCCGGGAAAGCACCGTCCGGCAGCTATTTTGGCGCGATCGACGCGCTGATCGACGAGAGCCTGGATCGGGCCAAACGAATCGTCAAGGAACGGCCGTGAGCGCGCCCCGAATTCGCGGCTCGTATCTAGGCGGGTCACCGGATCTGCCGCCGTTGGTGGTCGGCCCGTCGTTGGGCACTTCGGTGGCGGCCTTGTGGTCTGGTGTGGCAGGGCGTCTGGCGGACATCTACCACGTCATCGGCTGGGACCTGCCCGGACACGGCGCCAGCCCGCGACCGAGAGACGCCTTCACCATCGACGACCTCGCCGCCAGTGTGATCAAAGTCGTGGAAGACAAGATCGGCAGGCGGCCGTTCACCTATGCCGGCGTATCAGTGGCGGGCGCCGTCGGCCTTCAACTGCTGCTCGGGCATCCTGAGCGGATCGTGTCGGCGGCGCTGATCTGCACGGCGGCGCGAATCGGCGATCCGGACGACTGGCAGTCGCGCGCCCAAGTTGTCCGCAGCGGGGGGACGGGCGAGGTCGTGGCATTGTCGATTCGCCGGTGGTTCGCCCCCGGATTCTTCGAACGCGATCCGGCGTCAGCCCAGACGCTGCTGGACACGCTGCGCGTGGTGGACGGCGACGGCTATGCGCGCACCTGTGAGGCCCTCGCCGAGTTCGACGCCCGTCATCGCCTGGGCGAAATCGACACCCCGGTCGTCGCCGTCGCCGGCGCCAACGACACTGCCACGCCGCCCGATTCGCTCCGGTTCATCGCCAGCAACGTGACCCGCGGACGGTTCGTCGAGGTGGCACAGGCAGCCCATCTGGCGCCGGCTGAGCAGCCCGACCGGATCGCCGACGTGTTGGCGAAGCTGAGGAGAATGGGAGCCAGATGAGCGACGCGCACGCGCGTTACGAGCGGGGCATGGCCGTGCGCCGGGAAGTGCTCGAGACAGCTACGTCGAGCAGGCAGTTGCCCTGACCACCGACTTCACCCGGGACTTCCAGACGCTCGCCACCGAATTCGCTTGGGGCACAGGAGCTTGCGCTGCATATTCGAGCCGCGCTGAGCAACGGGTTATCGCAGGACGAGATCAAAGAAGTTCTGCTGCAAACCGCCGTTTACTGCGGTGTGCCGGATGCCAATGCCGCTTTTCGCATCGCTCAGACTGTTTTCGAAGAGACCGGGTGATCTCGGTCGGGTCGGCCCGTTTATGACTAAACGCGGCTGATCGCGAGCCCGCGTGGCGCAGAATGTTCAGGAGAATGAGCGTCGTCAAATCAGCAAAGCAATCCCTCGGCCGCCGAAACGACGTGCTGAGGGTGTTGAAAGCGGCGCATTCTCCGATGAGCATCGCCACCATCGCTGACACGCTCAACGTGCACCCCAACACCGTTCGCTTCCACCTCGACACTTTGGTCGGCACCGGCCGGGTGGAGCAGGTCGCGCCGGACCGCAAAGGTGCGGGCCGGCCGGCCCAGATGTTCCGTGCGACTCAGCGGATGGATCCTGGCGGCCTCCGGCACTACCAGCTGCTGGCCGAGATCCTTGCCACCGATCTCGCCGGAGACCGGGACGCCGACGCCAGGGCGCTGGCTGCCGGTCACGCGTGGAGCCTGCAGCTCAAACCGCCGCCTCCGACCACGGTCGGAAAGCTCGACGCGGAGGAATCGATCGAGCACCTGGTCGGTTTCCTCGACGAGCTCGGCTTTGACCCGCAGCGGCGCGCAGACGCGCAGGTCGAGTTGCGGCACTGCCCGTTTCTGGAGCTGGCGGAAAGCCAGAAAGCCGTCGTCTGTCCGATCCACTTGGGGCTCATGCGGGGAGCGCTGGAAAGCTGGCAGGCACCGGTAACGGTCGAACGGCTGGAAGCGTTCGTCGAGCCCGATCTGTGTCTGGTGCAACTCACCCGGCAACCCGCGGCGAGATGAGCCTTGCGTCAGCGGTAGCTGTCGCGGTTGTCTTCGTCTGGTTGGGCATGGTGCTGGCCATCTCGTTTCTGGAAGCACCACTGAAGTTCCGGGCTGCAAACGTCACGCTGCCGATTGGCCTCGGCATCGGCCGTCTGGTATTTCGCGCGCTCAACACCGTTGAGGTGGTGCTGGCTATCGTCGTCTTGGTGGCCACTATCGCAAGCCCGCCGCCAGCCAGCGCCACGGTGGCGTTGGCGGTCGCGTTCGCCGCGTTGGCCCTGCAGATCGGGGCAGTGCGGCCCCGGTTGAATCGCCGTTCCGACCAAGTGCTC